>JBEKJM010000001.1:0-112042 GCA_050011215.1 Nitrososphaerales archaeon
TGTTCCATGTGCACCGACCCGCCGTTGCCCGCCTGACCGTTGTTTCCGTTGCCCTGGACGCTTCGTTCGCTGACGGCCTTCGGCAGGCCGACCACGTAGACCATCCTGTCCATCACCTTCACAAGGACGAAGCCCTGTGCCAGGAGGCGGTTGGCCTCCTCCAAGGTGGCTGCCTCCTTGATCTCGGTCATTCCTGAATATGGCGTCTCCAATCGGCAATCACCTCCGAGTCATTCTTCCTAGGTTTCTGCATCTCGACCTGATACCATTGCTGCCTGATCGCTTTTAACGTCGGATTCGGGCAAGAGTTTCTGGTACTCTTCGAGGAAGCGGTCTTTGTCGAGGGACCCGCTGACGAAGTCAGCGAACAGCTCCTGTCTGCTCTGATTCCTTTCTCTGTCTTCCCCCTCGTAGCTTCCGTACGCGGCAACGCCTCCCCAGGCCACGTAGTTGTCGTCGACTATCATGTCGCGGAAGCTCTCGGTGTCTCCCTCGGCGATCTCATCCTCGACTTCACTGAGGGCCTTGTCCTTTGCCGCCATCACGAAGTTCCCGAAGTTTATGCTGCCGAGCTCCTCCTTCAGCTCGATCGCTCTCTCGACCGTGCCTGGATGATTCGTCTCCATGTCGTAGATGCACTCAAGGTCGAGAGTCCCGCAGTCCAGCACGTAGGAGAGAATGCGTTCTGCAGTTTCGAGCTTGTCCCGGAGCTTGGGCACCTCGTCCCTCAGCTCCAAGACCCACCCGAAGAACCTCTTGGGATCCCTCTGGAGATCGTCCTTCAGAGAGTCTAGCCTTTCCGACTGACCGTTGCCTTCATCCATTGGGTTCTCACCTCCTTATCTCTCAGTGGTTGCAGGAGCATCTGCAGTCCTCGTTTCCGGAGGCCTTGTGTTCGTCTCTTCCTTTCTGATGATGGCAGAAGCGACAAGGCCTCTTGCGCATCTCTGCCGTGAGCTCTCTTCCCTTCTCACTCTGGAAGGGTATGAACTCCGGCATCTCGGCGAAGACCATCCTCCGGAACTCCCTGAGCCGTCGGTCCACCGTGTAGCCTTTGAATTCAGGCAATCTGTGTGCCATTTTCCGCACCTCCTCTACTTGTCGTCGAAGGTCATCCGCGGTCCGACTTCCTCTCGCAGCTTCATCAGCCCCACGACATCGTTGTGCGTAAGGCCCTGAAGTCTGGCCGGGAACATGCCGAATGCGACACCCACCTTCTCGCTCTGATTCATCCCGTCGAAGATGGCTCTGAGCTCCCCGGGTGTCTTGTCTGCGGGCTGGGCTGGACTCGGTCGCGCAGACCCGGCGTTGGCAGTGGCGTCTATGATGCTCGAGCCTGTCTTCCTGAGGGCCCGTTCTCTGTTTGTCAGCCTTTCTTCCTCCTTCCTTACGATAAGGGTCTTGAATTTATCGAGGGTCGCCGGAACAAGAGCATCCTTCCTGTTGTTCATGAGGAAGATGCTCTCGCTAGCGGTCGACAGGAGAAAGCTGACCTCTCTCCCCGAGTTGCTGGAGCCCACGTAGACCAGGATTCCTGTCTGTCTATCAGCCCTGAGCTGCCCGCGCGGGTGGTCCGACATCGAGTAGTCCTCCCCTATCTGCCATTTCCAGTCGTACCCATGCAGCCATTCAGGGAGTCGCCGGAGGGCGGCCCTCATCTTGGCCTCGGTCACCGCCTTGCCCGGATATTCGCAGACATACCAGCTGGTGTAGGGCGTGTCCCTGGCGAAGTAATCCGTCATGATGTCTGAATTGTCGTATACCGCCTCAAGCACCACAATTAGATCTGACAACCTCTCACCTCCACTTGCTGTCTCGCTATTCTGAAATCTGGCGGTCCAAGGAGAGCACGTCCTTCCTCATCTTTGCGACCTCTTCCGCGTTCTTGCTCCACTGGGCCGCATTGAGGAAGAGCCCCCTCAGGCGCCCATCCTTGACCGCCTTCTCGACGTGTATGACGCTGTAGAGTATCTCGGAGTCGCCCAGCTTCTCGTAGTCGGCGTAGCCTACGAAGTGATACGCGTACAGCTTGCGGGGTTCTCCGAACTCCTTGAACTCCTCGTGGCCCGAGAGGTCCGTTTGGAATTTGGTGCCCCTGTAGGTCAGGAAGACGGCCAGCTCGAACAGGAGGTCGTCGTCGCCGAAGACCAGAAGGTCGTCTCTCTCAGTGAAGTGCCTTGAAAGCGCGGGGTCGCTGTAGAGGACGAGGCGCGGGTCGCGTTGGAGGGTAGCCACTTCGTTGAAGGTGAGCTTCCCCCTGTTGGTGAGGACCTTCTTCCCGTTCAGCGTCCCGACGAACTCTTGCAGTGAGGTGCCGCCGCCCATCCGCCTGTTATCCTTCACCAGCCTGTGCTTCGTCTTGAAGGTCGAGAGCAGGTAGAGGTACGGCTGCATCTTGCCCTTGGGGAGCCTGATCGGCGTGCCGTCGAGCGCATCGGCCTCCACTCTCGTGACGTGCCTCCTCACCGTCTCGAACCTGCCCCAGCTGTAGTACGCCGTGCCGGCGGTGTGGACCACGGCGTCTCCTAGTGGCACCTCCTCCCTCTTGACCAACGGCTTGTTCTCGCGGAGGAACTCGTCGGCGAGCCTGACGCCGTGCCTCTGGATCAGCTCCAGCAGCTCCTCGAGAGGTGTCTCGTTATCTCTCACGAACCTGAATACCTCGGCTTCGGGGTCCACCGACCTGATCATGACCACCTTGTGCCCGTTGAGCGTGGGGAGGTAGAACAGCCCGCCCCTCGCCGGGAGGAGCTCCGAGAGGCTCTTCTTCTCCTTCTCGCCGTAGCACTTCACCTCAAGGGTGACGAACCTGCAGACGTCGAGCGTCTCGGGAGGGAGGAACTTCTCCAGTCCCAGAGCGTGGTATCCCTGCAGCACTTCCTTGAACTCCGAGTCGTTGTACTCTGCGACCGAGCCTACGAAGATGTTCTTGATGGCCTCGGGGATTCTCGACTCCACCCTCTCTTGGATCGTCTTCGTGGATTGGTCGGTCAGCCTTTCCCTGTCCGCAGTCGGAGGGTACTTGCGCTCGTCCTTGAGGTTCAGTATCCAGGCCGAGAAGGGCAGCTCCAACCTTGAGTCGACGGGGGCGCCAAGGAGGCGGACCTCCTTCTCGTCCGAGCTCTCCGAGGTGACGGCGAGGCCTTTGTAGTCCTTCCTCACGACGAAGGCTGCGTAGAGCTCGAAGTCCTCGTCTGATATGTGCAGGGGGAAGTAGCTGACGACGTCGTGCCAGGCGTTCGTCTTCCTGACCATCTGCTCCAGGCGCTCGTCGAACTTCTTCGGGCCGAGCCTGTGCCTTCCCTTCTCCTTCGGGATGTCGGACCTGTAGTAGCTCTGCAGGTCCATGCCCTCCTCCAGGTTGAGGAAGGTCTCAACCCCAGAGAACGCCGTGCAGTCGACGATGTACTCCAGCAGGTCGGGAAGCGATATCTTCGCGTCGAGGACGAAGGTCACTCTTGTTCCGTAGCAGTCCAGGTCGGGCTGCGGCAGCAGGTTGTATGCCACGCCGCTCTTTCCCATGACCGCGTACCTGCTGTTGTCCTCCCTGGAGTACGTCTCGAGGACCATCGTGTCGGTCAGAGTGGTGTACGCGGCCCTGCCCAGGCCGAACATTCCTACCTCGTCGCCGGAGAAGTTGTCGCTCCTGCCCAGCACGGAGTAGACCTGCAGGAACTTGTCCTGCGACATGCCGAGGCTCTCCACTCCCTGGATCACGAGCTTCCGCTGCGACGGGATGATGGTGATTTCGACGCTCGGCTTCGCGCCGTAGACTCGGGAGGCAGTCCTGCACGCCCTGCACTCGTTGTTGTAGAACTCCCTGAAGCCAGACTTCGGGTTGGCGTAGAGGTCCCGCGACACCCTCTGGATTATCACGTCCTCCTCCAGCTTGACCTTGATCATCCCGCCGCTGGAAGCCTGTTGCAGCTTCGGCGCGTAGGAGAGCTCCTCGCTCCCCAGCGGGAGGGGATTCTCCTCGACAAGGGTGGGCTTGAATATCTTGATCTCCTGCGTCATACTTCGAAGGCGCCTCCTGAGACGCGAGGGGGCGAGCGTGTGCCCCCTCCTCTCAGACTCGTGGCTCTGCTCAATCCAGCATGACCCGGCCGATGTAGTCCCTTACGGTCCTGACTTCATACGACCCGGGCTGGAGAGACAGCGGCGCGTGCTGCGGGTGGGTCATCTCGGTCGGCTCGTCGAGCACGACGTACTGCTGACTCCCTGAGGAGAAGACCTTGCCCTTCAGCACGTGCGGGTTGCCCGTCTCGCTCGCTATTCGGACCTCAGTCCCAGTCTGCTTCGCGCCCTTCGGTATGCTGCACGGCGCTACGATCACGTCACCTTGTCGGAATATGTCCATTCTACATGCACCTCCAAGTGCTTTCTGGATTTGTCAATCTGTTTGTCGAACGGTTTTCTCTCATCGCAACGTCCAGAATACGACGGCGTCTCCGGGCCCGCCTCCGGCGAGCCAGATTTCGCAGTCGGCGAGTGCCCTGTCCCTGTACTCGGGTGGCGCGTAATGCAGCCACACCTGAGCAGTCTCATCTCTACCTATCAGAGCGACGGCGTAGCTGTGGTTCCTGAAGGCCCTGTACAGCCAGTCGTTCTTTCCCGTCGCCGTGAAGAGGATCTTCGCGACCTTGGACCCGTCTCCGTATTTGCTGCGTTCGAGGACATCTACGCGCACCCCAGCTGGAATTGAGAGGACGCCCTCCCTAGTCACGTTGATCATGCCGGAGTTGGGCTGGACTGTGAGCTCCAGCTCCTCGAGGAGAGCGTGCCAATGCCAGAGTCTGAGCAAGGGTTCGATGGAACCTGTGGCCGCTTGCTCGATTATCGCCAGCGACACCGATGTCACGTCGCATATACGAACCACACGGCCGTTGAGTTCGCAAAGGAAGGCGCTCCCATCTTGCTCCTCCTCGATCTTGAGAGTGTCGGTCCCGGTTCTGGCTACGTATCTAATCGTCAAGCCATTGAACATCTTGTACTTGACGACGTTGTAGGAGTCTTTCTTGACCACCCTTACGGTGGAGTCGTCGAGGAAGACCAGCGATTCGGCCCTCTCTTCGAGGAACCTCATGCGGGGCCTTGCAGGCTCAGTATTCGCTTGCAAGCATGATCACGTCGTCCGCGAAGAAGAGCTCCAGTTCCTTCTTGGCGTCGGTGAAGTCGTAGCTCTGTTCGTAGAGGTTGTTGTCGTTCCCATCCTCATAGACGGCCTTGGCCTTTCCTTCTGGGAGCAACTTGAGGCGGACGACCACGAAGTCCTGCCCGCGCACCTTCGGCTCCATCCTGAGGATCACGGCCGCGTCTGTGACGAACCATGAGTAGCCGTTCTCCATGACGTAGTGGACACCGTCGGTCGCGTTGATGCCGCCCATCAGGCGGTAGTAGTGCTCCGACCCGTAGAAGTTGCCGAGGCCCTTCAGTTCCAGGTCTGGTTCTTGATGGCTTTCCAAGCTTCCGCCTCCTTTCACTGAAGGGGAGGGCTCTGACCTCTCGCCAGGGTCCGCGGAGGCGAGTAGTGGATTCCGTGCTTGGCAAGCAGCTGGCTCGCGATCGCCAGGTCCCTTCCCCTTGCCTTCTGCGTGAGCTCAGAGTAGAGCCTCCCCTTTATCGCGTCAACGACCTCGCACATCGCCCTGTTGATGTCGGCGTAGTCTCCCTCCAGCCACCACGTGCTCCCGTACTCGGCGGACCGCAGACCATTGTCGCTGTCGAACTGGTTCAGGAACCTGATCGTGGCCTCGGGGTTCTCGAAGTATGTGCTGTAGAAGCCGTTCCTGTTGAAATGAGCTATGAAGGAGCAATGGAGCGTGAGGTGCTTGTAGATTCTGTCTGTGAAGTGTTCGAAGCCGAAGCCCCGCTCCATGAACCTCTTCCACTGGGCCAGGACCAGTTCCTTCTCCCTGGCGCTCATGAACTGCACGTCCTTGAAACCGACCATCTTTCATCTCGCCTCCTGTTGCTTTCTGAATTTGCTGCAGAACTCTCTAACGGTATACTCGGCGATCCCGAGGGCCTCCGCCGCTTCTCTCTGCCTGATCACCTTCGGTCCGATGCTTAGGGCAGCGAGCCAGACCGAGCCTGCAGCCACTGTCTTGGGATTGAAACCTCCCAGGCCGCCGGCGTCTTCGGCCGTCTCCCTCGCCGCCTCCAGCAGGCTGGCGAAGTACCTGCCTTCGTCCAGGTTCGCCCCCTTAATCCGGTCCAGGACCGCGGCGTCAGACCGCAGTCTCGCCACGGCTCTCTGCACCAGCCCCTCGGTTCTGATTGCGGGAAGAGGAAGGGATGACTCCCTTCCGATGCGCAGCAGCTGAGACAGAGAGACTGTGTGGCCTGTCTCCGCATATGCCTTCTGCACGTCGCTGAACCCGACGTGGGAGATTCCCGCCGACCTGCAGGCGTAGAGGAGCGAATAGGCAGATATCGCTGGCATCGCGACGCGATACATCCTGCTGTCCGGCAGCAGTCTCCCGGCGGTCTGGATCGCGTTCTGAACGATTCCCCTGGGCAGTAGGAACCTGCACGACACCCTCTCTATGAGCCTCGAGCACCGAATGGACGAAAGGTCGCGCCCGATTGCGTTCGCCCTCAGCCTCGTTACTCCGAAGACGTAGCCGGCCTTGGGGCCGTGTTCTCCCCTGCTCGGTACTCGCCCGACGTACGAGCCCAAGACTTCCAGCGTGGTCACTGACGCTTGCGAGATTCCAGACGACAGGCTGGTTCCCAGCACCAAGCCGCAGGAAGGGCATGCGAGTTCCCCTCCGGCGTCCACCAGCTTCGTCCGGCACTCAGGACATTTGTCCTGGCTGGCGAATTCTTCGTACGCAGTTGACCCTAGTTTCCTCAAGTTTCGATACCTCCTTTGGTCGCTGGATTGATTCGGCTAGTCGGAATGCCCGGCGTGTCCCGGGTTGATGCAGAACAGCATCCATTCGCCTCTCTCGTCCTGAACGGCGAACGATCCCGGGACCTGCCTCGCGCTCTCCACGTCTTCCTCAGACCTTATCGTCCCGAGGTAGGTGGCACCCCTGGGAAGGCGCCCGCAGTACCTCAGGTGGCCTTTCACGTAGTCCTCGATGTCTAAGCCGTCGGGTTCTCCTGTGGAGACGACGGCGGGTATGCGGTCGCAGACGCCGTTTGGCGGGCTTATGCCTTCGGCAGCCGCTTCCCTGAGCGTCTGCTCGGCTATGACTTCGTTGGGGATCCTAACCCCGTTTACGGTCCACGTGACCACGTCCGGCCCGCATAGTCCGAGCCAAGTCCCGCGCCTAGGTTCTTCGCTCACGCGCATCCTCACGCTTGCCACAGGGATGCTAGCATACCAGTGGCGTACGCGCCTTCGCACCTTGGAGGGAAGTCTCCCGAGTTGCCTGTCCTCGATCTTGGTGAGGAGTTCAGCAACTCCCTTCTCTAGGAGTATCCTCGCCGTCACCCTGCCTCCGAAGAGCTTCTCCCCATCCTCCACCATGGGGAGAATCGACTCGTCGAGGAGTCTGGCCAGCCTCTTCGCGCCCGCAGTGTCCCCCTTCATCATCCAGAGGGCCTTCATCCAAGTCCTGTGGGGGACGTTCTCGACGTTGTAGGGGACCGAAAGCATGGCGGTCGTCTCACTCGCCCTCTTTCTCGGGTCCCTTGCTCGCTGGTTCTGGTCCAGGCGCCGGCTTCGTGCAGACCCTGACCGACGCTCCTATTCCCTCCATGACAACGTCAAGGAAGGCCAGCCTGCCGTTTGTCCATGCCGCGACCTCGGTCGGCTTGAGGGAGTCCATGCTTGCCAGGATGTCTGCAGCCGTGTTCGCGCTGCTGCCGAAGTAGCCCCGGGCCAACGCCTGCGCGTTGTCAGGACCGTGTTCGGGTGGGCGGTACTCGACTGCCGTGACTTCCCTGACGCCGTACCCGATGTTCACGATGAACCGGAGCAGGCCGAAGCACCGGCCGCTGGCGGTCCTGCGGACATCGATTTGCGACTCTTCTGGTGATAGGCCGAGCTTCTCAGCCAGAGCCTCCATCCTCTTGGTCACCAGCTCTTCCTGGATGCTCCAGAGCGCCGCCTCGTTGGCTGCGCCGAACTTGCTCATCCGGCTCTTCGATGCCTGGCCTGTTTTCGCCCGTATGTCTGGGTCGGATGGGATGGCGGCCTTGCCTTCGGCCAGGGCCTTGATCTCCCTCAGCATCCTGTCCCGTCCTCCTTGGGAGTCGCTTCCAGGACGCAAAGCCAGGCCTCTTTCTCCTGCGGTGCCATCCTGGAACCTCTCAGGGCCTCCAGCGCCCTGACGCTGTCACGGGGATCTCCCCCGAGCCCACCCTTCAGATACCTTGGAACCGACGACATTGTCGTACCTCCTGCCTTCGTCCTGGCGCGCGCCCATGGTTCGAATGGAGACAGCGCACCACCTCCTCTTCTTGGCCAGAAACTGTGCAGCAAGAAATGGGCAGCCTCGGACGCTCCACTTTCTCCCCAACGGGAAGGCACGGGCCAAAAATGCGCCCAGTACGGTCTTTCTTGCAGGTCCTCCGGTCACAGCGGCGTTCCCTCCCTGTGGCAGGGTTGGAACTTGGTTTCAGCTGTGGCCCGGACCTGTCAAGGTCGGGGGTGGAGCCTCCGTGCAGGCCATTCTTCCTGAGGCCGATAGCAGAGGAGTTGTTTTACATCCGTCTGGGTGGATAGAAGGCATCAGCATGCCCAGAGGATGGCCGTTGGTCCCAGACATTGCTATCCGGGTGGATTACGGTCAACCAGAGGTCGCCGCCTACTCTCATCAGATAATTCGAGTGGGGCTTCCCGTGAATGGTAGAGAGGCTCGCAGAAGCCGAACCTCAGTTCTTTCCAGCTGAATACACGCGTTCACACGTGATGATGGCACAATCTCGTGACAAGATGGCACGAACTCAGATGATGGCACGAACTGATGGCACGAACTCGTGACAAAGTGGCACGAACTCGATGATTGACGCGATAGGATGGCACGAACTCGTGGCAAATTGGCACCAAACTCGGTTGGTGGCACGTACTTTGGCACGAACTCGCGCCAAGTTGGCACGAACTTCTTGGAGAGATAGAATCGTCCCTTGGACGGACTTTCGCGCCGTTTCTTCAGGGGAATCCTTCCCCGACGGTCAGGATGCCGAGGCATCTGCACTCGACCCCTGCACGAACCCGTCGTTTGTGACGGGATTGGTGGTTTCGCTCAGCCACTCAAAGATGTGACCAGTGTATTTTGGTGAGATACGAGAGTGTATGAGTATTTAACACAGAAAGCGTCGGCACGACTCCATTCGCATGGCTAACTCCTCACGGGAAGAGAATCATTCTTCTCAGGCTTGCTTTCCACCTGGACCTCCTTCTTCAACTTCTCCACAGCCTCCTTCCCCTTCTCTGTGATGATGTACTTCCTCTTCGATGAAACAAGGAGGCCCCTCTCAACCAGCTTCCCCAGCTGGCGCGAAGTGGTGCGCACGCTTAGCCCGCATCCCTTCGCTATCTCGTCCCTCCCGCTCAATCCGCCGATGCCGACGCTGGAGAGCACCCGCGTCATGACTGCCTCGCTCGTATCGTCCCTGCTCGACCTCTTTGCTCCTGTTTGAGCTGGAACAAGATCGGGTTCTCCGCATTCGGTCTCAGTCGCAGGTGAATGAGGTTGCTGAGGTGTGGCTGAAGGTCCATCCCCTTGTGGCTTCTCCTCAGCGGTGGGTGTGCTGCGGGAGTTGACAGTTGCAGGTTCCCCGGTCGATTCAGCCGGAGGTGAGGCGCCGCCCGAGGCGGGTAGAGGAGGGACCCCGGCCTCACCCTCGCTCGGGACCCTCTCCTCCTCCTCGATCGCCTTCTTCAGCGCCTCCGTGGAGAAGCCGAGCTCCTTCACCACCTCGACCGAGAAGCTCGTCGGGTCCTTGTCCGCTAGAATCCTCTCGACGTCGCTCTTGTGTTCCTCAGTTATGACTGCGAAGATTATCTTGCCAAACTCCCTGTCCGTGCACTTGTCGTAGTTCTTTTTCACCTGCTTCTGGTTCTTTTTGGGGTTCGTCTCTATCTCGATGGCCGTTGCGCCTTCGTAGTCCCAGTGGTAGGGGTCGATCTTCACCCCCTCCTCTTCTTCGGCATCCCCCTTGCTCTTGCGCTCTAATGGCCTGAAGACGATCAGGTCCGGGAGCTTCGCGTGCCGCTCTCCGTAGTCGGCGGTGACCCAGCAGAACTTCTTCCTGTACTTCGCTATGTAATGGTCCATGACCCTCAGGTGTATCGGCCCGCCTGCCCTTGGAGAGACTATCGTTGGCCTGGCGAAGAACTTCTCCTTGGCGAGGACGGTTAGCTCATACCTGTACGACTTCGCCCTGTCCACCTCGTCCCCGTTGGACATGACGGGTTCCCTCCATTCGGTCACCCCGGTGCCGGGATTCGTCGCCAGTACCAGGTCGAGCGTCGCCGCGCTTCTCAGGTAGCCCAGGTCCTCCAGCTTGGTCAGGGCCCTGAGCAGGATGTTGGGGTCCTTCCACCCGAACTTATCCTCGCAGAACCACCTCATGTAGCCGAAGGTCGGCCTGTGCGCGCTGCCCGGCAGGGCGAAGTAGAACAGGTAGAAGAGAATCGCGCCGTTCACGAAGTCGACCAGGGGGCGCCCCTTCTGGACGAGCATCTCTTCGAGCAGGCTCTGGTAGATCGGCACCCTGTCCTCGACGGCACCTCCGTACTCTTTCTCCATCTCCGTGCGCATGAAGTTGATGACCTTATCCTGGGCGTGAACCGGAGCGGGTATGGGGTCTATTGGCCACGTCTCCGCCCCCTGCAAGCCCGAGGCGCTTTGCGAGTTCCTCTTCACGGCAATGTGATACTTCGGCATCAGGACCAGCTCTTCCTTGTATTTCTCTCCCAGGACCTTGGAGAGCTTTGAGGCGTCATCGGGACTGCAGCGCAGGGCACATACCGTCCCGACGTTGGCCAGTATCGCGTCTACCAGCCCATCCGTCTCTATCTGGGAGAGGTACTGATGGGCAAAGCAGAGGCTGAGGCCGAACTTCCTCCCCTCGGAGAGCATCGTCGTCAGCATCTTGAGCTTCTGGACGTTCTGGAACTCGTCTATGAAGAGGATCACCGGTGTCCTCGCCGACGGACCCTTCCCCTCCTGCTCGAGCCTTCGTGCCCTCGCCTGGACCAGGAACCAGATCTTCATCACCAGGGCGCCGGTCACCATCTCCCTGAAGTCGCCGGGGAGGGACTTGTCGAGCCTCAGGACGGTGGCGCGCCCGGGCACCAGCATCCCCTCCATGTCGAGCGTCGTGTTCCTTGCGCAGAAGGTCCTGGCGGTGAGTGAGTCAGGTGGCATGACGAAGTTCGATATCCTGTTGAGGACGGGGGCGTAGGCGTTCTTTTCTAGCGCCGCGATCGCCTCCATCGTCCTGACGAATATCTCCTCGGCAATGTCCGCCCTCCTGAAGATGCTCGCCACCTCTTCCCTGTCCCGCCTCGACAGCTCGGTCATGAAGTTGTAGAGGTCGAGGAACGTGGCGTTGTCCCCGAAGTTGTAGAGGAAGAAGAGCGTGCCCCTGTAGATCCAGTGCAGCCTGGGGGCCATCGAGGGGTCCGTCTTCACCAGGTCCTGCAAAAGGGCGACGAGCTCCCCGACCTGGGTCTGCATCTGGAGGGCCTTCTCGTGCTTGTCCTTCAGCGGTGGGTAGAGCCCGACGGGGTTGAAGCCGAAGCTGACGTGCAGCGGGTCGAGGATCGCGAGGTTCTTCCAGTCCTTGAGGGTCTCAGCGAAGAGGAGAGACGCGTCTCCCGCAGGGTCGATAAAGACGACGGAGCAGGGGAACTCGCGTTGCCCCTCTTCCCCCAGGAGGAGGAGCATCATCCGAAGGAGGAGGTTTGTCTTCCCTGTGCCCGTCCCCCCCAGGACGTAGATGTGGCTGGTGAAGTCGTCTGCCGAGAAATAGTATCCTTCTTCGTTGCCCATTGAATCGAGAATGCTACGTGGCTCTTAACGGAGGGCGAAGGTGCGCAAGGAAGCCCCCGAATCGATTCACTGGAGGATGTCGCGCCGGTTGCTGCGAGACCTGCTCAGCAAGTATCCGAAGATACGCAGGAATGGGGTTCGTGTCCCTGAACGAGATGCCACCGTAGAGCGAAGACAGCAGGTCTTCGTATTGCCGGAGGTCTCCCGAGGTCCCCGAACCGATCAACAGCTCAGTCTTCTCGCTCTCCTTCGAGTAGGTCAGCTCGAAAGTCCTCTCAGAATTCGAGGCCAGGTGTCTCAGCCTTGCGGCGCCAGCTTCGTCAGGCTTCTCCTTGAGGGCGGGGATCTTGGAGACGGCCGCAACTCGGAAGCCGCCCTCTTTCCCGGCCTCATCCTTTTCCTCCGTCCCTCCCTGACTCCCGCCACCTATCCTCCATTGCGTCTTCTTGGTGGTGCTCCTGCTTACCGCACCGCCGAACGCATCGGCGAGCGACCCGAGGCTGCCTATGATCGGTCCCGTCGGTATGTGGATGTAGTAGGGCAGCTCGTCCGTAGTGAGCATCAACTCGGGGGAGGCCTTCCTCGCCTTCGTCCCGTAGTGCCAGAGATACTCCGCCGGGTCCGCCAGGACCCTTCTCTTCACCAGCCAGGCGAGCATCCTTGGGTCGCGCAGCGGGACTACGGCGAGCCTGTCTAACTCGTCGCTGCAGTTGCTGAAAGCGCCGAGGCCGGCGAGCGTGTCAACGTCGCCCACCCACATCCCCCTGATCGCCATCGAGATCGTCGGCTGCGGCTTGATAGCGTCTATCTTCTTGACCTTCTCCTGGATGCTTCTGTACCACTCGGTCCCCTTCTCCTTCCTCTCCACCGTATACTCGCCTCCCTCGCCGTCGGTCTTCGTCTCCGGCGTGTCGGCGTACTTCCTGTAGTAGCTGAGGTCGGCCTTCAGGCTGACCAGCTGGGGGTGGTAGTCCAGGTTCCTGAACACGAACTGAACCCAGGCGAACTCCGGCCCTTTCAGGGACACCTCGTGGATGAGGCTGCCCACGAACTCCTGCGCGGGCTCGTACTTCGGGGTCGACATCACGTGGCCGTTCCTGAGCTCCACAGTGAAGAAGCGGACGTCGTCCAGGTCCAACGCCCTAAACCCCCTCGCTTTCCTTCTCTCCCAGGCACCTCACCATCGAGCTCATCCGGGGCAGCGGCAGCGTGCTCCTGTTGCGATGAATCGGGAGCGGCCCGAGGTAGTTCCGCCGGAGGAGTGCCAGGAAGTACGTAGCGGGGATGAACTGCAGGAGGAACAGCATCGGACCCTGGACGCCTGTAAGAGCCGGGACCAGCGCCAGGACTACGGGCAGGAAAAACTCAGGGCAGAGCGCCGCGAGCAGGGCGGTCGGGAGGATCATCTCCAGCACGTGCCTCTTTATCCTTGTGTCCGGCGGAACCTCCACTTCCTGCTTCACAAGGCCGACCTGCACGAGGGCTTCGTGCCACGCCTTCATGCCAGTCTTCTCCTTCAGCGGGTGGGCGAGCCTGGAGGGCTCGTGCCTGTAGAGCAGGGCATAGATCATGAGGAACTGGACAAGAGGCGTGTAAAGAAGCGCGTCGGCTGGGCTCATCGACATATAGGAGGCGGAGCTATTATAACGAGATGGCAGCGGCCTGCTGAAAAGGGAAGGCAAGGGTTACGCCCTGACCTAGAGATCCGCAATGGTTTCCTCCCGATCGCCGAGTTCCTCGACGATCCCGGTGAAAGAGAGCAAGATGACCTTTCCCTGCGGCGTAGCTTGCCAGATAGGCGATCACTGGCTCCTTCAGCGCGGGCCTGACTGGCTCCATCAAAGAATCAGGGACGTCGGCCTTAAAACAAAACAAAGGGGAGGAGAGAGCCGTGTCTCTCTACTTTCTACTCGTTCCCGCCGGTCACTGCTTCGAAGAGGGCCGGCCCCAGTTTCACCGCTGCTATCACGCCCAGTAGGAGGGAGACGAAGATGAGGATGGCATTGAGGAGGGTAAGGAGGCCAGAGGGTATCGTGGGCGCGGTTGCTCCCGTGGCAGGGGTCCAGACAGTGCATATCCCTCCGGTGTTGGTCACGCACGAGATGCCGTACCCCACGGCCGGAAACGGGGCGATGCCGAACGAAGAGGCCGCTATGTACTCCAGGAACGATGCCAGAAGTGGTATCGCGAACAGGATCAGTATGATGAGGGCGTGCTCGAACAACACGCTCATCGAGCGTGCTCTTCTGCTGCTCATGGCTTGTCAGCCCTCCGAATGACGATCTCTTTTGCGTCCCAGGTTACCGACACTTTGTTGCCGGGGCTTACTCCCAGGCTCCTGAGCTGGTCTGTGAGAGTGAGGAGAAGGCTTTTGCCTGAATGAGCAACTGTTGTGATGATGCGTTGTTTTTCTTCGGACATTGTTGAATGAGGTCGAAGGAGCTTATAACGGACGAGCGGGAAAACCCACACCCTTCACGGGTTGTATGAAAGCGAGCCATCCATTGGCCCTTAAGTATACAGAAGGCACAATATGCTCAGGAATGGAAACGCAAACGATGCGGAGGGTCCGGCTGGGGAAGGGCCTGCCTGAACTGAGAGAAGGCGTGTCTGTGGCTGGCTTGGGTGTAGGAACTCTGACCCTGACGAACGACACCCTCCTTTTCACGGACAAGAATGGACGGTCGGCGGGATGCGACCTGGGCACGATGAGGAGCATCAGCATCCCCGAAAGGCGCATCCTCGCCGTCGCATTCTCGGCCGGCGGGAAGATAGAGACACTGCAGTTTGACTTCAAGTGCGAGATACCACGCCATGGGACAGACGGGCCTGGCTCCGTCCGTGAGCAAAGGAGCGAGGCAGAACGCTTCTGCGCCAGGCTCCACACCCTAGTGCCCGATGTTCCGGTGGTGGGCTACAGGACCATGAAGGACGAAGAGTGGAGGGAAAAGATGGCAGGGGTTCGGAAGATCCTGGCCACAGAGTACAACGGTCCCTACGGCAAGAGATACTGGGAGACGTGGAATCCCGTCAAGGAGTTCATCACCAACACAGATTGCCACGAGTTCATGTGGACCATTCAGCAGGCCATAGAAGTGACTCAATTGGACGCCGATTGTTTCCGGAAGGACTTGGAAGTAATCGCACGTGGTGAAATGGTAGATCACCCGAAGGAAGAGGTGGAACAGTACCTGAAGAATTGCGAAGAGTTCCTCGCCCCTTTATTCGCACGCTACGGGGAACTCCGCGTCTAACTTCTCGATATCACTACGCCTCTCATTGCCTGCCCGCTAAAATTGCGTTTTTGGTAAACCGTGGCCAGTATGGGCCGTGTTCAAGTTTGTTACAATACGGCCCAGCGTGGCTTCGTCATCCTTGTACGGGCGAAGCGTCTGAATGAAACGAGCACCGACTGCCGCCTTTGCCTCTGGTGAAACCGACGAAGGGGGAGACATATCTTTCATACCGAAAGCGTTTCTGTGCTCATAGGCATAGTTGTACGCCCCAGCAAAATCATCCGAGCGGGCGAGCCGCTGCAGAGACTGAACTGCCTCTGGGTGGGCGTTTTGGCCAGGGTCGAATGCCCTGAGGCCCCCTGGTGCAGGAGTTCCTGCAAGAATCGGTATAGTGCCGCCAAACGCGTCGCCCGCCTGGCCAATGAACCTCTGGTCGCTCGCCGCCTGCTGTTCCGCCGCGTGAGTCTTCATCACGTCCCCCGCACCCTTGGTCTGCGGCATGACCATCCTCATCGCCCTCGATGCCTGTGACCCGCCCACGGCGGCCGCCAAGCCCGTGGCCCCAACAATCGCGGCGTTCTTGATGGCGGGCGCCGCCCCGAGGCGGGCGAACGTCCCGCCGAATGAGCTCAAGCCAGCGGTGAGCTGACCCCCAAGCCCCTTGCCTGCGGCCGCGGCCTCGCTCATGGCCCCAGATGCCGCCTTTCCACCGGCAACGGCGCCCCCGGCTGCGGGTGCGGCCGCTCCTGTCCCCGCGGCGACTCCCACCGCACCCGCTGTCATCGCAGTCTGTGAGACGGTCTGCATCAGCGTCGCGGTGAGGGGGGCGAAGACGGTGGGCATCAGGACAATCGCGAAGATCGCCGCCATGGCCACCCAGTTAGGGTAGGGGCCGATTGCCTGTTGGAACCAGCTACCAGAGAAGCCGTTGATTATCTGGAGTGCCACCCCCGCGATTATGGCAGACATGATTGCGGCCAGCATCAGCCCGAAGAGAGTGTCTTCGACCATCTGGCTCAGCTTCTTGGTGAACGGGATCGTTTTCAGGGCGACCGCCAGAGGGAACGCCGTGACCATCACCGCAATCAGGAGGATCCTGACGGTGCCCAGGAAGTAGACCATCAGGTAGGCAATCAGCTCCATGACCCAGACCGCGAAATCTATCAGCGATGATGAAATGATGGAGTCCCAGGAGCCGCCCCCTTTCGTGGCCGTGCCCCACAAGCTCTGTATTGCGGTGTTGTAGTATGCTGGGGAATTGGGGAAGGCTATGATCGTCTGCGACATGTAGTTGATCAGCTGCGCAACCTGGTCGTAGACATAGGGGAAGGCGAGGATGATCACCACGCTGATCACGACCTGCATCAGGACGGCGGAGAGGCCCCCGCCTTTCTCCTTGTCACCGCCCATCCCTGTGAAGAGCATGAAGGCCGCGCCCACTCCGACGAGAATGAGCGCTATCACAAGGATGAAGTTGTAGATCTCACTGACGGGAATCACCGGGCTCGGGTTTCCGACCTGGTCGGTCGGGGGGACCGTGGCCCCGAGCATCGAGTCGTTAATCAGGGGCAGCTGAATCGCGAGGAGGTAGGTCGGGTTCCCCCCTTCGCTGTTCGCAGAGAGGGGTTGGCTCTCCCCGATGACCTGGCCTGCTGAGTTGTAGGCATAAATTTCACCTGACACCAGACTAGCGTCGTAAGCGACAGCCCCCACCACGGAGACTGAAAAAGTGGCTTCGCTGGTTGACGGGTAGTCTGCCAGCGATGATGGAGTGAAGTCGCTGGCAGACAGAGTGAGATTGGCGTTCCCCGGGAACGTTCCATGAATGTACTTTACGTCTACCCACCCGCCGAAGTGAATTGGTCCTCCTGACCAGGTGGAAGGGCCAGATAACGCAACCGACCCCGATGCTTGGACGTAAACGGAATAAGGGGTAGATACGCTGACGTCATAGGCCATCACTGAGAAAGTGCTGGATAGTGGTGGTGGGGCGGTCTGGGCAATTGCGATCATGATGAACGGAGAGGACAAGATCAGGACCAGAGCGAACACCCTGGCTGCTTTCACATACCCTCTCGCGGTCAAACCGAACGCCGATTTGATGCCCAACCGTATCGACTGAGTGAAAGGCCGCTTGCCGCTTAAAACGCGCGGGCTAGAGATCCCGCGCCCTTCAGCCTTGGGCGGCTCAAGTTTTCATGTCTCTCGGCGCGGTCGAGAAGAGTTTCTCCTCAAGGCTTCCGAGCCTGTTATGGAACGGGATCCTGCCCTCGCTCGTCACCAGTATGCCGCCACCGGGGCGTGCGTTCATGATGGCGTCCCTCTCGTCTTCGCTGAGGGCGAACTTGTCCCTGAGCGTGTCGGCTGCCGACTTCTGATCCTGCCTCAGCAGGTACTTCGTCGCGCAGAGCTCCACTACCTCCCTCCCCGGGCCCTCCTTGTCGCCGACGCCGAAGAAGTCTGAGACGAGCTGCGTCGCGACCACGAACAGGAGGTGGTAGTGCCTCCCGTCTCTCGCGATCTCAGGGATGTACTTCACCGCGAGAGGGAAGTACATCTTTCCGGTGGAGGGGTCCTTCTGCATGAACGCCCACGCCTCATCCAGGACGAAGATCTTCTTCCTCTCTGTCGGCGTCTTCTTGACCTGCTGCCAGAGGGCCGACAGGGTGAGGAAGGCGGCCGCGTCCCGCGTCTTCTCGTCCGGGATGTCGTAAAGGACGAAGACCATCCTGTCATAGATCTTCATCTCGCCGGCGAAGAGGAAGAGGTAGGGGTCGAGGTTCGCCTCCAGCCTCGTCAGGAGCAGGAGGAGCCTGTCCCGCTTCTTCTGCGGCAGCTCTTCGCGTGCCACCTCCTTCTCGAGCCTCTGCAGGAGCTCGCCGACGCTGTTCACCTCCTTTTCGAACACGGCGAGGTCAGCGTACAGCTCGGGGTCCTCGTCCAGCTTCGTGAGGGAAGCGATGAAGTCGGTTGCCATCCTCTTCTCCGGGAAGACCGAATACGGGTCGAGGCCCGCGCCCTCATCGCGCCTGTAGTGGTGCACCACGCTCTTCGTTATCCCAGCGAAGGAATTCTCGTATGTGCCGTCCGGACCGACAGAGTACTCGGGTTTGGCTATGGCGTCAAAGACGTACATCATCGCATCCGGATTCTTGAATAGAAGGCGGGATATCATCGACTTGATCTGGACGGACTTGCCCGACCCAGTCGAACCCATGATAGACACGTTGAAGTTCTCTTTGTCGTAGAAGTCGTAGACGATGTAAGCGCCGGTCTGGCCGTTCTGGCCCACGACCACGCCCATCGGGTCCACTATGTCGAGGCCGGCGAAGGGGAAGAACGACGTCGCAGTGGAACCCGACAGATAGAACCACCGTCCCGTGGCCCATCCGGGCCCCTTCCCCGTGAAGAGCGGCTTCTGGAGGTACTTCGGGTGGTCGACCTGGCACATCAGCAGGCCTTTCAGCACCTGGTTCATCCGCTCCCGCTTCTCGCGCAGCTCGTCGAGCGTCTTCGCCCTGAGGACGACGTTGAACCTCAGCCTGAACAACCGCTCCCTTCCGGCCGCTATCAGCTCTGCCGCGAGCTTCGACCGTGCGTACTCGAGCTCCTCCTCCTCGAGGGCCGCCCGGCCCTCGTTCGCCCTGATCCAGCGGCTGGTCCCCACCGAGATGTAATGGTCCCGCGCGATCTTGCCTGCCGCGTACTGGTCCACGGGCTCCAGGCCGACCCTGACCTCGTAGGCGATGTCGTACAGGCTCGTCAGGAAGCCGACCCCGAGGCTCCCGCTGAGGTTGGTGACGTTGAACACCTGCACGAGGTTCGATTCGGAATCGACCATCATGAGAGGAAGAACCGTCTTGATGTCGAGGGAGGGGACGGAAGGGACCCTGACGTTCTTCGCACCGAGATAGGATATCGCCGGCTCCAAGGACACTTCGCTTTCTATGAAGAACCTCTTGTACGGGTTGTTCCAGATGTCCCCGCCCACGTCGACCTCCCTCACGTCACTCAGAACCCTGAAGCTGATAGGCTCGGCGAGCGAGTGAAGGAAGCTCATGAAACCCCTTCTCACGCGCTGTTGTTCTTCCGGGGAAAGGGTCCAGTAGTTGATCGACCGGAGCTCGTAGTTGTACTTGGCCATCTATCTACTTCTTCACCTCTTCGAGCAGCATTTCCTTCCCCTGGGGAGAGACGGCGATGGACCTCTGAAAGACCGGCTCGGGCAAGCCCTCGGCCCTGACGGTCAGATCGTGCGTCCCTATGTCCTTGGCTTCTGGCTTGTAGACGAACCAGTACTGAGATGAAGTCGGCGTGACAGTGTACTCGTCCAGCAGCCGCGAGTCAAGGAAGAGCGAAAGCTTCGTCGACTTCGCCACTCGCAGCCTTCCCCTGACGCTGTAAGGCGTGGGGTGCGTGAAGTCCTCGATTGGGAGCATGTCGACATCCTCCTGGCCGTCCTTCGGTGGCTCCGGCTCGGCCAGCTTGGCCGCGGCCGGCTTCGACCCGGCCTTGTAACGAGTGAACCGGTACAGGATGATAAGCTCCAGAGGAGTCATCTTCACCCGCTTGGAAGAGACCATGAACCCTGCAAGGGTGAAGATGCCCAGCACCGCGACCCTGTAAGTCGTGACGGGGATCGGTGCAGAGACTACGAATCCGACGATCAGCGAGAGGAAGGTCAGCATGAGCATCCTGGGGGAGAAATGGAATCCGAAGAGGGGGATGCTCTCGACCTCGAGCCTGGAGTTGATGCGCCACCAGACGTTGCTATCCTGAGCCTCGGACAAACCAGACAAAGAGGCCGAACGAACTTAAAACGGGACTGAGAGCTCAGGCCTCTTTTTGGCGCGCTTCCCTCCACCCCAGCAGCGATGCGAGGGCGCCAATCCCCAAGAGGATGACCGTGATCAAAATGACAAAGTTCCAGGACAGGAGTGGCTGGGATGAGACGGTGATCATCACCGGAATCCCCGCTATGGTGGTCTTCGCGCCCCAGGCGTTCACCAGGGTCACCGTCATCGTTCCATTATACACGACGGGTATGGCTGCGGTGTAGAACCCGAAGTAGCCTGGCGGGGAGAACGAGGTGATGCTCGGGGTCGTGGGGTAGAGCGACATGTTTGTCAGCACGGTACCTTCGCTGTCGACGGCCCAAACTCTCGTCACCCCGCCACTCTGTGGGTTTATCGCGAATGTGAGCTGGTATGTGTTGCCCTGTGAGACTGGCGGCAGCAGCCCGATGCCTCCGCCCTCCGTGTTCACAAAGACGGTGGAGTTTTGGCCGTAGATGAACTGGTACAGGTTCGTCAGCTGCCCCGGCTCCTGCGTGATCGGCAGGTCCGGGTTGATTATCGCGCCGACGGGAGAGGCGGCCCACCAGTTCACGTAGTCCATGGGGCCCTGGGATGCCGTCGAGTTCACGGACAGCGTCGAATTCAAGGGCAGGATGAGGTTCTCGTACAGCGGATCCAGGTAGTATGCCGTCGCGTTATCGAAAGGCAGCGACGGGAGAGCGCTGCCGTTAACCAGGAAGAGGCTGAGCCTGTCCGGAACGTCATAGGAGAACTCCTTGCACGTCAGCCACGGCGGGGGCGCGGTTGTGCACGGGGTCGTCGTCGCTCCGGTCATGAAGGGCGACTGGCTGGTGAACTGGTACGAGGCCCCGCTCAGCTCGCTGGAGATGGTGATGTTGAACGACGGGAAGGTGCTGACCGCCAGCGTCGCTAGGTTCGTCTGGTTCACAAGGTAGGTGATGGTCCCGTTCAGGTTGGGTTGGAGCTGTTTGAGGGTCATCCTGGAGTTTGAGGGGTAGAGGTCCTTCTCGAACGCCTTCAGCACGGAAGAATCGTTCCCGAAGGCGCTCTCCACCCTCCCAATCAGGTAAACGTTGAGCGGACTCGGGTTCTGGGCTGTGATGGTCACGTTCGCGGAGAGGTCAGGGCTGCCGTCGGCGTTGTAGAACTTGAACATGAGGTAGCCGTTGTACTGGATCGGCTCGTAGAGGTAGGTGGTGTTGAAGAGCTGCGTCGTGTTGCCAGCGAAGTCCCTAGAGTAAGCCGAGCTGGTGAGGTTGTAGTATGTCATTTCGTCGGGGACGCATGCCTCGAATTCGGTGAAGTTCCCCATGAAGTAATACTTCTGGACCCTGTCTTTCCACGTGATCATGGGGTAGTAGGTCTTGTTGTTGTATTCGGTCTGGTTATGCAAGTAGCCGTAGGAGATGGAGACAGAATGGTTTTGGAACACGAGGTCTTGGCCGATGCTCGCGTTGACAAGGCGCAGGGTCGTGTTCCATCCTGTTGTCGCGAACGTGAAATTGTTGATGTAGGCCCTCTCCCTGGTGTCGTTGCCTTTGATGATCGGGGCGGTGTTGTCGTCGCCGCTATAGGAATACCCCGGGTTGTTCCCCCCGTACCTGACGAGGGTGACGAACGGCCTTGCGTAGGTCGTCGAGTTCCTCGAATTGTAGTCCATGTATGTTAGGCAGGTGAAGGAAGGTGAGTACTGCACCACCGCGAACGGAACGGCGATGACAACGTGGGCTATCGACATCCCGAGCCAGTTTATCGCCTCAAAGCTGAGTGTCAAGTTGTATGGCTGATAGGGAGCGTTGAGAGCGACACTGTAGCAGAACATCCCCTGCCTGATGCCCGGATCACCCGGCGCGAAGGTGCTTACGGTGGTCGATGATGAGTTCAGGAGGACGAGGGAAGACAGGGGGTCCGAGAGCACGCTGACGTTGATGTCCTTCCTGGCGTCAGAGAACTGGAAGGTCGCGTTCCACTGGACGCAGAGCGAATCGTTCCTGTAGAAGGAGCCGTCTGGGTTCCTCAGCACGTAGCCTGTCGCTCTGTCGGTCATGTTGACTATCCTGGCTGCCACCTGCAACTCGAGCTGGATCACCGTGACCTGCTGGGTAGTAGTCACTGAGGATTGGGCATAGGAGGTCGAGCAGGATGTAACTGTCGAAGCCTCGGTCGTCGTCGTTGTGGTGGTCGTCGAAGTGACGCACGTGGTGATCGTGACAGAGAACGAAGCGGTTACACTGATGGTGAAGCTGCCGGTGGAGTTCCCGGTCACCGTGAAGCTAGCCGAGGTTCCTGATGTCTCAGCGGTGAACTCACTAGTGTCATACGACCACGTCACCCCGGAGAGAGAGCTGGACCAGCTCTCAGAGCACCCGGAGCCGCAACTGCCAGAACCGCTTCCCAGGGTGATGGAAAGGGCGATGGTGAACTGGTCGCTGGGGTAAAGGCTGTCATCGGGGTTGGCCCTGGTGTACGTGATGCTAGAGCTCATGCAGTTTCCATAGGAACCGCAAGGGTCGGCCGCGCTACGATGAGGGGCGACTGTGGCGAGCCCCGGTCCCAGCAGGACCAGGCTGACCAGGAGGACTAGGAACGCTCTCAACTTAAGACAGACGATTCGCCGCGATAAAAGAGACGGCGTCGCCTGAACGAGGAGGCCTGGTTAAATCCGCCCGCTCCGTACTTGGGCATGAACGAGCCACGTTCGAAGTCCGCAGCAAACGAGTCGCAGCGACGAAAGGACTGCGGCCCGGAGCCAACGATCACTCATTGCGTCGCCTGTAACTACGAGTCCAAGATGGACTTCGACGTCTGCCCAAGGTGCAAGACTAAGGGAATGGCGGTCATTGTGATACGGAAGACATAGACAATCGCGCGGAGCACGAGAGGCGTGCTCAACCCTTGATCATGCGGATGATCAACCCTTGATCATGCGGATGATCAACCCTTGAGCATGATTTCGTTTGGAAATGTGCTCAACTCTTGAGCATGGCCATGATCAACCCTTGATCACGGAGATAATCAACCCTTGATCATGTCCCGCTGCTTTCGGGATAGGGCGAGCAAGTGCTCCTTCAGCCTCTTGAAAAACTGATCCAGCTCGCGCTCGCTCCAGCCCTCGCACCCGCAGACATCGAAGATGGTCATGGCTGGAAATTGGAGTATCCCGCTTCGAGGCGTCTTCGCCAGTATCTCACTCTTGAGGAGGCCCTGAAACTCGTCGGTGAACAGGTACTTCCTCGCGTTTATGCGCTCAAGCACTCCGGAATTCTGGAGGGCCCTGAGCACCCTCGTGACATGGGCGGGCTGGAAGGGGAGCTTTCTCAGGTCGTGGGAGTCGAAAGAGACACCCTCCGCCAGGACCTCCAAGCCTATGAGGACGGCCAGCTCCTCCCTCCGCTTACTCTTTGGCAAACCTCCAGCTCATCCCCGTTGCTTCTCCGTGCCGCCGTTCAAGGTCAAAGGCCCGACTATCTTGTCCCCGACTATCCTCTGCCACACGTTCTTCTCGTGGTCGAAACGGAGGTCCACGGCTTCCACCGTCTCCCGCGGCTCCCTGAACTTCCTGGACGCGGACGGCTCCACGGCGTAGCCCCTTCCCCCGATGTGCTTCACGAATAGGAAGAATTCTCCATCGCAACTGGAACACGTGCAGTTCACCCTGCTGACGCTCTCGGTGACCTCGGTCCTGCTCTCCCCTCCGGGGTCGGCTGGGACGTGGGTGGCTTCGATCTTCCCCTTCATCTCCACCATGTGCACGCCTCCGCACCTCGGGCATGGCACTGTGATCACCCCCTTCTCGTGAACCTCGAGGCCCTTGACCTCCTGTTTCGCCTTGGGCTTCGTTTTCTTGGCCGAATCATTCTGCGAGTTTCCGCCCCCACTGGCCTGCGAGTCTCCGGGCGTGAAGTCTGGGAAGACCCGCCTGAACCAGTCCAAAGCGTACGCGGCCTTCCTGTCCTCCCACGCTCTGTCCATGTCGTCTCCTCTGTAGCCAAAGCCCGCCGCCGTCGCAGCGGTCAGGAAGAGGTCCCGCTCGCTCTCAATCCCGCATAGACGCTCCAGATGGGGGAGCCTGAACTTGAAGCGAGAGGCAACTTCGATCTCGTAGAGCTTCCGAAACCTCTGCTCGGTGAGCTTGTCTGCGACGTCGACCAGGCGCTTCAGCCACTTGTCGAGCCCCTCGGTGGTGATGGAGTCCCTGATCTTGGTTATCCCGAACAGCTCCTCGAGAACCGATAGCCCCTGCCTCTCTCCCCTCTCCTCGTCGTTCTCCCTCTTGGCCTTGACGAACATCTGGAGTTCGGTCATGCCAATGTCGATGTATGCGGTATAGGAGCCAAACCTCTCGTCCTTTGTCGTCTCGTAGAGAAGCTTCAGAGCATAGTACCGCCTGACCCCCACGTAGACGTAGTATCCTTCGCCGTCCGGCCTGAGGACGACCCTGCCGGGGTTGAGCTGGCCGTTAGGCGTGTTCTCGTCGGCTGCGGACCTGATCGAGTCGGCAAGCCCCGCAACTTCATAGGCGAACCTGAAGGCGAGCTTCGGATGGGGCTGGACCAGGTTAAGCGGGATCGTGGTAAGCTGGGCGGGCATGGCTCATCCCTGCCAGGCTGCCAGCTCCGACATCACTACCAACGAGCGCAACCCGGACTGTTTCAGGTGGTACTTCTGCTGGAGGGAGCTGACCAGGTAGGCCGGGACGAACTCCTCACACGCGTCGATTAGGGCCTCCTCGGCTAGCTTCCTGGGAGACCTCCCCCGGCCGTTCCCGACCTCATGGGCGTAGAGCCTCGCGTACTCCGCGCTCACCTGCTGCAGGAGGCCCGCCTCCTTCAATAGCCTCTCCGTGAGGGGTAGCTTGGAGATGGAGTACTTCCTGAGCATGGCACTCAGGTCGGCCCCGGCCCCAGCCGAGTCCCCCGAGAGCTTCACCTCTTCCAGCACTTTGAAGAGCTCGAAGCTGCTTTCGTCAGCCCTTGCCCGGAATTCCGAAGGCCCCAGGGGCTCGACCCTCCTGGCGTCATACCCTCTGCAAGTGAGCCTGGCGTTCCTCAGCTCGACGTGCGCGTTGCCGTCCGATGCAAATAGCGGGATCCTTAGCTTCCGGTAGAGCCCGTCAGAATACGACCTGGAGGGCCGTTCCCTGCCGTCCACCAGGACCCTGACCTCGCCTGCGGGTGCCGGGTAGACCTCGACGACTAGGTCCCTCAGTCTGTCCATCGCGGGATGTACCTTCGAGATGCAGGAGCTGACCTCCGCCAGGCGCGTTCCTTGACCGATGAAGACCTGGGCGACCGAGGCGATGGCAGCCTTGGTGGGGCCGAGCGCTTCCATGATTCTGACCGCTAGCCTCTCGGCGCTCTGTTTCGCCGCTGCCTTGACCTCGGGAGAGGCGTTGAACTGCTCGACCAGCATTTCGATCTGCTTCCTCAGGGGCGCCATGCCTTCCTCCTGCTGGATGGAAAGGACATAGGAGCCGTGAGCCCTGGCCCCCACGCTTCGCCCAAGAACTCTGGAAAGCTCCCTCCTGTCCAAGGGAGCTGCACCAACAGGGCTGGTCCCGTCCCTTGGCCCTGAGCTGCAACTGTTGCAGGAACCGGCCTCAAGAGGAGAACCGCATTCCTCGCATAATTCCAGCGGTTCCCCTTCTCCGAACACGAAAGTGAAGTCAGATCCGTCTTTTAACGGCTCGAAGGACACCAGAATTGGAAACACAGCGCCGTCCGCCCGGCCTAGCTTCCCAGATTCCATTGGATTTTTACCAAATACCCATGGAATATGGATTCAGAGTATATATCAATTACGCGAGAGAATCCTCTTCTTTCTCATGCAGAATCCAACTGAGTGTAATCCTAGGCTGGAAAGCACAGACCCCGAGCGACTGATGCCCGAGACGTCAACCCAACCGGAAGTTACCTCTTGCCTTTGACCGTCAGAACCAGCTTCTTGAACCTAGCAAGGGCGTCGTCGGCGCCCTCAGCCCAGGCGTCGGCTTCCTTGTCATACAGGTGCGACGGGATGGTGAACGACAGGGCATTGGCCTGGTCGCCGATGTAGAACTCGGTCCTTCCCCTCGAATCCTGGAGCGCTTCCGAGAGGTACTGGAGTGTCTCTGAATAGTACTCGAGGGGAATAACGCATTCCGAAAAGAAGTTTCCCTCGCCCCCGCCGTTGGCCCAATTAAACGGCAGGCGTCCAATCTTGTTCAGAAGCTTGTGGGACTCTGACTCGGTGGAGTTCCTAACCACGAACTGGAGCCCTATGTGGGCATGGTGCTGCTGCCATGCCTTCAGTTCCTCCTGGCTTCTGGGTCCCGTCGCGGGCCACACAATCCTGTAGAGTGAAATCTGCCCCCCGTCAGTGATGTGACCGAAGTGATAGTACACCTGCTGGTAGGGCATCTCTAGTTCCCGGGAGATCTCCCCCAGCGATCTGGTCGCGTCGACCTGTAGTTTCTCGAGAATTCGAAGGTCCTCGTAATCGTACTTGATTGAACCGTTCGGGCTGATTGTGGGGTTCGTTCCTTTTTCGTTCATGATAGCCGACCAGTCGAAGTCCCACCTTCCCTTGCCGAAGTCGAAGTACCGCGCCTTCATCGGCATGGTGCGTATCCAGTCAAAGCGGTCAGCTTCGAGGAGACGAAGGATACCAATGTCTTCCAGTTCCTCCAGCAGCTTGCCGTAGCGGCGTTCGTGCTTGGATGGCACCATCAGCATGATCGGATAATATCCGCTAGGAAAGGCCCGGTCATAGTGGGAGAGGAAGCAGAGCCGGCTCATCGCAACGAGGATGGCCTTGGCGTGGGGGAGGTACTCGTCGTCGAAGTCGATTACGGCACGAATCCTCTTGAACCCGAGTCCCTCGAAGTCCGGAACTGCCTGATACGCGATGCCTCTGTGACGCCCTAGTATGTTGTGATTGAACCAGTAGCGAACTGTCTCCGGACTCTCCCCCAGTTCCCTAGCGATCTCCGTGATCCTCGGGCCGCGTTCCTGCAGTAGCATTGCCAGCTTTGTTTGCTGCTCTCTGAGGTCAGGCTTCAACGGCCCCTCCCAACCCAAGGTTCCATGGAATCTCTACTTTGAGAATTGTGGAATATTTAAATGTGCCAGCATAAGGAAAGCTGCAACGTCGAACGTCTTGCGCTCGGGAACCATCCTATCTCGGATAATAAGCGGCCGAACGACGTCAGCGGGGGAGGGGGCTTGGTCCTAGAACCTAAGGTCAGAACCGAGCAGGCCAATGCAAGTACCGTCCAACTTGCAGAGTTGATTACACAGATTGGGCCCGAGATTCCGGAAATCTCCAGGAGGCTGGGGCAGTTCAAGGAATCGGTTAGGTACAGGTACAACGAGAAGATCCTAGGCAAGGGGATAGCGGTTCAAGCTGCGATCGACCACGAGAAACTCGGCCTAAAGCGGATTGTCTTCATCGTCGAATTCGCGGCCGAGTATGAACGCTACGCGCAGTCCATACTGATTGCGATGAGTGATCTTTGCTACGTGGCGGGGTTCGAGCTTACGATGCCCGAAGGAAGCTACATGGTAAACGCAAGTGTTCCAGAAGAGTTCGTGGGCCAGTATTCCGAATTCCTACGGGCCCTGGAAGAGAAAGGACTCTTCAGGTGCGTCAAGATTCTCGCGTTCGACTGGTTCCGAACAGTGCCGATGCGTGCGAAGTTCTATGACTTCGATACAGGGAGGTGGGATTTCGACTGGTCCAACCCAGGTAGACCGGAAGTGTGGGAGTACAAGCCCTCCGAGAGGAAGAGGTTCGATTATACGGACCTCTTGATTGCGAAGGAACTCAGAATTGATGCAACCAAGCCCATCAAAGAAATGGCAGAGAAATTCGGTATCGGCTACAAGAAGCTCGCCTGGCACTACAATACTCATGTAAAGCAGAGGCGTCTGATAAGAGGGTATACTCTCAACTGGATGGGCACCCGCTATGACTTCAAACTCGAGAAAGCCTTGCACAGGACGCACAGATACTTTGCCATTGACATGCTGGCAGAAGGCCTTTCACAAGTGGAGAGGATGGAACTCATGGCCAAGTCGAATTCACTGCCCTTTCTCTGGGCCGAAGCCGGTGGGGAGAATTACTGGGCGCAATTCGTCTTTCCGTTGGACAATATGGTGGAGGCTTACCAGTATGTGACGAGTGCCGTTAGGCCCGTAAGAGACAGAGTGCGTCTGATGGTCGTGGACCAGACGAACGCACTCTCCTTCACAATCTCCTACAAGCTCTTCGACGAGAAGAGGAGAGCATGGGCGTTCAACCAAGAAGAGCTTCTAGGAAAGTTTGGCGATCTGCTTCTAAAAATAAGGCAAGGCGCAAGCTGACGCTCAGCCTGCGTCGCTTCATTGTGGGTGGCTAGCCTGCTCCGAAGCCGCCCGCTATTTCCAGCGGGTTGAAGTGCACCCCTAGTGTAGCGAGCACGACGCTCGTCGCGCCTAGGGCGACCATCCCGTAACGGATCTTCTCATCCAGTGTCATGATAGCCAAGGTATGGAATGGCAGGCAAATAAGGTTAAGCAAGTGCCTAGAAACGCCATATCGCTTCCATGCGAAATCTAACAAACCTGTGACCGATAGTTTCGGTGGTCACAGACGGACATAGCGAAAGGAGCCCAGGAACCTTGACAACTCGGTCTTTTCTCATCAGTCTCGTCGAGCCCCGACCCCGCAAGGGCCTTCAGAGGGGTTGGGTGCTTTATCCGAACCCGATAGCCTTGGTCTCATGAAACGGAACCACGACACGTGTGACAAGTGCGGAAGCGCGCGCGTCTCACGCCATCCGCATGCTGAATGCTTCAGTTAAGTGAATCCTCAAGTCAACACGCAAGAAGTGATTAAGGTGGAACTGCTCTCAAGTGGCGGGAAGCGGCATGCAGAGATGGAAGGGGCTCTTCATCGTGACAGCCTTGGCAGTCGCGGGACTTCTCTATATCCTGACTCCGACTCCCTGCCCTGACCCGTACTCGGGTGCATGCCAAGCCGCCGCCAGCACCGCCGTTCGACCCAGATTCATCTGGGTCTTCAGCGAGGTGCTGATAGACGAAATCCTCGCACTCCTTGCGGTCTTCGTCCTGCTCGTCCCTTTGGTCGAAAGGCGCATGGGTTTCATCCCGAAGAGGAAGGTCAAACTGTCGAAACGGGCCAAGATCCTTTCGACGCTCGCTGTTGTCGTTGGATTCTCCCTCTTCACCTTCTGGGCGGCAATCGATGTGTTAGGAGGATATGCGGGTCCGAGCAGGCTCCTGTCAGGCGTCTACATCACCTATGATGGAGGCGTGGAGGCCTTCTCTGGATTCTGCATCGCAGGCCTCGGGCTGATCCTGCTCTGGTCGAAGCGTGGCATCGGAACCGCCGTGAGGGTTTGGCTGATCTTTGCAGCGTTAATCGTGATGGCACTCGAGTTCGCCATATGGTACTTCATGCCTCTGGACATGTGGCTTCACGTCACCAACCTCGCGTACTGGTCGCTGGGCAGATACCTGAGCGTCTCCCAGTTTGCGTACATGGTTCACACACCTTCCTTCATCTGGTGCGGGAACATCTATCTCCTTTCTAACTGGAATGTCTTGGTCCTGTCCTCTCTGGTGCTACTCGTATCCGTCGTAAAGCGCGCGCGCGCTGATGAGCAATAGAAGCCCTGAGATGAGCAAGCGCGCGCGCAACAACAACAACAACCCTTCACAGGGACGAGAAACGCTTAACGTTAGGGATACCCCGCTAGCAAGCGCATACTTGACCAAGATATGGGAACTGGCCCTTGGAATCATTATGGTGGCAGTATCGTTCCCTCTCTTGCTCATTTCAGTCTTCGTTGCTAGCATCCTCCCAAGTGCAGGCGGCATTGCAATAGTCACCCTCTTTCTTGTAGCGCTCGGCATCGGTCTCATGCATGACAGCACTTACCAGCCCAAATCGAAAACCCCCGCCGCCCAGCCACCAACAACGCCCAAAGCATCAAACTACTGCATCAAATGCGGAACACAACTCGACAAGGGGGCAGAATTCTGTGGCTCATGCGGGAATCCAGTCCCAAACAGGCAAAACCCAGACTAGTCCAACACCATCAAAATCGCTGGTTCAAATCCGGATGCCTCTGCCTTGTTCCCCTGACAAGTAGGGAGAACAGAACACCTACAAGATTGTCGCAACTTATTCGGTTAACGACCATGCCAGCAAAATTGCGGCAATCAGAAACGAGATTATCGCTGGAACTATCCAATACGAAATTCCGAGAATGTGGCCCTCATTGGCATATGAGATTCCGCCCAGTTGCACCCCGCCACCAGAAAACATGATTCCGACACCGAAGAAGAAAACACCTAGGGCGAACAGAGTCTTACGAATGTGCAATTCTCTTCTGGACTCCCAACGCGTTTCTGAGCCACTCGTAGATAGGTGTTGAGCACGCGGGGTATCCCACTTGCGACTTCAATTGTGCTCAATGAAGTTGGCCGACATAAGAACTCGTGTAATTGGCCAATGGAGAAAGTTTCCCCGTAGGCTCGTAGTGCGGTTCGATGGCACTTCTTTCATAATACTCGTTCCAACTGTAAATCAAGACTAGTCCAACTTGGCTCTTGTGCTGAATGACGTAATTCCATTCATACTGATAGAGTCCAAGAGTCAGGTCGGAGTCGAATTGCAGATAGCCCCCTCGGTGCTGAGGGTCGCCAAGATAGTAGGACTTACTGTCTACACGCGGGACGATTCCTACTTCGCCATCTGAAGAAATGACCGGATTGCCTAGGTCGTTAGAGTAATTGACATTCGTTCCGTTTTGTCCTTGGTAGAACTGAATTGGGGCAGTCCACCATATCCAATCGGGTTCTTGACAAGAATCGACTGGCAGGCAGTTGAAATTGCCTATGGTTCTAACTGTGAACCTAGAATCGTTGTAACTCGGGACAATAGGGCTGAAGAACAGCAGGAGAGGCTTCCCGTGCCAATCGAAATACCAGTTTCCAAAGGACTTGACGAATGAAGAATAGACATAGTTGTAGTCTGCCTTGAGAGCGGAACTGGACAGGTCATGCGTCCCGTTGTAAGCGTCCACCATAATGGCGATACTGAAGTTCGAGTTGGTCTCCTTTAGGAACTTGAAGAGGTCAAGAGTCGCCTTGTTGACCGCCCCGTCGCGGGCCGAACTTGCATTACCCCACCAAGAAACGACCGCGAACGACAGCCCTGCTTGCTCCATCTGCTGAACCTGCCAACTGAATGTCGAGTTGCTGTCCGAAACATAATAGCCGATGACGGGCTTGTCCACTACCGCAAAGCCGCCTGTCGAATTGCCTCCTGTGACGTTCCAACCTGACGAGTCCCGACCCCCTGACCCCGCGGAACCGTAGCCATACCATAGATAGAGAACGGCCCCGATAGGGACAGGCTTAGTTGGCTGATAGAACACAAACGCGTAGACTAGGGCTGATGTCACGATGATGACCAGAATCAGGACAGCCCAGACGACTCGCGCCCTCAATCGGAGCATTTCCACGTGTTTGGGATATTTCAATCATGCTTCTCACTTGTTCGGGTTTGAATTCACCAGCCCTATCAGATTGAAAAGCGACACACATTAGGATGCCGACGGCACTCGTAAGAACACTGCAACAATCTGACTGCTAATAGATTTGTCATCCATATGCCCTAAATCGTTCCTTCCACAATCGTATTGCGTGGCAGTCGGCAGGGGAATTTGGATTGGGATTGCTATCGTGTTGGTCGTTATAATTGCTGTTTCATCATATGCCGTTCTTTATTATCCGAAGGGAAACGTTTCCGTCAACCAGACATCTAACTCGCATACGACGAGTCCGACCCAGTCTTCGTCTCAGTCCATTCAGGAGTCTGGCACTGTATCCTCGGTGGATTCTGAAGGAGGACACTTCTCCATCACGAACGTCGGGTTGGGCAACCCGATGTGGGTATCCCTGTCTTCGAGTCAAGTCTCCTTGGCAGGGTACGGTCAAGACGTAGAAATTCGGATGACCTACGCCCCATTGCAACGGGGTATGTTCGATACGATGGGGAAAGTCATCAGCATGTCTACTACTGGCGCAACCATCGCTCTTCTCAATTCAACAATGCCGACTACCGTCCCTGTTGCTTGGAATCCGAAGGTGGGAGGGGGGGTGGTTCTGACTATTAATCCAGAAACGGTAACTCCGTTGGTCGTCATAACGGGCTATCAGTTCAAGGCGGTGATGTGTAACGAGTGGACTTCGACTCAGTGCCTCAACTCGACCACGACAACACAGTTTGCCGCATTTGTTGGCAGTCCCACATGTCTTGGTCAAGAGTCTCTATGCGTGATGGAAGCCACTGGACAACCGTTCGTGATAGGATTTTCATTCTCAAATCAGCCCTTCTGTCCAAGCGGTTGCACACTGTCGGTCACAACTGACAGTTCTGGCTTCTCGGTATCCAATGTCCACCAAGTCGATTGGGAAGATATTACCGTCACCCTGATGATTCCGAGTACAGATTTCGTGGGAGCCTTGCACTTGACTTTCGTTTATACGCCTAGTTGATTCTAGTCAAAAATATCTCAGGTTCGTTGACCTCTCTCCTCTTCAAGAGCAATCGGTAAGCGTGGCGGCTTAAACCGTGGGTTCGAATCTCGTCCCATATGGCAAACTGAGTTTTGTTCGCGGCACAATCTCTGGTACTGGAAGGACGAAGGTTGCAGTTGCTGCAAGGCTTGGCTCCCCGGGGAGATAGACGACTCTAAGTCGTGAAAGGGCTGGCAGGTGGGAACGACCATCGGTTGCATTCCTTAAGTAAGACCTGTCGGTGCTGGAATTGCGTGAACGGTTGAGTTGGCCGCTTCTGGCGTGCCGTTACCCCAAGACGACCTATCATCCTTGGAACTGACAATCCTTGCAAACCTGAAGTTGACAAGCGATGAGAAGAGACTCGCTGACCTGACCGGTGTCGGCCCACAAATCATCATGGAGAAGTTGGTTTCACTTGCGAAGGGAGGATACATCACCGAGCAAAGAACCCTGACCGAAAAGGGCTTCGACCGCGTGAGGCTCCTTGAGAAGGAGGGCAGACTAAGGAAGAAAGCCCCCGATGGAGGCACCACTATTCAGAAACCAAAACATACGCAATTGAAGATTGGCATCGGAATAGTAGTCACGGTCATCGTCGTCCTGATACTCGTCGTCGGCATGGGCCTTATTCCACTGGCTGGGAATTCGGGCACTAATCAACTCCCCATCTGGCACACGTTCGACAACGTCTTTGGTGCTGATTGCAATCCTAGCAACTGTGCTTCCAATTCCTACGCGGTCTCCTCTGATTGCGGACTCGATGTGAATTTTCTCCTGACTTGCCACTACGAAGGAACGCCTTACTACGGCTCTTTCTTTGATTACTGTAATACTCAGCCGAACGGCGTCATTCCCAGTGTGAACGGGACGTTGGTGCCCTATCTTGGTTGTGTACTGAGCCGTGCTCCAATCACTAAACTATTCTCAGACTTGTACTCACTGAGTGGGCAGGGCTCTTCAATCTCAATGGTAGGCTATTCTGGAAATAACGTGACTGTCTTCCTAACCCCGAACTTCCGACTGAATTCATGCTCATACCAATATGGCTACGTGTCTTGCGACTATCTTGGGATTGTCTATAGTGGTCAAACATCCAACGTGTGCAACCTCGGGACGCCGATTCAGGTGAGTGGTGCGTCAGTGCCTGCAGGCGCCTGCGTGCTGCAGAGGAACTGAGCCTCCCTTCATCTTCCTGCCCGCAATTCCTTCGCTCAACCCTCCCCTTTGGCTTGCTGAAAGTCGGTCTCGGCTCTTATCCTCGCAGCATGTTCACGTGTTCATGAGTCAAAAGCCAGACCGCTGCAGCAAGTGCAAAAAATTATGCATCACAAAGGACGATTGGCTCCGCGGCCCGCTTGAAGGCCCTTACGAGTGGCTGTGCAAGTACGGTGCAATTCAGCAGGCGATAACTTGGCCGCTGCAATGGAAGAAGCAAGGGCAAGACCCCCGATAACCGAAGAGCATCACGGTCGAGGGGAAGAACAAGTGGATGGAGTTATTCACCGAGGCGATTCAGAACGCAAACAGGGAAAAGAAGCAACCATGCTGAATCAGTCACTTTCGTTCCTTCGCCGTGTATGTGTCCCAAGCGAAGGGCTTTCCATCGTTGGTCTTAGGGGGAACTCTCTCGCATAGCCAAACCGTCCCACGTCTCCTGCAAAACTCACCGAGATGGTAGTTGGCCTTTCGTAGTCTGTATGTTGTCTTGACTTTGCGAATCAATTCTTCGAGGTCGTCGGCTATCAAAACCACTTGCTTAGGCTTGCAATAAGGGCAAATCAGGCGGTCTCCTTCGGAGATGGGGAGCACTGCGTATGCTTCCTAGAGGGTTGCTTCTTGAGGTTTTTCTTACCACGCTTTACCCAACCACCCGAAATGAAACACGGTCAGAAATCACCCGAAGATGAACCAGAACCGTTTTGAAGGTCAGATTCCTGCTCTCCGAAATGCGTTGAGTCATCTTCGTTTCAAACGCGGGAAGGGATAGTTCTCTCGGCACACGCCACCTTCACTTCAGCAAACGGAGTCCTCGTCGAAGTCTCGGTTGAGAAGACAACAGAGTCTGGGGTATACGGAAAAGAGTTCGTTACGGGCGGTTTGCACGACTTCTCGGCCCGAGGAAGTGAGGGGTATTGGATTCGTTCCCGAACCATACCTCCTTCTCCAACAAATCTCGGCCTGCTCCTGAAAGAAGCAGTGAGCCATATACTGGGCTCGTATCCCATAGCGATGCCGGAAGCGGCAGTTTCACACCTGAACGTGCTTCGTTGGGAGGGGCCAACGGTTGTCGAGGAGTCCGTGATGCTGACGAAACTGGGTCTTGAAATTCAGACGGTTCAAGTATTGAATGTCGAAAAACTCGACGAACCGCTCAGAATATTGAAGACCGCTAGAAGAGCGGGAACTCACGTAACCGAGGAGGCTCCGAGTGCGGAACAAGCGAGGATTGCTGAACAAGAAAGGATCGCGGAACAGGCGAGGATTGAGGAACGTGCGAGGGCTGCGGAACAAGCGAGAATTGCTGAAATGTCGAAGGAATTGGAATCGGCACGGAGCAAGTTACCATACGCGTCAAAGGAATACAAAAAAGAATTGAACCAGAAAATATCAATCCTCGAAAAGGAACTTGGGCTCACTACCACAAGGCCGAAAGAAGAGGCCGAAGAGGTACTTGGAGAGTTCGAACACGACGCACTGAGAGTGGTGTACGAAGGCTATCAGAAGGAACAGCGGAAGAAGTACGAGGCGACATTCAAGGCGCTCGCTGCTAGAGGCTACTTGGCGCTAACAGGGACTCTGCACAAGAGATACGTGTTGACTCCACAGGGAACTCTAATGATGGAGAGAAGTAAGAGGGGCTGAACCCTGAAGTCGCCTTTGGCTAGTCACTTCGAACAAGGTTTGACAGAATCAACAAGGGTATCGTGGAACGGATGACCGCTTGCGCCATTTGCGGGAAGAACGAGGCGTTCCCATTCAAATGCAGATACTGTAGCAAGATGGTATGCTCCGACCACAGACTGCCAGAAGTCCATGACTGCGTTCCGAAAAGCCAAAGGAAAATCTATGGGAAGCCTTCGGGAGGTGCAAGGGACGAATGATATTGCCCTGAATGCAGTATCTCATTCTCCTCCAAGGACGAGGCCAAGAAACACGAGAGTAACAGAGGTCATGTAGTGAAGTATGGCTCTGGTCGGTTCAGGGAAGTCCTCTACTGACGCCGTCAAAATCGCTGGTTGAAGACGCTCCTACTGGGATTTGAACCCAAACAGTTAGGCTCAAATCCGACCCGCGGCACTTGGCCGACGTCACTACGGCTCTCAGTTATTCCCGACTATTCACAGGGAGGGGATGTGAACCCGAAGGTTAATTGCCCCGGCCGGGAATCAAGCTCGTTCACTCACCCAGCCCGTAACATAAAGTGGTGGCGCTTTTATCCTCGGCGGCATGAAGGAGAATCATGGCCAAGGGTACGAATCCGCTAGGACCCGCAAAATCATTTCGGGCCCAGGAAAACAGACCCTGTAGGGTTCGAATCCCTTCCGGCCCGAACCCCCGACCGCCACAAGAGAGTACTCGACTCTCTAGAAATTGGGAATGATGAAAAGCCGGACGTTCGAATCTAGAGGTGCCCGACACCGCGGCCTGACCTGATCCGAGCCCTAAGGTGGGTCAAGAACAGTTGACGAATCCCACCGGGCCCGAACCCTCGGCCTGGTTAGGAGCTTGGAGGACTAAGACTGGAGACTGTGGTGTTTCTAACGGAGACCAGCGTCATGCTGTTACAATGGAACCCAATACATCCGCTGATGCTGGGTTTCAGACGCCCCAGAGTTCAGACTACCCCCGGTTCAGACCCCTCTGGCAATCTTACCGGCGCCAGAACACGCGATTGACCTTCAGGAAAGCGCTGAGTGAAGCGACCCGTTTCTACTCGTTACGCGACGGTAAGACCTGTATGTCATGCGAATGAAAGATTGACATCTCCGTTCGTGGAATACCATACCTCCCTCGACGTTCTTTCGTATCGAGACAGCAGATTAAGCCTCAAGAACTTCTGAACCGGCTTTTCAAGTCGCGGGGCTCTTGGGAAACCGAACTCGGCGTAGTCTTTCACCCTGAATCGCTTCTTTACAGACATTTTTCTCAGTAAATCCGTTTCACGCTCGGTGAGGTTCAGCTCCACCAATTTTTGACGGGCTAGAAGTCGAAGGGAGTTCCTGGCCACACTCATCGGAATCTGCTTCTCACTCGGAAAGGCAAGCCGGAACGAATATACCAAGTCAGAGAGCCTCTTGAAGATGTACCGGATTTCTCCTCCTGAAACGTCGTACAAGAGGTCAACAGCTTCGGACGGTACAGGAAGGTTCCGCTCCCCGCTTCTTTTGAATTTCTCGGCCCTAACTTCGATCGCCTGGTGCACTTCATTAATCGGTAGGGGGTTCAACGTCATCGGCAGGCCGTTCACCAACTCGCTTACCCTCCTCGCCTTTGTTTCGAGCGTGAGAAAGAACCCGGACCCTGAAATGAGGATCCACCATACCTTGTGCCTTGTAAGCAGCGTGTCCCGTGCAGAGTTAAGGAATGATATCACTACGTCCTCCCGCAGTACGTCTAGGTTGTTGATGGGAACCATGAATGCTTCATACCCAAATTTCTCTGCTGCTCTGTCAAACCACTGGTCCATCATGTGCATTATGGTCGGAAGAACTGTTGATGCTGGCGCAATGGGAGCTGCTCCCTTCTCCACACCTCCGCCGGTTCCCAAGATTGAGATGTTGAAGCCTCCAGTGGAACGTACGGTGCTGGCAACAAGTTCCTTTCCGGCCTTAAGTACGTCGTCACCAGTGGATGAAGACGGTCCGTGAATCTTCTCCAGGGAGAATATACAGTTCGACAGCACAGAGAGCATCAGGTCCGAGGTTTCGATGTTCTCCTTTAGTTCGATGGTCTCGAATGACGGCATGTACTTGCGCCTGCTCCCTTCTTTCTTCCACTTTTCGTATTGCATTGCGTTCGCGAAACTTGTTTTGCCAACTCCGATGCTCCCCTGAATTACCGCTAGACCCCCGTCCCGTCCCGCAACCTGCAGCTTGAACGCTTCCTGTTCCTTCGCCCTGCCCACGAACAGCTCTCGATCTTCCTGGCTGACTCTCAACGGCTTGTAGTCGTACGGATTCCTTGTGAATCCGAGATCAGCCCAAAGATCGCCCTCGGACGAGTTCATACCCCTGTCCGGACAGTTACAGGGGTATAAACGTTCAAACGGGGAATGAACACGACCCGTGACTAGTTCCCCTGCAAGTGAACAACGAGGAGTATGAACCATCTCAGCAGGTTGTACTTTGATCGAACGGAGCTAGTAATAGGGCGCTGTAAAGCCTGTTGCTCGTTTTAACCTGCCGAAACCTAGTCTCACATGCCGCCAGAAATCGTCAGCACGGGGAAGGTTAGCCTCTCCGGCATGAAGCGGTTCGCCCTGGAAAAGCTGCCCGAGGGACCGCTCCGCGACGACATCCTCTCGCAGCTCGACGAGGTCTCCTCCGGAGAGTACCTGACGGACTGCAGAGTGTGGCTGAGGCTCGCCAGGGCTGGCGGCTGACTCCCTTCATCTGGCCGCAGGTTCGAGAACGGCCCTGCCGTCGCTCAGGTTCCCGGTCCATTTCCAGCCCTTCGTGAGCCACTGCTCCACTTCGTCGGGCTTCACGACCTTCTGGGATGCGTTACCGATGATGCCCGCCACGAGCTTCTCTCTTATCAGGGCCATGACATCCTCGTCCGACTTCTCGTTTATGCGCATCTTCTCGACGTCGGCCTGGTCGTAGACCGTGAGCAGTATCTGCTTGCGGATCTTTGTCACCAGGTCCTCCTCGGTTCCCTCGGCCGAGGTGACGAGGTACCTGTTCGTAGCCTTCTGGTACGCATCCCTCATCCTCTCCAGCGTGTCGTCGTCGAGGCCCTTCTGGAGCGTGTAGACGAACTCTATGTCCCCCGAGTGCCCCATCCAGAACTGCCTCCAGTCGCGGATGATTAGCCCGTCTGCCTCGGCGTGCATCATCCTCGTGTCCGCGTACCTGCGCAGGAGGTACGGCCGCCAGTCGAACCCCGCTTCTCTGATGACCTTCCGGATCGAATCCCGGATGTTCGTCGACGTGATGTGCTCCCCGTAGGGCTTCTGGTGGTTCAGGGGCCTGCTGGCCTCTTTGGCTGCATTGGACGCCGTCACGGTTACCACGGCGGAATCGGGCGTGAGCCTCTCGCCGCGCTCCATCCTGTCCTCGAGGTACTGCTTCACGTACTCGCAGGCCTGGGCGGGGAGGAAGGTCGTGTATGCGCTCCTGGACTTGCTCACCGCCCTGCGCACGACGACGGCAGTGGGCACCTTCTCGAACTCCACCTTGCGCTTCTCGGCGTCGATTCGCAACTCGGGAAAGTCATGAACCTTGAGGCCATCCGTCCCGGTCGCGTCCCCGATGGTCGCCGGCCTCACGCCGCCGAAGCCGATCAGCGATATCGACACCTTCTCCCGGATACCCGCGTGGTCTAGGACGCTGGCGAGCTGCTGCCTCGTGAAGACCTTCTCATCGACGTACTTCGGCGTGTCCTCCCGGAGCTTGGGCTCCAGTTCCAGTTTGATGGCGTTGAACCTGAGCCAGGACTTCAGGGCCTTCACGTAGCTCTTGATCGCCGAGCCCCTCTGGCCTGCCTCCTCCCTGGCAGAGATCAGCCCGCCGATGAAAGTGTTCAGCTCGACCGGGCTCAGCTTCGCCAGGTCCTTGGGGTTGATTCCGTGTTCCGCGCAGATGTTACCCATCTTCCTCAGGTACCCGGCGGCCGTGTTCTCCGAGCCGCGCCTGACGTTCAGGTACCACCGCAGGAAGGCCTCGTCCTCCTTGAGAAGACCCACGTACGGCGACCCTTCCGGCAGCCTCGCACCCTTCGACACGCGAACATGGTGTTGCTGGGTAATTAACGCGGGATACCGTACTCGAACGGATGCGGGCCCGACGGGAATCGAACCCGTTTCGGGGGTGTCGCCTGACCCTCGGGTTAAAAGCCCGATGCTCTACCTGAGTGCTCTCCTGATGGAACTAAGCTACGGGCCCGCGTCACTGCTCGCGACATTGCGGGTATTTGACTCTGAAAGAAACTGTCACCCGATAAGCGAGCGGGCAAGAGAAAGGCTCTGTTTCATGCCTTTCAGGTCGTCATAGGGCGTCTCCATAATCAGGGGTCTTTCGGTAATCCCCCTGTATTGGAGGAAGGCCTTCATCCCCTTCATTCCGATCTTCCCCTGCCCGATGTTCTCATGCCTGTCGAGATTGCTACCCAAGAAACCCTTCGAGTCGTTGAGATGGACCACCTTGATGCGTTCGTAACCAACGGAGTCTTTGAAGATGGCCATCGACTGGCGTACCGACTCCGGTCCCGAGAGGTCGAACCCTGAGGCGAAGGCGTGGCAGGTGTCCAGACAAACCCCAACCCTCTCTCCCTTCTTCACCCTGTCTAGAATGAGCCTCAGCTCTTCGAACCTTGAGCCGACGCTGTTCTTCTGACCCGCCATGTTCTCGAGCAGGATGATGACTCTCCCGTCACTTGAAGCGAGTGCCTGATTGACCGCGTCGGAGACGTTCTTCACACCGAGCATGGCCCCGCCGCCCAAGTGGCTCCCCAAGTGCGTCACTAGGTAGTCGATTCCGAGAGCGTCGCATCTCTTCACTTCCTCATTGAGGGAGAGCCTGCTCGCCTTCATCGTCACCTTCTCTGGTGAAGCCAAGTTGGGAAGATACGGCATATGAGCGACTAGGAATCTGAATCCCAATCTCTTCCTCTTGTCACGGAATGCCTCGGTTTGATCCTTCTCTAAGGGCTTGAACCTCCACGTGCGTGGGTTCCTGGTGAAGATCTGGAAAGTCGTGCACCCGATTTCCTGTGCCCTGTCGAAGGCGAGGTCGAGAGACTTCTCTATCGACACATGGAACCCTATGAGCGGCTCGCGTGGCATCCTAGGGAAAATGGGCAGAGAGTGGGTTTATGGGCGTTTCCGACCGTAGCCCACGCTCTTCTTCTCCTCTTCTTCTCGCTTAGCGCTTCTTCGTCTTCGGCTTCAGTGATGCCTTGGAAGCCGCACCGCTCCTGATTGGAGCAGTCCTGCGCCTGTATGTCCGGGTCGGCTTCTTAGAGATGGATGGTGCTCCGAAGGATGAGGTTGATGGCGCGGTGTACTGGACTGGGGCAGGCGTCGGCTGCACAGTCTCGTAGATTGCCTGGACTGGAGACGGAGCAGGCTCAGCCGCGGTCGTTGCCACCGCAGCCGGAACCCCCACTGCCTGCTCCGTCGTCGGAGTGTAAGGCTCGGGTGACTTCACCGAATCGACGGATCCCCTCCTCCTCGGGTGTCCCAAGTAGCCCTTTGGTGCAGCATATAGCACCGCCACGACGCCAACGAAGGCGCCAAGCAAGACAGTCGTTAGTTCAAGGACCATTGTTGATGTTGATACACTCTCTAAGGGCTCTTCTAAGCCAAAGTCAAACATGATGCACAAACGCATCAGGTTCTATGAACCAGTCGCTCATCTCCGCCCGGTCAGAATCCGACGGCGAGCTGGTCTCGAGTCCTGGAGATTGCCTTTATATTTGAGATACCCTATTGTCTGGGATAGCCATGATGCAGGTCCAGTACGAGAAGATCTGCAACGAGATGTACAAGTTCGACAGGCGCATCAGGTATGCGGTGATTCTCGATGAGACAGGAAGGCAGATTGCCGGAGGTATGCGCAGGGGGATACCATCTCTGGAGCCTCAGAGCGAGGACCTACGGCTGATTGCGAACATCACGATTCAGCTGAGCACAGACAAGACCTGGGACAGGTACTTCGGGCGGAGCCAGTATACGTTCATCAAGAGAGAGAAGGTCAGCATCCTTACCTTTACCATCGGGAACAAGTTGCTCATGGTTTCGACCGAGCCGGACTTCACTCTTCAGCAGGCGCAGGAACTCCGGAATCAGATAGTAACGAACCACGCGACAGAATTCGGATAAAGGGGAAGAGTTAGGTCAGTTAAGACCTAGCTCAGGGAATTTCGCTTTAGGGAGACTCAATTCGCCTTGGAGAGTTCTGATGCGTTCGGCATACTTCTTCATGTCTGCCGTGCTCTTCTGAACCTTAGCGACCTTGTAGCCTCTCCAGGCCTTCTTTAGGGCACCCCATGTCTGACCTTTGCTGTATTGCGACGTGTATATTCGCCTGAGAGAGGTTCTGCTCTCATGATATTTAAGGTTCTGCGCTATGGACGCACTTCAAAGGAGACCCTATTCCCATTGTGGTCGAAGACCCCGACATGTGACGAGTCGCCGTAGGGATACCCCATAATCACCATGATCTTTCCCGTTGAATGGAGCTTGTCCTCGTGTGAGGGGTTGGCGTTCCCGGAGGGGTGGGAATGGGCGACTCCCATGTACGACATGTCCACTGGGAGCATGAACCAGTTGAAGGATGAATAGGAGTGAGCGTGCACTGCCGCCGGAGGGACCATCACGCTCGTTACTTCGACCACGCCCTTCTTCGACTTTCCTCGGAGGATTAGGATCCCCTCGTTCGGATAGGCCATCCGCGAGTAGGTCAGGAGGCTGTCAATAACGTGAGACGCGAAGATCACTTTTTGGACGGGCAAGTCATGCACCTATCTTGGAAGCTTGACGAAGTTTCCTACGTCTCTGTTTCTCACGGGGTCGTTAGGAGGGTTGCGTTCGGGATGAGACTGGACATGAGGAGCCCCGTCTTCGGCAAGGGACTTACTCAACCTTTCGAATCGCTCAGTGGTTGGGTAGTTGTTGACCGCCGGGACTCTGACCAAGATCGGAAACAACCGAACGCGTCTAGATTTGAACTTTCGGGGATGAGTCATGCGACGCATCGGGAAGTCCGTCAGAGGAGGAATCTGCACCTTCTGACATCTCAAGGCTCCAAACAGGTCAATCAGAGAAAAGGGTTTAAATGTAGAGCCGAGGGCGTCAGACAAAAGGAGTTAAGAAGAAGAAAATGTTTGCACCTTCGGCAGGATACGACAGGGCTATCACCATATTCTCGCCCGATGGGCGCCTGTACCAGGTTGAATACGCCCTCGAGACAGTGAGACGCGGAAGTCTCGCGGTCGGCATCAGGACTAAGGAAGGGATTGTGCTGGCCGTGGAGGAGAAGGGCCGGAAGCTCCAGAGCGACGACTCCGTGATCAAAATGTTTCAGATCGACGACCACGTGGGGGCCGTTGGAGCCGGATACATCCCTGATGCGCGCATACAGGTCGACAGTGCGAGGATTATGGCTCAGAGCAACAGGCTGATTTACGACGAACCAGTCGACGTCGAGGCAATTGCGAAGCGAATCGCCGATATGAATCAGCAGTACACCCAGTATGCCGGCGTAAGACCCTTCGGAGTCTCCCTCATCATCGCGGGGGTCGACGAAAACAACGGGCCTGTGGTCTACCTGGCAGACCCGACGGGGACTTACTCGGGCTTCCATGCGATCGCGATCGGACAGGGGAGCGATCAAGTCAACGACTACCTCGAGAAGAACTACACTGCTGATCTATCTCTTGACGCCGCGGCCACGCTGGCCATCGAATGCATCTACCTCGTGAGCGAGGACAAGACGGGCACCGCGCACATCAAGGTCGCGGTCGTGGACGCCGAGTCCAAGAAGATGAGGAGGCTCACAGAGGAGGAGGTCGGCAAGAATGCCTCGATTGCAAGAACGAAGTCGGAGAAGCCCTCTTCAAAGAGCTCCTAGGTAACAGCGTTCGCATTTGAGCGGTTCCTTCGGGCACGGGGGCGGAGGACGAGAGAATAAGCCGAGGACGAAAGAACAATCAAAGTTCACCACCGTCCATCTGACGCTGGAGGGGGATCACTTCGAGATACTCGTTAACCCAGACTCGGCGCTGAGCTTCAAGCAGGGGAAAAACGTGGAACCGTCCCAGGTCATCGCCGTCGACGAGGTATACGCGGACTCGACGAAGGGCCTCAGGGCCAACAGCGAGAAGTTGAAGAAGTACTTCGGCACAGACGATCACGCCAAGGCGGCGCTGGAGGTGCTCAGGCGCGGCGAGCTGAACCTAACCCAGGAGCAAAGGAAGAGGCTCACTGAGGAGAAGAGGAAGGCGGTGGTGGCGATGATCTCGAAGAACTTCGTCGACCCCAAGACTACGCTTCCTCACCCTCCGCTGAGGATCGAGCAGGCGATGCAGGATGCCAGGGTGACGATAGACCCGTTCCGAGACGTGAACGAACAGATGAAGCTGGTAGTCGAAGAGCTTAGAGTAATCCTGCCCCTGAAGTCTGAGAAAGTGAAGCTCCAGGTGAAGGTCGCAGCCCAGTACGCGGGTCAGACCATAGGAATACTGAAGAACTTTGGAGACATCCTGAAGGAGGACTGGGGCGCCGACGGGGCGCTTGTTGCAATAGTAGAAATACCAGCTGGTGGACAGCCTGGTCTGCTGGACCGCCTCGGTTCTACGACGAAAGGAGCGGCGCAGGTTTCAGTGGTGAGATAGCGATTTGCCAATGGTAGAGAGGAAGCAGGTGATTCCCGGAGATGTGATAACCAGAGGGAACTATCGCTACGGGAGCTACATCGAGAAGAGGGGTGACGAATATGTGGCGCTCAGGGTGGGGCTCGCCGAAGTGAGTCACGAAGGCATCAAGCTCAACCCGCTCACAGGACCATACCTCCCCAGGGCCGATGACCAGGTGATCGGAAAGGTGGTCGACATAAACGGCTTCGGATGGGTAGTCGACATCAACTCGTGCTTCGACGGCTTCCTCCCAGCTTCCTTCGTATTCGGAAGAGAATTCTCACCCGCGACTCACGACCTGAGCTCGAAATTCAGGATTGGCGATGTCATGGGAGCGAGAATCGAGTCGTTCGACAGGTCCAGGGACCCCCAGCTGAGCATAAGGGGAGAGGGATATGGGAAGATTCCGGAGGGCGAAATCATTAAGATAGCACCCACAAGGGTCCCCCGGCTCATCGGGAGAAGGGGTTCGATGATCAATCTAATCAGCGAGAAGACCGGTTGCGACGTCCAAGTCGGACAGAACGGTGTCATAGTCGTGGTCGGGCCGCCGGAGGGAATAGTGAAGACGGCGAACGTGATCAAGATGATAGACAAGGAAGCGCACGGTGCGAGCCTGATGGGAAAGGTCGAAGAGTACCTTGGAGGGAGCAACAGTGGAAGCTAAGCGGAAGCTCATACGCGAAGACGGAAAGAGACTCGACGGCAGGAAGTGGGACGAGCTCAGGCCGATCTCCCTGGAGGTGGGCCTGCTGAAGAACGCAGACGGTTCTGCGTACATTCAGTGGGGCAAGAACAAGATCATGGCCGCGGTCTACGGTCCGAAGGAGGTCCACCCGAAGCACCAGGTCCTGCCTGACAGGGCCCTGCTCAGGACCAGGTACCACATGGCGCCCTTCTCAGTTGACGAAAGGAAGAATCCGGCACCCTCCAGGAGGGAGATAGAGATCTCCAAGGTGATAAGGGAGGCTCTCGTGCCGGCTGTAATCGTCGAAAACTACCCCAGGACCGCGATAGAGGTCTGGATTGAGGTGTTGCAATCGGACGGAGGCTCAAGGGTCGCCGGCATCACTGCCGCGTCGCTCGCTCTGGTCGACGCAGGCATCGACATGAGGGACCTCGTCGTCGGGTGCTCGTGCGGGATCGTCGATTCGCAGGTCGTCGCCGACCTGGACGACGCCGAGGACAAGGAAGGGAGCGGAGACATGCCAGTTGCGATCATGCCCAACCTCAACCTGGTGACGCTGTTGCAGGTGGACGGGGACTACACGAGAGAGAACTTCCAGAAGGCGTTCGAACTGGCAATCGCGAAGGGGAAGGAGGTCTATGCGATGCAGAGAGAGGCCCTGACCAGGAAGTTCTTCAGCGGCGAACCGGCTTCGGCAGAAGTGGAGGAGGTTGCAGAGTAGGATGTCGATGAAGAAGAATTACGTCGTCGAAACGATAAGGAAGACACAGATGGTCGGGCTGCTCGCGAGGGGCAAGAGGCTCGACGAGAGGACCCCAGACCAGCACAGGCCAATAACGATTCAGACCGGCATAATCCAGAAGGCGAACGGTTCGGCGATCGTAACTCTAGGGAACACCGAGGTCATAGCTGGCGTCAAGATCGCGACAGGGACCCCATTCCCGGACACCCCAAATCAGGGGCTGCTCGTGGTCAACGCGGAGATACTTCCAATGGCTTCGCCTTACGCGGAGCCGGGTCCCCCTTCCGAAGAGGCGATTGAGCTGGCGAGGGTCGTCGACAGAGGTGTCCGCGAGTCAGAGATGGTTGACCTCAAGAAGCTGTGCATTATTGAGGGCAAGACGGTGTACACGGTGTTCGTCGACGTCAACATTATGAACGTAGACGGCAACCTCTTCGATGCGATGAGCTACGCTGTCGTCTCGGCGCTCAGGACCGCGAAGATGAAGAAGTATGTCGTCGAGAACGACAAGGTTGTCGCGAAAGACGAGATGATTCCCGTACCGGTCGAAAGGACCCCCGTTTCGGTCACGCTGGCCAGGATTGGTGACACCCTCGTGGTCGACCCCAACTCCGAGGAAGAGTGCGCGATGGACATGCGGATCACCGTAACGACCGACGACGACGGCAACGTCTGCGCGAGCCAGAAGGGAGAAGCAAGCACGATTACCCCCGCCCAAGTGCTCGAGGCCGTAGACACATCGATCAGGATCGGCAAAGAGATCCGTGCTCAGATACTGGAAGCGACGAAGTAATGCCGCGGGCCAAGGAGCACCTCAGGGGCCTGGGAGCAAAGTACGGCGGCACGCTCAGGAAGAGGTACGCGCGGATCTTCAGGACGCTGAAGGCGGCGAGGGAGTGTCCATCATGTTCGGGCATGAAGCTTAAGCGGGCATCGTCAGGGATCTGGAAGTGCAAGTCGTGCGGATACACAGTAGCCGGGGGCGCCTACGACCTTAGCCCGTCAAAAGCCAGATAGGCCGATAGATTCGGTCGAGCTCAGGATTTCGTTTAGGACAGACAGGAACACGGCCGAGGCAATCAGGCGAATAATCCCTTCAGCTGTCCTGAGGAACGGAGTCTGCATTCTGAAGATCGAAGGCGAACAGCCTGGGGAAGTTGCGGACAGAGCACGAGAGGTCCTCGAGAAGATAAGGGGCATGGCCGGAACCTCGAAAGGCTTTAAATGACCAGCGGGGTCGACAATTCAGGAATTGAGCCAAGCAGAGATTCCGCCGTACATCAGAGAGCAGTTGGCGCGCTACGACCAGGTGCAGCAGAATCTGCAGTCGGTGTTGATTCAGAAGCAGCAGGTCGAGATGGAGCTTGCTGAGACAGAGAAGGCGCTAGAGGAGCTCACAAAGGCCGCGGACTCGGAAAGCATCTACAAGTTCGCTGGCAACCTGCTCGTCAAGGTCGAGAAGGATGCGATGGTCAAGGAACTCAACGAGAAGAAGGAGCTCGGAAGCACGAGGAAGATGGTCCTCGCAAAGCAGGAAGGGAGATTCAGGGAGAACCTGAAAGACCTCCAAGTCAAGATCAACGGCGCCGTCAAGGGCAAACAGGCCCAAGAGCAGCCTCCCGGGGACGCCTAGGACCCTACCCTCCCTTGACTAGGGAAAAGGGGCCGGCCAGTTTCCCCTTCGTAGACCCGAAGAACCTGAAGAGTGCCGCCGTCATTTGCCATCGGAACGCAGACGCCGACGCGTATCTCTCCGCCTACGCCCTCTCCTCGCTCCTGAGGATCATCTCCCCCCAGTGCGAGGTGGATGTCGTCACTCCCGAGGGCATGACCACCCTGACCTCGAGACTGGCAAAGAAGTTCCCCCACAAGGTGGTCCAGGAGAGTAATTGCGATTACGACCTTTACGTGGCCGTGGACGTCGGCGACGCAGAGCTCCTGAAAGACTGGAAGGGAAAGATGGAGGCAGGCAGGGGCGTCCGGGTCCTCGTAGACCACCATCCATACCGTGACGTCCAACTCTACGATCACGTGATAGTCGACGAGCAGGCCACGTCTGCCGCCGAGGTCGTGTTCAAACTCTTCTCGGGAGCTGAGGCCAAGATCGATCCCACCACCGCCCAAGCGCTCCTCGAGGCCATAGTCTTCGACTCCTCGCACCTTGCGATAGCCAAAGATGAGGGGCTCAGGACCGTCGTGAAGCTCCTCGACATAGGGGCTGACGTCGCAGAAGCCAAGAGAGACCTGAGAGCAGAGCCGGACTATGGGGAGGTGATGGCAAAGCTGAAGGGTGCCAAAAGGCTGAAAGTCTACAGGGTTGGGGACTGGATAGCTTCGACGAGTATGATCGGTTCATTTCAGGCGCACGTTGCAAGGTCGCTGATCTCTCTTGGAGCGGACGTCGCGATCGTAGGGGGGGAGTCGGAAGGGGAGACGAGGGTCAGCATGAGGTCGACCCAGAGGTTCTCAGATGTGACGAAGGTGCAGCTGGGGACTCAGGTAGCCGAAGAAGTCGCGAAGAGCCTAGGAGGACACGGAGGGGGGCACGCGACGGCAGCTTCCTTCTCCACACCTGCTACCGAGGACGAAGCAGTGGAAGGCTGCCTGAAGAGGCTGACCGAACTGCTGGGCGCGGAGATTCGCGAAGTAGCCTGAGACGGCGACCTATGCCCCGTACTTCTTGGAGATCGGGTTCTTCACAAAGCCTTCGAATGACAGCCTGAACCACGGCGTGTACGAATCAGGATGAGCTGTGAGGTCCTTCGCGACCTCCTTGACCGTGGCCCACCTCACGGCCATAATCTCGTCCGGGTTAGGCTTCACCCTTCCGTCGAAGGAGCCGACCAGCAGCCTGCAGAACTCATTTTCGGCATTCCTACCCTGAGGAGCAAAATACACGAATGAGTGGACGTCAGTCAGGTCGCCTACGCTGGCGTTCAACTCTTGGAGTCCCTTGCGGACTGCCGCCTGGCTGTAGGTCTCCCCAGGATAGACGTGACTTGTGAAGGAGACGTCCCAGGCTTCCGGCCATAGTAGCTTCTTCATGTTTCTCCGTTGCAACAGAAGCTTGTCTCCGTGAAAAAGGAATACGGTGTAGGCCCTGTGCCTCTTGCCTTGACCGGAATGGCAGTTCGCTCTTGTGTCTGTTCCTATCTGGTTGTCTCTCTCGTCGACGAGGACCAGGATCTCTTCTGCGGGAGAAGGCATCGCGGCCGAGTTTCCGTCGAGTCTAGATAAGCGAATCGCCATCAGTGACCGCTAGGATATTGGTCTCCGGTGTAGACCGTAACATGGACCCGATCGCCGTCCTTCAGAGAAAGAGTCTTCCTCAGATCAAGCGGCGATATCACCTCCAGAACCGATTCGCCATGGTGTGTTCTCTCGATGATTAGGGCACCGGCATCATACCTGGATTCCACTCTCGCCCTGAAACACCTGGCCGGGCCATAGCTCCTTCCTCCTTGACTGAATCCAGAAAGCTCGAGCGCGTCCAGAAAGTTTAGCTGCTTCCTGAGCTCAATCTCCCCTGGACCGATTGTGAGGTTCAAGGTTCCTGGGAAGGGTTCGAACCCAAGGAGCTTTATGAACTGACGCCTGTATCCCGCGAGGGAAATGTAGTAGCCACCCTCCCCAAGTCCGGTAAAGAGCGTGCCATGGAAGTCCAGCACGCCAGCCCCACCTTCTATTGCGGTCTTAAGCCTCGAGTAGACAGAGACGACGCGATCCGCGCCCGCCCGGGACACGAGGACGCCAGTCCTCCTGCCGTTCCTCTTCCGTTCGATCAAACCATCCTTCTCCAACTGCAATAGGTGCTTCGACACACCCTGCTGACTGAGGCCAAGCTCCAGCGCCAGTTCCGAAGTCGACAGGTCGAGAGTCCTGCTCGCTCCTCCCCGCTGGTACAGTTCTATGAGGGTCCACAGGTGAGATGGCGTCTTCGTCATGTTACCACATTCGTGGTGTCTACCAAAGAACTATAAAGTTACCGCATTCGGGGCGAGACATGAGTTTGTCTCCGAGCCGGGGAAGACTGAGCACTCTCTCCCTGGCGGGCGTCGCTGTCTTTGGGGCGCTCTCGGCCATCCTCACAATCCTATCCCAGTTCCTTGGGCTGAACTTTCCGCTTGTACCATACTTGCAGTTCGACTTCGGGGAGGTCGCGATAGTGCTGTCGCTCTTCATATTCGGTCCGATCCCCGCGCTCGTCTCGTCTTCAGTCGAATTCGTAACCCTGCTGGCGATGGGGCAGAACGCTCCCGTCGGGCCGGTGCTCAAGCTCTTCTCGATGGTTTCTTCGATTGCGGGCATCTGGCTGGGGATCGGCCTTGCCTCCAGCATCAGGCAGGCGAACATGCGGAACTTCTTCGGGCTTGGAACTGCTTTCGGGGCAGTCGTCAGGGCTGCCGTCATGACATTGCCGAACTACTACATTCTGGTATTCTTCTATACGATACCAGCGACTGTCACTGACCTATCCAGTCTCTTCAAGTTGGCAGGCATCACACTCACCGACGCGAACGCGCTCGTGCTCGTTCTGGGTTTCACCGCACTCTTCAACGTCCTTCAGCTGTTGTTGGTGATGGTGATATCCTTCGCCGTGCTGAAGGTCCCGCAGGTCAATGGTCTGAAGATTGCTGGCAGGGGTCTCTGGGTTATGGCAGTCACGCGGGAGCCTCCCGCAGGGCCCAAGGTCCCCGTCAAGAAAGCCGGCGGGTAGACGAAGCCGCTTGGATTGGAATGGAGTGGAGCTCGAACGGAGAAAATACTAGAAATCAAAGAACTCAGCTTCAGATATCCTGAAGCGACTAGGAAGGCAGTGGACTCGTTTACCCTAGACGTGGGCGAGTCAGAAATCGTCGTGCTCGCCGGGCCCTCGGGCTGCGGGAAATCGACCCTGCTCAGGGCGATCAACGGGCTCATCCCTCACATGTACACCGGAGACTATTCCGGCGATGTCCGCGTGGCTGGCTCCAGCGTCAGGACTTCGTCGATGCGTGATCTCGCACAGATCGTCGGCTTCCTGTTCCAGAATCCTGAGAACCAAATATTCATGTTCACCGTGGAGAGAGACGTCGCGTTCGGACTGGAGAACCTGGGCGTCCCCAGGCCGGAGATGAGAAGAAGGGTCGACGAGGCAATAGGCCTCCTTGGAATCGAGAGCATCTCCCAGAGGGCGCCTCACGAACTCTCCGACGGGCAGAAGCAGAGGGTCGCGCTTGCGGGTGTCCTGGCAATGAGACCCAGGTTGATCATACTGGACGAGCCGACATCCCTTCTTGATCCCAAGACTGCGATGGAGCTGGTCGACCTTGTGGCGAGGCTGAGGAAGGAGCTGGGCACGACCTTCGTCGTGGTCGAACACCGGCTTGACCTGCTGGTGAGAGTGGCTGACAGGATAGTTGTGATGGACGCAGGAGCGAAGGTCCTCGACGGTACGCCCCGCGATGTTCTCTTCAACGAAGACGCCGACGGATACGGAGTCTCGGTGCCCGCGGTGACTCGAGTGCAGAGGATGCTTGCCAAGGTCGGGCGTGCGCCGGATGACAGGCTCCTCAGTGCGACAGAGCTCGCTTCGACCGTGGAGGGGAAGGGCGCGTGATAGAGTTCAGGGACGTGACCTATGTCCATGACAACGGCGTGAAGGCGCTTGACGGGGTCACCCTGAAGGTCGACGCGGGCGAGACAGTCGCGATCGTGGGCGAGAACGGGGCGGGCAAGACGACCCTGATCAAGCACGTTACCGGGCTTCTCAAGCCCACCTCCGGGACGGTCCTCATGGACGGAATCGACACGCGCACGACGAGCACGGCGACCCTGTCGAGGAAGGTCGGGGTCGCCTTTCAGAACCCGGACCACCAACTCTTCTCTGAAAGCGTGAAAGAAGAGATGGCCTTCGCTCTCAGGAACTTCGGATTCCCGCCGCATCTGGTCGAACAGAGGGTCTCCTGGGGTCTCCAGCTCTTCGGGCTCGAAGAGTACAGGGAGTCGTCGCCACTAGTCCTGAGCGGGGGCGAAAAGAAGAGGCTGACCTTGGCCTGCATTCTCGCATGGGACCCTGGGGTGGTGATTCTGGATGAGCCGACGGTGGGCCAGGACGCGATACAGAAGGAGAAGCTGGCGGGAACGATCAGGATGCTTGGCTCAACGGGCAATACCGTAATCGTGGTGTCACACGACATAGAGTTCCTTTGGCCTCTCCAGCCGAGGGTCGTTGTGATGAAGTCAGGCCGCATCGTCGCTGACGGACCGGCCAAGGAACTGATGACGAACAAGGAAATGCTGGAGTCTGCGAGGGTGGCCCAGCCCCAGCTCGTTTCTTTCTATCAGGCGCTAGCAAGGAGACCGGCGTCGCCCTTCGTCGATGCTCTGGAGGCGAGGCGGTGGATAGAGGGAGGCCAGCAGTGACATGATGTGGCTCAGCGGAGGTTTCATATTCAGGAAGGGCGTCTCGAGGTATCACAAGCTGGACCCGAGGGTCAAGCTGCTGATCTCCGCTCTGATGTTCGTGACGACGCTGATAGTGAGGTCTGTCTTCCAGCTAGCGATAGTTCTTGCGTTCATGGTCGCGGTTGCCGCGATCGCGACCGTCCTGAGGAGGGTCGCGAGGACGATGGTCCTGACCGCAACGTTCTCTGCCTTCATATTCATCATCAACATAATCTTCACCAGGAACCTGGAGACGTCGGCGCTCTACGCCTCCAGGTTCGTCGCCATAGTGGTCTCGACGAGCCTCTTCTTCATCACCACTTCTCCCGACGAGCTCGAGCAGGTGATGAAGATGTTCAGGCTGCCCAGAGATGTGGTCTTCGCCTTCGTCACCGCGGTCAGGTTCATCCCGGTGATGATGCTCGACGCGCTGCAGATAATGGATGCCCAGAAGTCGAGAGGACTGGAGCTCGAGAAGGGGAACCTCCTGAGGAGGGTCAGGAACATGATTCCCATCTTGATTCCGCTCGTGGTCAACGCGGTCGTCAGGAGCGGGGAACTGGCTGAAGCGATGGAGTCGAGGGCATACGGCGCTGTAGCAAGACCGACGTCCCTCGCCGAGTATCGCGCCAGGACGGTTGACAAAGCGGTTGCGGTCGTCGCCGTCCTGATGTTCGCGTTCGCGGCTTACTCCTTTTATTTCCTGCTGCCCACCTTTCTGCCATGATCCCCTCTCGAGTCGTTGCCGACGAGCGGGAGAGGGCAGGGGGAGTTCCGGAGGAGCTCTCGAAGCTCAACGTCAGGGTCTACTTCAGCCGGCTTCCCGTGGCCGACTACGTTCTCAACCCAGAGATAGCCGTCGAAAGGAAGTCGGTCCGCGACCTCGTCTCGTCGGTTTACGACTCTCGCTTGTTCCACCAGGCAGCGAGAATCTCGGCGTCGTATGCGAAGCCCTACCTCCTCATCGAAGGGGATTCCACGGAGGTGGAGCACCTCGCGAAGAACCTGAAATCGTTCTACGGTGCGATCGCCAACGTGACCCTCGCGTATGGGTTACGGGTCCTCTACACGGCCAACGTGAAGGAGACCGCAATAGCCATAGCGGAACTTCTCAGCCTCGCCCGCGCTAAGCCGCCCTCAACATTTCCCGCCACAGTTCCTCTCAAGGCGAAGAGCGTCCCACAACAGCAGCTCTACCTAGTCTCCTCCATGCCTGGGGTCGGCAGGAAGCTGGCAGAAAGGCTGCTGATGAAGTACGGGACCCCGCGGAGGGTCATGAGCCTGACGGCCGGAGAGCTGGCCATGACCCAGGGGATCGGCTGGAAGAGGGCAGACAGAATCAAGGTGCTGCTGGACACGAGGTTTACAAAGAGCCCTGAAGCAAAGAACCAGATGAGGCTCGAAGAATGAAGATCGCGATAATCGGAGGGACCGGGAGCATGGGGAGCGGCCTCGGGGAGCGACTCGCCAAGAGCCACGAAGTGATAATCGGCTCGAGGGACCCGGCCAAGGCGAAGGCATTCGCAGCGAAAATCAAGGGTGCCAGGGGTGCAGACTACTCGACCGCTGCAAGGGAGTGCGACTCCGCGATAGTCGCGATACCGTTTTCTGCCATAGACTCGATGTCGTCTCTCGTCAACGAGCTCTCGGGTAAGCTGGTCATATCGGTCATCAACCCTATGAGGTTCGAGAACGGGATGCTGTCTTACGGCCTCGAGAGAGGATCCGCGGCCGAGATGCTGGCGGACAAGCTTCCAAAGAGCAGGGTAGCCACAGCCTTCAACAACATCTCTGCAGCGTTCTTCAAGAGGCCCGAGACACCAAGACTCGACGTCGTGGTTGCGGCCGACTCGAAGAAGACCTTCGACGAAGCGGCAAGAATCGTGAAGAGCATCCCCAGTCTCAGACCGCTCTACGCAGGACCTCTCCGTGAGGCGCAGGTCGTCGAGCGCATCACCCCGCTGATACTCAACCTCGCGAAGAAGAACGGGACAGGAGATCTCTCGACCCGCTTCGTGTCGCAGAAGGAATAGCCACCTGAAAGCGAAGAACGCTCGGACCTGTGGAACCAGTCGTCCTCGCGTACCCATCCGCCTAGTAGGGCCCTAGGCAGCGAGAAGTCTATCTCGGAGCCTGGAGTTGACCTCGAGGAGTTCAAAGATCCTGCGGAAGGCCATCTCCCCGTCCTTGTACCGCTTTCCCGAAATGAACCTGTGGACGTCCGCTTCGTGGCCTATCCCGCACCGCGGAAGGACGGCGCTCAGGTAGAGGTAGAACTGCTGCGAGCCGCCATAGAGGTCCCTCAAACGGTCGTACCGAGACTTGATCCATTCCCAGAGGGCGCCCCTTGCCTTGGGGTTCGAGGCGGCCAATGGCAGGGCGTATCCCGTGTCAGACCGGCTGACCTCCCCGCTGATGGTGAGCTCAAGGGTCCTCCTGACGAGCGCCGGTTCCTCGAAGGAAGTGAGGGCCGCATAGACCTTGGCGCGATCAGCTTCGCTCTTGGCATTCTTCACCAGTTCGAGAAGAGGCCCGAAAGCCGCCTCGCCCTTGGTCGCAGCATACGCGGTGGCGATTGCTGTCTTCAGGTTCGCATCGACCGAGCTGAATTGGTCAAATCTCTGGGCGAGCTTCCGTGCGAATCCCTCATCGGTCTTGGCAAGCTGAGCAGTGATCACCTCCCTCACCATTCCCAGGTTCTCGTTCTCGCCCTGCTTCCTCGCGAGGCCGAGCAGGCGGAACTGAGACGTGTAGAAGGCGGACCACCCGCCCATTACGATACGGGCGTCGTCGGCGATCGCCCTAAGATTCACGAAGTGGTCGCTGACCGCAAGAGCGAGGAGCGGGTCCACGGCCTTCCCGCTAAGAGCGGCGAACCTGAAGTACTGCCCGGGCTCAACCATCCCTGCCTGAAGGAAGAGGTAGAGATCATTCAAGACGCCCGCCCTGTCGTGCGAGTGCAGCGCTGCGAAGCCCCTGGCAAGCTGATCGTACATCCGTTCGTCGTAGAGTACGCTGTAGAAACCAGTCCTGCGCGGGTTCACGAGGACCTTCTCGGGCCTCTCTGCCTTGACCGAAGCTGATCTCCTGTCCAGGAGAAGGGATTGCCGCTTGCCGTCCGCCTGGAGGGTCAAGGGAATCGGCCAGAGATCATCCGACTCCTTTCCGGAGAGAGAGAACTTCGACTGGCTGAAGCTCACCCCGCCCTCGGATGCCTCCACCCGGACGAGGGGAAAGCCAGGCTTGGTTATCCAAGCCCTCGCGACCCTCGTGACTGGGAGCCCCGACGCCTTTGCGAGAGAAACCCACAGGTCTGCGCCTGAGGCGTTCGAGTAGCTGAACCTCTTCAGGTACGCTGAGACGCCCTTCCTGAACGCCTCTTCGCCGACATATGACTCAAGCATCCTCAGCACCGACGCCCCCTTGCCGTAACTGATCGCGTCGAAGAGCATGCCGATCTCCTCCACGCTCTTGACCCTGGCCTGGATCGGATGAGTCTGCGACAGGGCGTCCGCGTTGAGCGACCGGAACGTGTCCGTGCGGAGGAAATCCCGCCAGGTGTCCCATTCGGGGTGGAGCCGGTCGAGCACCTTGGCCTCCATGAAGGTCGCGAAGCTTTCATTGAGCCACACATCGTCCCACCACTTCATTGTGACGAGGTCACCGAACCACTGGTGGGCAATCTCATGGGCCATGACCCGGGCCGCGTTTCTGCGATCGGAGTCGCTCGCGTCGCTCCGTACGATGACATAAGGTTCCCTAGAAGTGATCGCCCCCCAGTTCTCCATCGCACCCGTGTGGTACTCGGGGAGCGCCACGAGGTGCAGTTTCGAGAGCGGGTACGGAATCCCGAAGTAGCCCTCGTAATCCTTCAGAACCGCTGCAGAGGTCTCTCTGACGAACTCGGAATCCTTCCCCTGTCCCGGCCGGGACGCCGCGATGACGCTGACCTTCCCTGACATCGTGGTCGCTTCCTCGAATTTCCCTATCCCCATGAAGAATAGGTACGTTGACATCCTGGGCGTCGGCTCGAAGGAGTAACTGACCCTTCCCTTATTCGTCTTCTTCGAGGCGACTCGAGTGTTGGAGATGACTGAGAGTCCTTCATCGGTGACGACACGAAGCCTGAAGACGGCCTTGTACGAAGGCTCATCCACGCAGGGGAAGACGGTCCTTGCCTCTGCGGGCTCCAGATCTGTGACAAGAAGGTGTTCCTTCCCGTACTTCGACTTGTAGAGGCCGAAAATCACATCGTCCTTGACATGCTTCGTGAACTTGACGCCCACTTCCGATTCCGTCTTCGGAACACGTGGGATTGTCAGCTTCCCCCTGGCAGAGTCGTGGGAGAATCGGGACTTCCTGCCGTCAATCGTCACGGCCCTGATCTTCATGCCTGCCGCGTCTAGCTTGAAGGGGCTCTTGGCAGACTTCACATTGATTTCGACGGATCCCTCCACGATGGACTTCCTGAAGTCCACGTCGAGGTCGAGGTCGTAGGACTTGATCTCCAAACCGAGGTCGCGCTTCCAGGGCCGCCGGATGGCGCAAGATAAACCTGTGACCATGGTCCACGCTATCCGTTCGGTGGAGATGGAAGTACGAAGAATGTTCCACAGACAACAGTCACGACTGTCAGCACCATGGTGCCAAGGATCCAACGGTTGGGGGCACGCCTAATGGGACAATAGCATCCCCGGGCCTTGCGTTTCTACTCCTTGTCGATGAACTCGCACGCGCAGGCTAATCCTGCCGTCGTCCTTTCAAGAAACATACTTCTCGAGTATATCCTCATTGTTCTCGGCGTGGAAGAACACGGGTATGTTCTGCGTTGCCGTGGCTTTGAAGCTGGTTAGCAGCCAATCCCCGTTCTGAAACGCAAGGGTCCGGTCTATGAACGCGTCGTCAATCGCGAAAGTATCTGAGATGAGCTGTCTGTCATAAGGCCTAGGCATTGTGGAGACAAAGTAACTATGCAACTGTTGTAAGGCATTGGTATTGAGGTGAGCTATCCTCTGGGTGCTAATCCAGCAATGCAAGTGATACTTCCTTCCATGTCTCAGCAGCCTCTCGACGGCCCTGCTTGCCTGATAGGTCCCGTCTTCCTTCCTAGTTTCCTGTGGTATGAACTCCTGAGCTTCATCTACGATGAAGAGGACTCTGGGCGTCAAAGTGAAGCTCTTCTTCCTCTTCCTGAAGACCTCGGTGATTATGGCAGCCGTCTGCAGTCTCGCTTCCTCAGCCTCTGGAAGGTTCACGACGAACACTCTCGGTGAGTTCTCCTTCGGAGACAGAATCTCCTCTACGAGGTCATCCCAAGTATACTCGCCACGCTCTTCTTCCTCGCCTTCTTCAGAGATCATCTGCACCACCTTCGCCAGGTTCTCGAAAGTCTTCTTCAGAGAACTGTTTGCGGGGAGGTCCGCAAGGAGAGGCTGAACCTTCGCAATCAGTTTGTCAGTCTTCGAGTCAAAGGAGCTTTCGGGTTCGAGTTTGTTCTCGACCCTGAACCTCTCTATCATCTTGATCACTTGGGGAACGAGGATTTTCTGCTGGACCGGCCCATATTTGTCGTTCAGAGTATTCGAGAGCACCTCAACGAGCCCGCCGTAGGTGCTGAATCTCGCTATCCCCTCGTCTCCAGCCAGCGGCACCTTGACAAATTTGACCTTCTCATCAGCGAAGAGTTTCGCGATTTTCCTCTCAAACTGCTGTTCTAGCTTCACCAGACTCTCAGGGGTCGCGTGTCGCTTGAAGTATTCTACTTCCAAATTCTTGTTTTCAGCAAACGAGTCTGTGAACAGGACCCGGCTGGGGTAATCATTGAGGACGTCAAGGACATGAATCCCGTACTCAGAGGAGACGTCGAATATCACTACCTTCAGGTCCGGAATCACCTTCAGGGCCTTGCGTATCACGGAGGCGGTCATGTTCGACTTGCCCGAACCAGTAAAGGCGAACAGACCTACGTGATAGTGAATCAGGTTCTCGATGTTGACCAGGAATGGGATTGTCTCGTCCACGACGCTGAGGAGGTTCCCGAATCTGTAATCCTCTTTCTGGCGCTCCGGCTTGTAGCATATCAACTGCTCGACTGATTCTTTGCTCAGCAGCTTCACCGTGCTGCCGGTCAGCGCGGCATAGGGCTTCCTTTCGAAAGATACGGAGTTGCCATTCACTTTCATGATGTATCCGATGGGGGCCGCGACTATTTCGACCAGGTGCTCTTTGAGCCCTTTTCCCATTCCTTCTCGATCAGATCCATGAACTCCTTCCTGATTGCCGCCGGCTGTGACCTGTCGAGTGTAAGCATGGAGTAGTGCATCGGATAGACGTCGGCAATCTCGTAGAGAGAGTAGATGTTGTTGGTTCCGAGGGTCTGGACATTGGGGACGGCGACGAGCTGCCCCAGGCCGAGCCTCTTGACCACCCCGGGGGTGTAGTCGCACTCGATTCGGGCCGTGCTGAAGGTCACGGTGGAACTTCCGTCTGCCGTCTGGCGGGTAGTGGACACGATCTCCCTGAGACGGGCCTGGAACTCGCCGCTAAGGTCGTCAAATGGTTGCAAGCTTAGCCCTTCCTCTTTGCTTCAACCTTGCTTCTATAGTCCCTGAACTTCCTGGAGAACAGGACCTGCTGATCCAGACCCGACTTCGCCATCTCGATGGCGACGGCCCCCAGATAGGCCTCGCGATTCTGCTCCAATACAAATTTCGCCTTCTTGTCCGCTAGAAACAGGGGATAGTTATGTCCCAGAGCTTCCGGGATGACCTCTGAGCTCATGCTCTTCAGGATCGCCATGACGAGGTTCGTGATCTCAGACCCCCTGTCGAAATGCAATGCTGGTCGTATCTTCTCGTCGACTCTGTTGTCTTCATTGTGAAGAAGCATCTCGTTCCAATGGTCGTACCCTGCGTATATGGGCCTATCAAACGAGAAGACGTGGCTCCTCACAGCCGGACTCTTCTCACTGCTCCAGAGCTGGATGTACGTCTTGAGGTAAGTCCTCTCTGGCAGGATCACGTTTCTGTAGGCGCCCTTGACTCGTGCCTCGCCCTTAGGCAGAGTTGGGTCTTCTACCGGCACCATGGTCCTGAAGGCCGCGTCCATCTCCACAGTGTGCCATGGAGTGGGGACATCGCTGGAGTTCACGACGCTGTTGGTCTGGAGCAACATCTTGTCGGTGTTGAAGTTGGGAAGCCCGTGAGGGAGTTTCAGTTTTGCCGAGTCCTGGAGAAGAGGGAGCAACGTCTTCGTGAGCTCTGCCGCCTCCGTGTCCTTGATCAGACCTATCGGGAGGGTGTTGTCCTTCCAAGCCTTTCTAGTGAGGGCGTAGACGAAAATCAGGACCAGGAAGTCGAGGTCGTCGGCTGTTATCCAGAGTTCTTTGTCACCCTTCTTGAGCCGTAGAGGATGTCCGCCGCGGGGATTGAAGATGTGGTCGGCCGTGGCCAAGGCTGCGCTCAACACCCTGTCCCAATACTCAGACACTCCGGGCTTTAGCTTGAATGCACCCAACGTCTTTTCGAATGGATGATACTCGGATTCCAGCTCGCCGAAGTCATTCTGAAGGCTCGATAGACGGTTCTGATTCGCCGCAATTCTGCCCACTAGTTGTGGCAGATTGTACTCTTTTCCTTCGAAGAGCTGCCACAGCGCTGCAAACTTCAGCAGTTGACTCCTTGAGGCAGGGACATTCAGCTCATTGTTAGGCAGCAGCATCCTCGCCAATTCGAGGTCGAAATTGCTCACCCTTCCGTGCGGAGTGTCCATTCCTTCCAGGATACACAGACGATCATGAATGAGGTCCCTAGTGCTCCAGACGAGATGCGCAACATCTCCGGCCAAAGTTCGGTCGAGAAGGACCACCTTGGTATTCCCGTCCGTCCCTATTGCCTTGAATGCGAGGTAGTACTCGGCTAGGTGCATTATTGCGGTCGGAAGCCTTTCCGAGTCGACCTCTATTCCGGACTGGGTCCTCTGGCCGAAGACTAGGGCAGCGTCCTCCTCCGACAGAGGAATGGCGGCCGAGACGGCCAAGTCGCCGCCCAAGGGCTGCGCGTCGCCGACGGAGATCTGCCCATCCAGAAACCGAATCTTTCCAGAATAGGCGAAAGCACCGACATAGAAGACCAGAAGGTCGAGCTGCTGGTCTGCGGAGTCTGTTCCATCGATGGCTACAAATCCGATTTCGTCGCCCCCGAAGAACTTCCTCCCCGTCAGAGACGCAGAAGGTGTGTCAACCCCAAATCGAAGTATCTGGGCAATTTCGGGGCCGCACTCTTTGAGTTCAGCTATCTTCTCCTTGAACGAACGGAGGAGAAACCGCGTCGATGCTTCCACTTCCCTTATCGTACGATCTTCGAGCCCAGAGTCGTCGGAGTTTGACAACTGACCTGGTCAGTGCAGGTAATTGGAGTTTAAGCTTTCAACACGCGCCATCCTTCCAGCGACCCCGTAGCGCGATACATGAGTTGGATCAAGGAGAAAGAGGGAGACGAGAATGTTAAAGGAATCATCATAGCAGCGGTTTTTGACAAGAAGCTGGAATGCGCTCTTCAGGTTGTGCCAAACTGTCTCAGATTGTCTCACTTTTCACGGACACAAAGCAAATCAGATGCGGTCCACGCGAGCTGAACGGGGGGGTAGGCTCTTCTTACTCCCTGTCGATGAACTCTTCGGCCTTTGGAGGGTCGGGCGGGAGGCCCTTGCGCTTCCTGATTTCGGTCACCAGCCCCCATAACATGCTCTGCGGGACTGCCTGCCAGGTCTTGAAGTAAGTGTTCCAGACGGCCTTGCCTGCCGTAGCGCCTCTCATCTTCTCACTGAGGTCGAAGGTCTCAGAGGCTGGTATCTCTCCCTCAACGACTGTCATGACCTCCCTCTGTTCTATCTTGACGAGTTTGCCCCTCTTGGAACTTATGACTCCCGTCACTGCGCCGATAAGGTCCGTCGGCCCCTTGACCTCAATGCCCAGAATCGGCTCGAGCAGGGTGGGGTTGGCTGAGAGCAGCGCCCCGAGTATCGCCCTTCTTGAGGCTGGCATCAGCTGGGCGTAGGTCCTGTGTGCGGCGTCCTCGTGGGGAACGTAGTTCGTGAGGACTACCTTGACGCCTCTGGTGAACTCATACGCGAGCGGCCCGTTCTTCATGATATCATCGAAGCCGGCCCTAATCGAATCCATCGACTCCTGCAGAAACTGGACTCCCTTCGTCAGTTCGGTCATTATGTTGCCCCTTTCGTCGATCGCCTGGAAGTTCCTCGCTTGGTCAGGGTCCCAGCCGTGGTCGCGCAGGGTCTTGATTACCGCCTTCTTCTCAATGTTCTCGCTCAACGTCCCGTTGCGAATCAACTCGATGACGTCGGGCTCAAGAGGCTCCACCTCGATGAAGATCTTGTTGTGCCTGTTCGGAGAGCGTGCCATAAAGGGGCCCGCCCTCGAGCGGATCGTCTCCCTGTAGTTGATGATGGGCGGTGACGTGATGATTTCTAGGCCTGCCCGTTGGATCATCGTGGTGGCGATCTCCAGGTGTAGGACACCCATCCCCGACATCAGAGTCTCGCCGGATTCTTGGTTGATTGTGACCACGAGGTTCGGGTCTTCTATGTTGAGCCTGCGCATTACTTCGACGAGCTTCGGGAGGTCTCTCGGGTGCTTCGCCTCCACAGCGACGGTGACTACGGGCTCACTCACATAGTGAATCGACTCGAAGGGAGCGACCCCCTTCTGGCTTGAAATCGTCTCGCCAGACCTGATGTCCAAGCCGAGGAGCGCAGGGATGTTGCCGGCAGGGAGAGAATCTACGATCTCCCTCTGGAATCCCATGAATATCTGGACGGACTGAACCCTCCCTTCCCTCTTCGAGTTCAGAAGGTAGACCTCGTCCCCGTTCGAGACGCTCCCAGAGAAGAGGCGCCCGGTGGCCACTAGCCCCGCGGCGGGGTCGACGACCACGTTGGTCACCATCATCACCAGCGGCCCTTTCTCGTCGCAGGCCAGCAGCGCCTTCCCTACGTCACTGTTCAGGTCGCCTGCGGACCAGATCTTGGGGATGCGGTAGGCCTGGGCAACATGCGGAGGCGGATGGTGTCTCACCACCATTCCGAGGAGAGCTTCGTGAAGCTGGAGTTTCGCACCCAGCTCCTGCGGCGTTTCCGTGGAATACGCGTTGATGATGTCCTTGAACGACATTCCCACGGCTCGGGCCGTATCGAAGTTGAAGCCCCACCTGTCCTTGGAGGAACCAAAGGCCACCTGAGCATCCTGAACTGAAACCTGCCACTTCTGCTTGTAGTCGGGCTCTGCGTAAGTCTCAATCAGCTTGTTGAACTCCTTCACGATGTTGAAGAGCCAATCCTGCATCTTCTCTGGAGAAAGTCGAAGCTCCTTGATCAGACGATCGATCTTGTTGATGTAGATGACCGGCCGGACTCGCTCCTCGAGGGCCTGTCTGAGCACTGTGTCAGTCTGGGTCATGATGCCCTCGACGGCATCCACGACCACTATCGCGCCGTCCACCGCCCTGAGGCTACGGGTGACTTTACCGGTGAAGTCGATGTGTCCCGGGGTGTCGATCAGGTTGATGACGTACGGCTTGCCGTCCTTCTCGTAGTACAGCGTGATGTTCGCTGCCTTGATTGTCATCTGCCGCTGCTGCTCCAGCTCCATGTAGTCCAGGGCCAGAGCCTGGCCGGCGACGCTGGGGCTCAGCATCCCGCAAGCTGCGAGAAGCGAGTCAGAGGTCGTGGTCTTCCCGTGGTCCACGTGCGCAATAATTCCTATGTTCCGAATCTGGTCCTGGTTGTGAACCAGCTTGAGAGCCTCAGTGGTGGACTTGAACTTCGGCATGAATACCTCAGCCTTGAACGACCTGCCGGCGTTTGGGTTAAGAAGGTTTCCGTCTCATGAAGGTTGGGACGGCGTCTGCTGTTCCTTGAACGAGTTGAAGTTCTCCTCATCCTCCACGCGAGCTGGCGCGCCCGGGAACCAAACTCTTGATTTCCTTCGCGTTCAAGATTGTGAGACAGACCACCGTGAGGAGCGGAATGAAGCTGTAGTAGTAGGGGGGAGTCGTGAGCCCCGAATTGAGGAGCATCGTCATGAACCCAGAGCCTACTCCGGGAAACAGGAGTGCGAAGTTTGATGCCAAGAAGAGCCCCACAGCACTTAGTGCTGCTACGCGGAGTCTTTGCCTGTTGTAGGCAAAGAAGAGCGGTAAGGAAATCAGGGCAAACCTGGGGTCGAACGCAGCCATTCCTAATGCCGCTCCGGAGAGGCGCGGCTTCCCTACAGCCCCGAGGTAGAAGGAGAGGAGCAGAAGAAACGTCTCGAGAACCTTCGCCTGCCCCTCGGCCCACTGCCAGTAGTAGCTGACGGAGAGTCCCAAGTTCGGGGCAGGCGAGGGCTGAAGCAGGACCACCATTGCGACAATCAGGGTTACTGCCGCCCCCTTGCTTCGCACCAGCCTGTAGGTCATGACCGCCATGAGCGGAAGCAAGAGAAGTTGTAGACCGTCAAAGGCAATGATTGCGTTCTTGTAACTCAGCAACAGAAACGAAGAGATGATCAGAAGAAACGATGGGAGGTACTTGAACGACTCTGGTCTAGGCAAGATCGAAGGACCCCCGTCACTTACATTGCCGGAGGTGTATACGTTCGAAGTGTCGTGAAAGAGCCTCCAAGCCCCAACATAGTAAGCCGAAAAGTCCTTGGCGAGTACTTGGTTGCTGCAGCACCCTGAGTCCAGGGTAAAGATTTCAGGGTAGGCTCTTGCGAAGGTGAACAGGTTCAGCGCTATAAGGCAGAACATCGCGGCGAATACTATCTTGTTCAAGGCTGCCTCCCTCTGGGCGTAGTGCAAGCGAGCCTCCGTGGCGTGTTCGCTGGACCATTCGACTTAAGACTTCTCAGAGCAGCCCGCTCCTATGGGTGAGCAGTCGCCTCCCTTCAAAGAGTTGCAGAGTCTATCCTGCTTCAAGTCTAAATATCGTCGTATCGGCGTGCCGGCGTGAACAAGTGGTGGATAGTAGGGATACTGCTTATCCTATTAGGAGTGACAGTTCTCGCACTCATGGCGGGCTTCATCATCACATTCATCGTGGACATCCTGAAGCTGATCGCTGTTCTCATAGGAATCGTGATGATCGCGATCGGGGTGGCTCTCCTGGTCGGGCGCCGTTGGATGCGAGGAAGAACCTGGCGATGGGGTCCCATGACCTCGAGCACCTAGCAAATTCGGCGTCTAGTCTGCGGCTTGGAAGAGTTCCGCTCTCCTTCCAACGACGGTGAAGAATAACGACCCGGCTGAAGATGCCAGAACAGATCCTGAGATGGATAGTGACATGATCAGACATTGGACCCTGCAGAGGCCTCGACAGTTACAGGCTTCCTCGGATGCGGGCGACTACCTGTAGCCCTGTTGCCCGTTCCCGAACCTCTGCGCCTGTCGGGATTCTACGGGCCGGACCTGAAGTCTCCCCGTCGACCCCATCCTGTTGATGTCCAAACCGATGCTGCCGCCGCGAGGGACCTTCGAGAGCGCGAAGAGCAGGTCTTTCGTGTGCCTGACTTCAGCACCATCAGCGCCGAAGACCACGTCCCCCGACCTGAGACCGGCCAGGCTGGCCGGACTGCCGGGTGTCACCTCTGCGACAAGGAACCCAGACTCCGAACGAATACCATACCTGCGCGCCAGTGGCGGATTGAGGTCGACGCCTGAAATTCCTATCCAGGGCCTAGTGACGCTTCCCTTCTCGAGTATCTCTTGGGCGATCCGCTTGACCGTGTTGATTGGAATCGCGAAGCCCATCCCCTGGGCGTAGGGGATCATCATGGTCGTGATGCCTATCACCCTGCCGTCCAGGTCTGCCAGGGGCCCTCCGCTGTTGCCCGGGTTGACAGCGGCATCGGTCTGCAGGAGCCCCTCGAAGATGAAATCAGAGCCCGGGAGAGGCCTCCCCTTCGCACTCAGGACGCCCGTCGAGACCGTCGGCCCACCGGGCAGAGCGAGCGCATTTCCTATCGCAAGGACGAACTGACCCACCTTGAGTGCCTCCGAATCCCCTAGATCGGCCGCCGGCAGGTCGTCGGCGGCAAGTCTTATGACAGCCACATCCGTTGCTTCATCCGAGCCCACCACCTCTCCGACGAAGGTCCGGCCATCCTTGAAGCCGACATGCACCTGGCTGGCTCCGTCGATGACGTGATTGTTCGTGATGATGAGTCCCTTCCCGTCAAGCACTATCCCAGACCCCTGTCCCTCAAGCGGGACCACTCCGAAGAAACGGCGTTCCAGTCTCATGCTGCTGACACTCACTATGCTCTCGCTGACCTTCTCCACGGCCTCTGTGATGCGGTTCTCGAAATCCGTAGCGACCAACCTGCCTGACTCCCAGGCCCCATTTTCGCGCTTACTTTTGGACTTATCTCGGCAGGAGCTGAATCTCTCCTGTCGGCCTGCAAGATCCTATGACCCCGGCAAAATAGCGAGTGATAGGCGGGCAAGGAGCCGAACGGCACAAAGATTCTGGCCCAGCGTTGGCGCCGATCAGGCAGCTTCCGGAGGTTCTTCTCTCTCGTTGCGCACTCTAGACACTCTGTAGAATGCGAACCCAACCAAGAGAGCTGCGAAGACCGGTAGGAGGGCGAACCCCGTGAGAGTAATCGGCTGTCGTGCCATGTTGTCCAGATGCGAGGCGATATTGGCCTGAACGGCGCTTGGACCAGGCACGAGTACCCACCTTCCCTGGTCATTGGTCGGGTTCGAACTAGCAATACCTGCCACAGATGTGAAATACCAGATACCGCTCGCATTCGTCTTGGTGGATAGCACCGAGGTGCTGGTGCTGGTCGTCAGAGCAGGATTCCCAGCGAACGAGGCGTATTGCCCGCCGTACGAGCCGAGGCCCGAGCCAGCCAGGACCAGACTAAGCCCTAACAGGACACCTGCCATGACCCCCAGCGCTGACCTTACGGACCTCATAGATACACACGAACTCGTCCTGCGTAATTAGTTCTATTCGTCAGAACGGCTTCCTCCTCCAGACCCGCCAAGCTTCGTACCAGAAGACTGCCGCTCCGCCTGCGGTCCCTATCACCGCGTACAGGTCGAGCAGGTTCCGATTGACGAGAAAATAGGCCACGGCGATGGTGGTGAAGAAGGCGGCGTAGAATCCTAGCCTTGGGAGGGTGAGGCCCCCGATGCTAACGAACGAGTGGAGGATACCCGAATCGACTTTCCTAGCCAGGATGTAGCGCTCATACTGGTCCTTCTCGACGACTCCAAGTCCCACCAGCTTGTCCAGATGATGAAAGGCTACGCTAGGGCTCGAGAAACCGAGCTCCTTCTGAATCTCGCGGACGCCGACCGCCTTGCCGTATCTGAGGAGGTAGAGGTAGACCTGAAGTGTCTTCCCCCTCAGTTCGTAGTCGACTTTGGCTCTCTCTTCCGCCCCAGGCAACACTGATGGTCTCTTCGGCTGACGGATAAAGCCCTTTGTTCACGACGCGCGAGGAAGTCGCATCTTGGTCGATTTGGTGTCTTGTGAGCGGACTGCGGAAGGCCATGAAGAAGGACGAGGTCGGCGACGTATTTCGGTTCCTTCAGCCCGACAAGCGATATAGCAGAGAACGAAGGGCGTAGGCTCATGGTCAGTTGTACCGTCGACCCAAACGAGGTATTGAAGCGGTCAAAGACTGTGGCCGTAGTTGGTGCATCGAAGAATCCCGAGAAGGAGGCCAACACCGTGCCCCTGTATCTGATTCAGCATGGGTACACGGTGGTACCTGTGAATCCCACGGCTGACATCATCCATGGCCTGAAGGTGTATCCTTCGTTGGCTGAACTGCCTCCTGACCTGGCAGCGCGCGTCGAGGTCGTGGAAGTCTTCAGGCCTTCAGAGGAGCTACCTGAGATTGCCCGACAAGTCGTTGAGTTGGAGAGAAGGACGAAGAAGACCCCAGTGTTCTGGGCACAGCTCGGGCTCGAGAACGAGGAAGCGAAACGTATTCTCAAGAAGGGTGGCGTCCCCTATGTGATGGACCTGTGCATGCGAACGCTGCACCAGCTTCACGGTGGCGGTGCAATGACCTCTCAGCACAAGCTCAACGCCGAGTGGCACAAGGAACATCCCATGCCGAAGAACCCGACTATGGCCGAACGCATCGAATGGCACCTCGCGCACTCTGAGATTTGTGGGTGTAGGCCGGTCCCACCCAGCCTCGCGGCAGATGTCACAGCTCTTAGGACGAGAAGAACCCGCAATCGGGTTGATTAGACAAGGGCGGGCCATTCCGACCCGAAGGTCGCAGTAAGTACGTCGTTCTCCAGAACACTGCTGTCTGACGGATTGCCAATACGCAAAATTCGCACATGACGGGCCAATTCACATGTTGGTGCAAACTACACCTTAAATTCAAAAGCGGCCCTCTTCGCCAACTGAATGGAAAGTGTGATCATGCTGCCTGCGAACGGCCTCGAAGCCGCGATTCAGATAATCGACCAAGCAGAGAGCATGGGAGTCAGGTTGAGGTTGCTCGGAGGGCTCGCTTTCAAGCGACTCTGTCCGAGCTCCAACGACAGCTACTACCGTGAAAACAAGGACATCGACTTGATGGGAAGGAGGGAAGACTCGAAGAAGATTATGCAGGTGATGGAAACGCTCGGTTACAAGCCCCGTGAAGTCTTCAACAAGCTGAACATGGGCCAGAGGCTAATTTTCTATGACCTGGGGAATAGGCGCAGAGTCGACCTATTCCTTGACGAGTTCGTGATGTGCCACAAGTTCAATTTCAAAGAAAGCATACTCGCCGGCACCTACACTCTGCCGATGACCCAGTTGGTGATGACGAAGCTCCAAGTAGTCGAGAAGACCGACAAGGAATACCTTGACCTCATCGCCGCGTTCCGCGACTTCGACGTCACTGACGGAATGGGCGGCATCCGAGGAGACGAGATTGCAGAACTCTGTTCAAAGGATTGGGGGATCTACACGACGTTCACGAAGAGCCTCGAAGCTCTACTGACAAGGGCCGAGACGTTGAGTAGCGACGACAGGAACACAGTCGTCCCGAGGATTCAGAAGCTGATGGCAATCATGGGCGGGAGGCCGAAGAGTCTGGCGTGGAAGATGCGTGCCAGAATAGGGGAGAAGGCTCGGTGGTACGATCTTCCAGATACAGACGGCGACGCTATGCTAGGCTAGGACTTCCTTACTCTGATCACCGCACCGCCCTCCTTCCCGATCGCAGAGTAGACCTTGGAGTCCGATATGCGGACCGCTTTGCCGACGGCGGCGACGGCCATCTGAACCACCTTGGTCCTATCGGCTTCGACCCGAGCGGAAACCCACGAGCCTTTCTTCACGCCCAGTCTACCAGCCATTTCATGGTTCAGGAAGACACCCTGATTCTCGTCATCGAAATTGATGGCCACTGGCTCGCCCGCGAAACTCGACGTGCCGATGAAGCCTTTCTCGGTGAATGAGGATACGTCGACCACGAAGGTGATTTCGACTTCCGCGAATCCCGACACGTCCGCTCTACTCCGCTTCAGACTCTCCTGCATCCTCTTCCTCGATCGTAATCTCTTCTTCGACGACAGTCTCGCCGTGCTCACCGACGAGGTCGCTGATCGGATACCAGTGCTTCTTGCCGTCCAGCTTCGACATCTCGACTTCGCAGAATCCTGCTAGTGTAAGGCCTGTCATATCTCCAATCTTTGGACCGCCGTTGAGCGAGATCTTCCGAATGGAGACTGACTCGTCCCCAAAGATCGCCTCGCGCTGCGCGTTCACAACGACCTTAACTCCCTTAGAAGGTTTGATTTCCATCGGACGGACACAATAGGCTCGTGGGATACTTAAATCCTGATTCTGGGGATTTCAGCGCACCCATCCCCCGAGGTCGGTCCGCGATTTGCGTCAGTCTAGAGGCTCAGGGACTGGATTTCTCGTAGAGCTTTTCGCGTCTCCTGTGCGAGACTCTCCAGACTCGCTGGCTCTCTTTTCTTCATAACGAAAGAAGACGCCAGTAGCGCCACGCCGGGCACGCCCGAAATCGGGTCAGGAGTTACGATCAAAGCAATTCCAGCCTTCCGCATTCCTCCGCTCAGAGACGGCGGCTTGGTCACGTTGTCGAAATGACGTCTCAGAGGTGATGTGTCGACCACCGCTGCGACGCGAGCCTTCTCGTTGACAAGCCTAGAAGCGGAGTCTGTCGAAGATAGAATGAGTTTCCTCGCTGACTGCTGCAGCAACGTCAGATTGAATTTCCGTGGCGACGCGTTAATAGAAGGAGTCAAAATATATTGCTGGATGAATTGATTATGCACCCCGCGCGCGCAAGATCGTTCAATGTAGGCTTTCGATCACCCGAAGTGAAGCACCCGAACAAATCACCCGAAGATGGGACAGAACCCTCTGAGCGGCTTGTAAACTTATAAACACATGGTTGTATACCGATTCCTGATCTAGTGTGTCTACAACTGCAATACCAGCCATGACTTCTTCCGGGCAGCCCGTCCTGATTCTTAGGGAAGGGGCGAGCCAGAACAGGGGCAAGGAGGCCCAGAGGAACAACATAGCGGCCGCGAAGCTGATCGCAGAGATCGTGAAGACCTCGCTGGGTCCTCGAGGAATGGACAAGATGCTCGTGGATTCCCTCGGAGATGTAACAATCACCAACGACGGGGCTACGATGCTGAAAGAGATTGACGTCCAGCACCCGGCCGCCAAGATGCTCGTCGAAGTCTCCAAGACGACCGACAACGAGGTCGGTGACGGGACAACGTCCGCCGTGGTCCTTGCAGGAGCCCTTCTGGAGAAGGCCGAGGAACTGCTCGACAAGGACGTTCATCCGACGGTCATAGTTGACGGCTACTCGAAGGCCGCCAAGAAGGCTGCAGAAGCCCTAGAGGCTATAGCGCAGAGGGTGAAGCCCGACGACAGGGGGTGGCTGATCAAGGTTGCCAGGACCAGCATGCAGACCAAGCTCGTCTCCAGAGAGGCCGAACAGCTGGCGGAGTTGGTCGTCGACGCGACCCTCGCAGTGGCCGAGAAGACGGAGAAGGGATACAAGGTCGATATCGACAACGTGAAGGTCGAGAAGAAGCCGGGCGGCTCGCTCAGGGACACCAAGCTGGTCCAGGGTATCATACTAGACAAAGAAGTCGTTCACTCGGGGATGCCGAAGCGGATCGAGAAGGCGAAGATTGCTCTCGTAAGCGCGCCCTTCGAGATAGAGAAGACCGAGTTCGACGCGAAGCTGAACATCAACGACCCGTCCATGATGAAGAAGTTCATGGACGAAGAGACCAAGATGCTGAGGCTAATGGTCGAAAAGACTACCGCTGCCGGGGCAACGGTGGTCATCTGCCAGAAGGGTATCGACGATATCGCACAGCACTACCTCGCGAAGGCTGGGGTCCTGGCCGTCAGGAGGGCGAAGGAGAGCGATATGACAAAGCTCGCAAAGGCGACAGGAGCCAGAGTCGTCAACAACTTCGAGGACCTCTCCGAAACTGACCTAGGGTATGCAGCCTTGGTTGAGGAAAGGAAGATCGAAGAGGACCGATGGGTCTTCGTTGAGGGGTGCAAGAACCCGAAGGCGGTCACACTCCTACTCAGAGGTGGAACCCAGCGCATCGTCGACGAAGGCGAGCGCTCCTTGCATGATGCTCTGATGGTGACGAAGGACGTCATTGAGAAACCCGCGATCGTCGCTGGGGGAGGCGCGGCAGAGGCGGAGGCCGCCTACCAGGTGATGAAGTGGGCCGAGAAGCTCTCAGGAAGGGAACAGCTCGCGGCGCAGAAGTTCGCTGAGGCCCTCGAATCGATACCCATTGCGCTCGCACTCAACGCGGGCCTCGACCCAATCGACGCACAGGTCGAGTTCAGAGCGAAGCACGCTGAGAAGGGCATCTGGTATGGAGTCGAGGCTTCAGACGGCAAAATCAAGGACATGTTCCAGCGCGAAGTCTTCGAGCCCCTGGCCGTCAAGGTGCAGATCATCAAGTCCGCCACTGAAGCGGCTTCGATGATCCTCCGCATCGACGACGTCATCGCAGCCGGCAAGTCAAAGGGTCCCTCGGGGCCCCCAGGAGGAGCCGGTGGCATGGGCGAAGGCGGCGGCGACTTCGACTAGAGCCTCGATAACTGTGTAGCAGGGGCAGTTCCCCTTAGGCAGTATGGCACATCAATTTCAACAAACTGCTTTGTGGACATGCCGTTGTTGAACCCCCCTGGGGACTCCCCGTTCCTCTCGTCGAATCGCGCAGTCAGGCCTACGCGCGCATTCTTACTCTAGTTTAGCCGCGTAATCACGCAGCATCTTCGTGTAGATGCTCCGCGGCGGGAAACCGATGCTGCAGAGATAGGTCGAGAATTTCACCCTGTTCTTCGGATCTTTGATCCTCCGCTCCATCCCCCTGATCTCCTGACCGACGACGGCGTAGGCCGTCGCGTACCCCGGGAAGATTCCCTCGTGGGCAGGGAAGAGTTGGAAGTAGACGCTGCTCCTAGGGATGCCGGTGTGCTCGTGGGCCCAGTCGACGAAGGCGATTAGGTCCTTCTTGCCGGTGTTGACCCATACGTCGCCGAGGACGCGCAGGAACCTGACGATGCGCCACCGCCTCGTCATGAACTCGACTTCTAGGTTGATCAACTTCAGGCCGCCGTACCTCTCCGTCAGGTCGACGTAGCCCTTCTCCGCCTTCGTAAGTTTCGTCTTCGATTCGAGGAATTTTGACGCCTCATAGAACTCGATCTCCCGGTTGAAGGAGAGCCCCTCGGTTATCGGACCGCTCGTCGGTGCGCCCGCGAGAAGCTGCAGTACAGGGAGCTTCCCTGCGAACCCGACCGCGCTGTTGGAATGATGGACGCAGTGCCCGTACTCTTCGTGAACGAGGAGGTTGATCAGAGCCGAGACGGACTTGTCCGGGTCCCTCTTCGGATCAGTCGTCTGGAAGAAGACCTGGAACGGCTTGCTCGTGTAGGTGTCGAAGAACTGGGCGGCCCCCGTCGGAATCGTGCCAGTGAGGTACGGGGGCGTCTCCATGACCGTAGTGTTGTACTTCGGATTAATTCCGTGGACGTCTTCGTTGACGAAAGGCCTGACGGCCTTGCGGATCTCCAGCGTCGTCCTAACGAGTTTCTTCGGGTCGAGATTCATTCTGGCGTTGATCTTCTCCTCGACCTTTTCAGGAGTCGCCTCGCATCCGAACCTCTTCGCCAGCTTCTCAGTAACCTTTCTGAACCTCGGCAGCTCTTCGTCTATCCACGATAGTGCCTTCTTCTCTAGCTGTGCGGGGGTTTCCACGTAGTCGAACCCCTTCTTGAGCGCCCGCGGGTAGAACTTCTTCCTTCCTAGGTCAAAACCGTACTTCCTGAAGATCTTCTCGACGTTGGGGAACTCGCCCATCCCGAACCCGTCGAGCGCGAAGAGCTTGACGTAGTCAGACACTTTGGCCTTAAGCGAATCGCACTGAGCCTTCAGCGCTTTGCTTTTCGTCTCGCTCTTCACTGTGTCCAAGATCTCTAGGACCCCCCCTAGCCGGTACAGTGTCAGGGCCTTGACCGCGACGGGAATCTTTCTCTTCGAGAACCTCTTCGCACAGGCGTCTATGTCCTTCCCCGCGTATTCCAGGAGCGAGGTCATGTGGTCGTCCCTGATCCCCTCCTTGACAAGGTGGGCGAAGACGGCACCGACGATGTCGTCCAGGACAGGCTGGGGTTCAGCGAACTCCAGCGCCACTTCGATGGAATCCAGCACCTTCCTCTGAAGCTCATTCTTTGCTTGCTTCCTGAGCGCCCTGACCCTCCGGAGAGATTTGTCGACGTTAGCCTGAGACGCAATGAAGAGCTTGCCTGCGTAATCGTTGAACCCCATCAAGTATGCGCCCGAAGGAGAGGCCTCCTTCACTAGGTCGAGTATCTGAGTATCCAGAGAGGTCGTTGCCATACTCTGGGCACCGAAGTTCTATTATTTCTAGTTAGCCGCGTCGAGCGGCTTGAACTTCATGACTGTCTCCTGCAGTTCATTCCCCAGCTTCTTCTTCCATTCGTCGAAGCCCTTGGGGGATTCGGGATACTCCCGGTTGATCTCCACTAGTGCGGCACTCTTCTTGACCGTGTACCTCAGCCCTCTTGCCAGGGAGAGCTGGGCCAGGATCTTCACCCACACCGCCGGATTCATGAACCTCGCCTGGTTGAACTCGGGATGCTTCCGCTCAGTAATCGCATTGATGTCCTCCTCAGAGAGAAAGTGCTTCATTCCGTAGTTGATCTGTTCGTTTGTTACTGTCTGGAGGTATCGCCGGAGCACTTCGAAGCTGGCCATGGGATACCCGTGGTTGTTCATGTACTCGACGTTGTACTTCCAGAGTGACCCTTCGCTGGTGTCGCCCGCCTCCAGGGCGTGAGCCACCACCTTGCCTAGAATGGTCCCGCCGTAGATGGAGGGGCTGATACCGCCCGCATCTATCGGTCTAGGCATCCAAGCCGAGTCCCCCACGATAGCAAACCCGTTCGCCACCAGGCAGTCGTTGTGCCTTCTGACCGGGACCTGCCAGTTGCCCTTCGTGTTCCCTGAGTCGCTGTCGCCCTGCGGCTGCCTCGGGTTCTTGATTGCGGGGTTGTCGGCGACGTACTTGTCGATCAGCGTCTGCAGGTTGTCATTGAGCCCGAAACGCCTGTTGCGCCTGTCGAGTCCTGACTTCGAGACGCCGAGCCCTATGTTGACCTTGTTCTTGCCTTTGGGGAAGACCCATGCATAGCCTGCAGGGGCTATGAACTGGTCCAGGTGTATTATGCAGTACTCAGGGGAGAAGAACGCAGGATCCTGCTTTGCGGGGTCGAACTCGAGGATATATCGGCCCGTACCCACGACGTCATCGGCGTCGATCTCCTTCTCGATCTTCGACGGAATCGGCAGAAAGCGTCTGAGGACGGAAGAAGACCCGGTCGCATCTATGACCATCTTTGCGGTGAAACTGAACGGCGACCCGTCCTCCTTCCTGCCGGAGACACCAGTGATGTATCCGCCTTCTGAAAGGAGCCTCTCGGCCGTGGCGTTGAACAGGAAATCTGCCCCGCGCTTCCTCGCGTCGTTGACCTGGCGCCTCGGAGCCAGCTTCCTGTTGAAGAGGAAGCCCTCTCCTTCGAAGAGGACCTTGGTCTTCCTGTCCGGCGAGTAGAGGTAGACGCCGCTGACGGGGTGTTCCAACTCGGGCGAGCCGTACCTGATGTCTATGTGCTCTGCGAGGTAGTCAAGCGAGCGCTTGCTCGTCGCGTCCCCGCACGTCCAGCCGTTGTGAGTTTTCTTCCCGGGCTCTTCCTCCTTGTTCCTGTCGACGATCAGTGTGCGGGCATTCCCTTTGGAGTAGAACCCTATGGAAGCGGCTGTGATGAGGCCTGCCATGCCTCCGCCGGCTATGATGACGTCGTATTCCGGCTTCTGAGCCATTAGTAGTTTTGGCTACTAAAATTCTATATAAGAGCTTTGCCATGCCATCACCAGATGGACCGCAGGGCAATCATCGAGCAACTGAGGAACATGGGGCTCACAGCCTACGAAGCGAAGTGCTACGTCTCTCTGGTCGGGCTCGGTCCTGCCGATCCGAGAAAGGTGGCAGCGGAGGCCAGAATCCCCTATCCCAATGCGTACGAGGCCCTGAAGCGGCTCGCGGCCCTTGGATGGGTAGACCTTGTTGTAAGGAGGCCGGCGTCCTACAGGGCAAGGAAGCCCGAGAGCATCAGGGCGATGGTCAGCTCGACGATCGAAGAGACATTCGATTCGCTCGAGAAGTTCTACAACCCGGAGACTGCAGAGGAAGCCGAACTCGTCTACACCCTGCGAGGGAGGCAAAAGGTCCTCGCCAAGGTGTACGAGATGATCAGGGGCGCGAAGGAAAGCGTAGTGCTGGTGGTGCCGACCATGGGCTTGGAGGATGCGAGGCTCCTCGAGTGCCTCGCAGAGGCGATTGACAGGGGAGTCAAGGTCAGGGCGATCGGTGACGAGGGCGCGCCTGGTTTGCTGCCCCCGGCCGTTGAGATCAGGACCGGAAGTCTCGTGGCGATCGACTTGCTCGTGGACGGCAAGACAGCGCTGATTTCACTTCCCGACTACTCTGCGTGTGGCTGGATAGACAGTCCCGCCGTGGCGAGCAACTTCAAGCAGTTCCTCGAGCTGTTGTGGAACACTTCCTCTCCTGCGTGATTCACGAGTCTGGCCGAGGCCCGGGCGTTCTGCCTTTAACGAGGTGCGATGATTATAGAAAGAAGAAGGCCGCTCGGCTTTGGGCCGAACAGCCTGGTGGTGTCTATCCGTTTGTGAAGATGGACTCGCTCGAAGTATTCGGGACTTCGGGTAGGCTGTCGCTCATCCTCTTCTCGGCTATGGCCGACGCCTCGGATAGGATCTTGTCCGCTTCTTCGCTGTTCTCGGCCTGGTAGAAGGTCGTGCCTGTTATCGTGCCGACATCCACCATGATCGAGTTGAGCTGTGCGCCGATCTCTCCGAGTGCGCCCTGCGCGTCAGGCATCGCTTCGCCAAGAGTAGCGCGGATGTTCTTGATCACCCCAATCGCGGGGGCGATTGTAGCCGCGAAGTCTCCGACGTCAGTGACGGTCTGCAGCCTCGTCGTGATCGCTTCTAGGGCGATCTTCGACTGCAAAACTATCTTCTGCATCTTGCGGACTTCGGCGAGCTCGTTGGAGTACGCCTTGCTGGACTCTTGGTCGTGAGCCTGGACGGCGGTCACTGTCTTCTTGAAGATGGAGCTCTCGCGCTGCTTCAGCCGGTTGCTGGCCTGGTCCAGTCGGCTGATCTCCCCAGTCAGCTGCTGGGTCGCCTTCTGGATCTGAGGCTTCAGCGGCTTGGGACCGCGTATTGCGTCGCGGGTCATCTTCCCGAAGCTCTCGTTCTCCTGGGCCTTCCATTGTTTCTCGAACTTGCTCAACGTGATATCTGGGCATGATATCCGCAAAGGCGAACATACCTGACGGTGGCAATATCCTTTGACATACTGCTTAACGAATCACACTGTCGCGGCGACCGGAGAGAAAGGGAGAGAGGCTCCTAATCGATCTTGTAGCGCTTGGCGAGCTTGATGATGAAGAAGATGACGACGGCGACGATTATGAATGTGATCACTGCGGTGAGGAAGTCGCCTATGCTGAAGGTTTGACCGTAGAAGTATTCCTTTAGGTTGGCGAGGTCACCCACGCTACTTAGTGGGATGCCTATGACCGGAAGGATCAGGTCCTTGACCAAGGCCTGGATGAGGAGGCCAAGGTAGAGGGCCAAGATGAAGGCCACCGCCAGACCAAGGACCTTGTAAGTTGAAAGGAACGCCTTGAATTCAGCCGAGATGCCCTTCGGTGCAGGTGGTGGAGGCGGGGGAGGTGCTTGGGTTAGGAGCTCTCTTATTCTTCGAAGCTCAACGAGCATTTCCTCGTTAGAGGACACGGCTAGGTGACAATCCGCACCCGATTTAAGAATTGACAGGCAATCGTGCGGCAGGGGCCGTCATAGAGCGAGCCGTGGGTAGATTAGCGAGCCAGAATCGAAAGGTGAATCATCTGTCCGCTTCCAGCGGCCAGTAATTCAAACTCCAATAGATTATGGGGATGTCAGCGACGTGCACGTTCCTCAAGAGGTGTGGGAGGACCCTCATGTTCTTGAAGCTGGGGCTCCCAATCTTCAACCTGTAAGGCCGCGGGGAGCCATCGCTCACCAGATAGAAGCTCATCTCGCCCCTAGCCGCTTCCGCGCGCGCGTAGACCTCTCCTGCCGGGACCCTAGGCTGTGGGCCAAGCTTGAGCCGTACCGGGCCAGGTGGGATGTTCTTGAAGGCCTGACGGATTATCCTGACGCTCTGTCTCATCTCCAGCAGGGCCACGTACGCCCTCGACCACGAATCGCCGCCGTCAAGCGAGGAGACGTCGAAGTCGAAGTCGTCGTAGTGACTGTATGGCTCGTCCTTTCTGAGGTCGCTCTTCACGCCCGAGGCTCTGAGGACAGTGCCGACAGCTCCGAGCCTTATCGCGTCCTCGCTGGAAAGGACGCCGACCTTCTCCATCCTAGCGAGGACTAGCGGGTTGTTGAAGAATATCTTCTCGTACTCGTCCATGCGCTTCTCGAACCAATCGCAGGTCTTGAGCGCCTTCTCGGTGAGCCCTTCTGGCATGTCGTTCCTGACGCCGCCGGGGATGATGTAGGCAAAGGTGACCCTCGCCCCGCCAATCCTCGACGCGAGATCTATCCAGAAGTCTCTGTCACCCATGCACCATGTGATTAGAGTGGTGTGCCCGGTGAAGAGACCCTCTATCGCGATGAAATACATATGAGAGATTATGCGGTTGATTTCCGACATTATGACTCTAAGGTACTGGCCCCTATCAGGTACCTTGTTGCCCATCAGCTCATCTACAGCGAGCGCATACGGGAACAGGATGTTCGAGCTGTCCAGGATGACAGGCCTTTCGAGGTGAGGGACATTCTGGATGTAGTTCCTGTACTCGCTCATCTTCTCCTCTCCCCGGTGGATGTAGCCTGGGTCGGGTTCCGATCTCACCAAGTAGTCGCCGTCCAACCAGAGCTTTATCCTGAAGTGCCCAGCTCCAGGATGCTGGGGCCCGAAGGCGACCGCCATTATCCTGTCCGAGTCCGGGTCGTATTCTGTCTGGATAGCCATCTCCTATCTCCCCGGGGACACGTAGTCCTTCCGCAGCGGGGGCATGTCGTTCCAGTCTTCAGGCAGGAGGAAATGCCCCTTGTACGGGTTCCCTTCGAAGTTGACTCCCAGCATCTCCTGCCCCTCCCTTTCGTGGTACTCGACCCCGGTCCAGACGTCGATCAGAGACGGAGCGACCGGGTTCCCTCGGGGTATCCTTTCGGCCAGCGCAACGACGAAGTCTTGGTAGCCCGTCCGGGAAACTGAACTGACAAAGTAGATTATCTCGATCTCGTCCTTGGCTATCCAGTCGACCCCGCAGACCGCGCTGGGGTGGTCGAAACCAAGCTCGTCCCGCACCAGTGTCGCGAGCTCCTTGATTCTAGCACTCGGGGCAGTGACCTTGAGCCTCTTCTCGCGCATGTAATCGACTTTCGCTTCTGGGAACTTCGACGTTATCCTCGAAGCGAGCTCCTTCGCCCTTGCAGGCTCGGGCTTCGGTTGAACGGGAGAAGGGGGCCGCACGACAGGCGGGGTCGCGGCGGGCGGTGGAGATGGTCGGGACCTTTGTTCTTGTGCTATGCCCATACCAGGGTCACGCCCCGCTCAGGCTGGGAGCCTTTCTGATCTTCTCTTGGAGGAGCACAATCCCCTGTAAGAAGGCCTCGGCCCTGGGAGGGCAGCCTGGGACGTAGACATCGACCGGGATTGTGTCGTCGATCCCCCTGAGGACGTTGTAGGAGTCGAAGTAGAGCCCACCTGTGATCGAACAAGCTCCCATTGCGATGACCCACTTCGGCTCGGCCATCTGGTCGTAGATCATCTTGAGCCTCGGCGCCAGCTTGCGCGTGACTGTACCCATCACTATAATCAAGTCGCACGCGCGGAGCGAGCCGAACGCCTCCAGCGCCCCAAACCGCTCCATGTCGAAGCGTGATCCAGCCGCGGCACCTACCTCCACCGAGCAGCAGGCAGTCTCAAGGTGGACGGGCCAGAGAGAGTAGAGCCTTCCCCAGTTGGCGAGGTAGCGCAGTGGATCGCCAATGGCGTACTGGAGTATGTCATCGACCTTGCCGACGAGGACCTGGAGGGCCCCCGACTTCTGGACCTCTACCAAAGCTCCCGTTTCCCCGCAAGGTAGATGGCGAAACCCATCGGGACGAAGAGCATCCCCATGAAGAGGGTCACCATCCAGTCGGACGAGAGGCCGAGGGCCATGGGCTTGTAGGCCGCCGCCCAGGCATACAGGAACATCGAAAGGACGTCGAAGACTATGAACATCAGGAGGTAGGCGTAGTACTGCATCATAAAGTGCATCTTGCCGGCGCCGATTGGGACCTGGCCGCATTCAAAGGGCGCGTTTTTTATCGGGTTGGGCCTCCTAGGGGCGAGCAACCTCGAGGCGACCATGATTAGGACGATGAAGGCGATCCCGACAAGGCCCATCACAAAGACGGAGCCGATGTCCCCGAAAAGAACCATCGCAGAAAAAACCGACCCTCTTACGCTATTTAAGATTGGCGATGCTTGTCTTCATGAAACAGAGTTTTCCGATACGTCTCCTTCGAGTCGGACGCGCGGAACTGGGAACGACAGCGCGGCGAATTGACGTCCAGGGAATGCCTCAGAACGGTCTGAGTTGAGGCAACAAGTAAAAAGGAGGGGTGATGACCTAGTCATTCAGATTGAGAATAGCAGTGGTTGGGACCGGAGTGGCGGGCGCATACCTGCTCAACCGGATTCCCGGCGAGCACCAGGTCGAGGCCTTCGAGATGCGGACTGAGGCGAATTGGTACACGGCCTGCGCGTGGGGGACGAGCCAGCCGTTCATCACCGACCTGGTGAAGCGGGCGGGTTTCAACTTCGAGGACTACGTTCTGCACAAGGGTGAGAGGATGGTGGTCGACCTTGGGGACGAAAAGTTCGAGATCAAGCTGAAGGGGCTTGTCACCTATGACAAGCACAGGCTGACCCACGACATGCTGAAGGGGAAGAGGGTCCACTGGGGAGAACAGGTCAAGCAGGCAAGCGGGAACTTCTCCGATTTCGACGTTATCGTTGACTCCACGGGAATCCAGAGGTCACTTCTCCCGAAGCTGAAGGAAGACCTCGTGGTGCCTTGCCTCGAGTATCAGGTGAGGTCGAAGGAGCTGCCCTATGACGACTTCGTGATCAGGCCGTATCCGGGCCTCCTGGGTTACTGGTGGTACTTCCCTCTCGGGGACGGGATGGCGCACGTGGGCGCCGGGGACCTGCTGCACAGGTACAGGTGGGAGCTGGACGGGTTCGTGAAGAAGTACAAGTGCGAAGTCGTAAGGCGGGTCGGGAGGCCGGTCAGGGTCATGCCGCCCAAGCTCTGCGAACCATTCTTCGACGGCAAGGTAGTCGGAGTGGGTGAGAGCATTGGGACGGTCTACCCGATGCTGGGCGAGGGGATAATCCCGAGCATGCAGTGCGCTGACCTCTTCGTGGACCACCTGGGCGACAGGGAGGGCTACAGGAGGGCGGTCCTGGACCAATTCGACGTGTACGCCAAGGTCTACAAGTTCATCAGGGCAAAGGTGGATGACAGGTTTAGTCTCGTTACGATGTGGCCGACGCTGCTGTCGATCTTCTGGCATATGAGGAGCAACGAGAAGAGGTACGGGATTGAGACGAAGTTCTCGGACTTCTACAAGATCGCGATGTGGCAATAATTGAGCTCCGAAGAAGCTAGGACGCACACAGCGGTCCACGTGCTCAAGGGCGCAGTCCAGCGCATACTGGGGGCGAAGTGGACGGTCTCGGTGTTCGTGTCAGGGACCCATGGTCGGCTGACTGTGCAGTTTGACAGGAAGCCGACCGCCGAGGAAGTCGCGAGGATTGAGCAGGTTTCCAACAGCAAGATATCGGAGGGAGCGGAGGTCGTGGAGTTCGAGATGGAGAAGGACGAAGCCGAGGGACACTTCGGGGACGCCATCTATGATCTTTTCCCGGTGCCTTCTAGCGTGACTAGGCTCAGGATAGTGAGGATACCTGATTGGAACGTCAACTGCTGCATTGAAAACCACGTCGATAACACCTCGCTGGTGGGGAGAATCAAGTTGAGCAGCCCCAAGTTCAGGAACTCGCGGAAGGAGCTGGAGTTAGGGTTCGACCTTGTCGGATGAATCGCAGTAACAAGTAATATCCTACTTCGGCACGGCCCTCGGCTGGGCCCGTAGCGCAGATCCAAGCGAGCGGAATACGGACAGCGCGGCAGCCTCCTATTCGCATGAGGACATAGCTGTAGGTCGTGGGTTCAAATCCCACCGGGCCCGCTCAAGATGAGCCGCGCGTGCGCGCGTAGGAGGGAAGCTGATGACATCTGTGTTGCCTATTTCTTGTATATCTCTCCGATCAATAGGTAGCCGGCGATGGTCTGAATAACGCAATGACGACCTTGAAAGAACAGAAAGTCATAGACTGGCTACTTGAAAAGGATCAGCCTTCTGTTCGCTACCTGACACTGCGAGATCTGCTCGACCTTCCGCAATCCGATCCGGATGTGAGGGACGCTCTCTCCAGTATACCAAGGCTCGGGTGGGCGGCGGAGATTCTGAAGCTGCAATCGCCCAAGGGCTGGTGGGAGAGCGGGAGGAATCTCTACCGGCCTAAGTATAGCGCCACAAACTGGAGAGCTCTGGTTCTCTCAGACCTCAGCCTAACAAAGGAAGACCCACGCGTGAAAAGGACCGCTGAGCTGATTCTTCACAAGTGGTTGTTTCGTCCATGGACGGAGGAGGAGAACGAGGTTTGCATAGCTGGGAACACCGCGCGCATGCTCACCCGGTTTGGGTACGGGAACGACCCCCGGGTGAAGAGGCTCTTCCATGGCCTGACAGAGAGCCAGAAGTATGATGGTGGGTGGCACTGCTTTGAAGGGGATAAGGGCTCGCTTGACTGTTGGGAGGGACTCGCCGCCTATGCTGCACTCCCAAAGTCGAGAAGAACCAGGAGGATCGTGAAGTCAATCGAAAGAGGCGCTGAATTCTACTTGGAACGGAGGCTATTTGATGATGGCGAGACAAAGTATCTGCCGTGGTTTAGGTTTCACTATCCCGTCCACTACTATTATGACATCCTGGTCGGGCTGGATATCCTCACACAGTTGGGGTATGGCGATGATGCACGGCTCAGACCAGCACTGGGGGTACTCAAGAGAAAATGCCAGGCAGACGGCAGGTGGTTGCTCGACAAAGTCCATCCGGACCTAGGAAGAGGCGCGAATTACGGTCCCTTCAAGAAGGCGACGAAGAGGTTCGCTCTTGAACAAGAAGGGCATCCGAGCAAATGGATCACTCTAACAGCCCTCCGCGTGATGAAGAGAGTTGAAGGAACGTGAGGGCAGCGTCACCGACCATCAGCAGACAGAAGATGAGGGCGCAAGGATGTACGCCCGTCATAGACCTGCAACCCTTAACAGAGGGAAATGGGCAAGCTGAAGTGTCGTGCTGTCGAAGAGCGAACGCGAATACCACAGGAAGACCGCGATCCGCTGTTTCAACGAAACCTGGGATTACTTGGAAAAGAAAGGAAGAACCGAGCAAGACGATCAGAAGATGCTTCAGCTGGCACATGCCTCTAGGTATCACTGGGGTCTTGTAGGAACTCCTCGGAACAAGGCTGTGGGAGACTGGCAGATTTCTCGCGTGTACGCAGCTCTCAAGCAGCCTCATCTCTCGCTTCTGTTCGCAGAGGCTTCACTGGAAATCTGCACGAGACAGAATCTACCTGAGATCTTGGCAACCGCATACGAGGGTGTTGCCAGGGCGTACGCTGTCGCCGAAGACTATGCGATCGCAAGGAGGTATCTGAAGTTGGCCCGAGACCAGCTGAATACCTTGGACTTGGGAGCTGAAGATAGGAAGGCGTACCTGGGCCAGATGGACGAAACAGAGAAACTAACCACGCGATAGTGTCCAACGTCCAAAGATTCACCTTCCGAACCCATATCGGATCAGTCCCAGGCCGGGCTGCACCAGGCCCTAGATGGATTCGTACAGCAGACTGTTCAAATCCCACCGAGTCCGCTCTCTAATGTCGTCAACAGGTCAGCGTTGCATATGGCGAAGGGTTTTGGTCGTACTTCTTGTATTTCCACACGATTACAGACACAACCCATGCCGTGGCGAAGATGGCTGCTATCCCGTATCCGATGGTTTCGAAGTTCAGCCCGTCCAGCCAATCCCAGAAGCCTCCGCTCAGATTCAACTCCGTGGACAGAACCTGAAGGACTTCGATTCCGCCAATCACGAATGCCACGAGAACAGAGATTACGGTTACGGTCAGATTGTAGAATACCTTTCGGACCGGATTGAGGAAGGCCCACCCGTATGCCAGGCGCATCGTGACGCCGTCGGTCGTGTCAACTAGGACCATTCCGCAGGTGAACATCAACGGGAGGACCAGAATGTAGTAGATTGGAATGCTCGTGGAGACTCCCACCCCCACGCTGATTGCTATCAAGGCGACCTCACTCGCAGTATCGAAGCCAAGGCCGAAGAGGACGCCGATGGGGTAAATCTGCCACGGCGCACTGATCATCTTGAAGAGAGGCCTGAAGAAACGGTTCATGAATCCTCGCTTGTTGAGGTATTCCTCAAGCTCCGTCTGGTTCAGCTCTCCTTGCCTGAGTTGCTTGAATACTCTGTAGACGCCGAAGACAATGATGGAATTGAGCAGACCGATAAGGAAGAGAAAGACTCCGGAGACGAGGGTGCCGACTACGGCACCTCCACTCTGCAGCGCGGGAATCTTCGCTGCAATCGAGCGCGTCGCGATTACCAAACCAATGATGAGGCCAACAACTATTGTTGAGTGGCCGAGGGAGAACCAAGTTCCGACCGTAGGAGATCTCTTCCCCTCTTGAATCAGTTTCCGGGTGGTGTTGTCGATGGCCGCGATGTGGTCTGCATCTACACCGTGGCGCAGACCAAAGACGTAGGCAACGGCCCCCAGCCCGGCCAGTGCCACAGATGTTCGGCCTATGATCACGGAGGCTGTGAATGCCAATATTGTGACTATGACTATGCCTGCGTAGATCAAGCCGATTGTGACCTTCTCGCGGGCAGAGACGTCAATGGATGAACCAGCCTCGGCTGCCGCCATCTTGCGGCCGCGGGCCAGAATATCCATTATAAGTGCTACTAGAACGAGTTTCGGTATTACTGCATAAGAAATATACGGACGTTAGCAATACTCCTCATCAAGATGAACGAAGAGCGCTCAGCAAGGACGAGCTTCTCTCTCCCGCCCAAGCTGCTGCAGGAGCTCGATGAGGTCACGAGGGTCATGGGCTACGAAGAGAGGTCCAGGACCATTCAAATGGCAATACGGAATCTGATAGCGGAATCCGTGCTATCGATCAGGGGTGATGCTCTTGCCGTGGGCACCATCATCGTCCTCTACAACCACGAGAAGATAGGGATAGAGGAGAAGCTGAACGATGTCGGGCATGATTTCATCAAGTCGATAGTCTCTTCCCTCCATGTGCATCTGGACAAGGAACAGTGTCTTAGCATAATAGTGGCAAAGTGCGAGATAAAGACGATGATGATGCTCGAAAAACATCTGAGAGGGATCGCGGGGATAACGCAACTGAAGTTCAGCTATGTAGTGCCAGCTTTGGGAAGTGTCTAGATGGAGAGCCTCCAGGACAGGTACTCGCCCAAAGCAATCTGCTTCGGATGCGGGCCAGCGAACCCAGATGGCCTGCACATAAAGAGCCGACCCGACGGCGATCGCTTGGTCGCTGACTGGCTCCCCGGGCCCCAGCACAAGGCGTTCGCCGGGTTCACTAACGGCGGCATAATCGCTACCCTGCTAGATTGTCACGGGAACATGACCGCGGCCTATTACTTGATGAAGGCCAGGGGCCTTGAGGTTCCGCCGGGTACCGTGACTGCAGAACTGAATGTCAGGTTTCTGAAACCCTCTCCCCTGAAGAAAGAACTACATTTCAGCGCATGGTGCACTGGAATAGAAGGAGACAGGGTGCGCGTGGAGGGAAACCTGGAGGTTGATGGTGTGAAGACTGTGTCGATGTCAGGACTGTACGTCGCCGTGAAGGAAAGCCACCCTGCTTTCCACAAGTGGGAATAGAGCGACGGCGCACGTGTATGTGAGGGTCTTCAGGCCTATCGTCCCATCCCCCAGTCGCCAACCGCACCTGCTTCGTGCTAGAATCCTGCGGGGATGCCGTCTCCCCTCGTGTCGCAGACCGCCTTGCGAGAGCGGCCGGAGACTTCGACTGCCTGGCAGACGCCCGTCTTCCCGGGCATCGGGAGCCATCGAATGTCGAAGCCAGACATTCCCTCTCTCTCATATCCATCTTCCACCAAGAGCGATTTGCCTCCATCCCAGAGGAATCTTGGGTGCCCTACGACCTGTTCCAGGGGCATCTCGTAGTCGACGGCGTTGGTGACGAAGAGAGCGTGCTGGAGTGGCCGATAGTCGCCTCCGCTGGTCCCGATGGCCAAGTAAGGCAGTCCACTGCGTTCCAGTAGCATAGAAGACAACGTGTGAAGTGGGCGCTTCCTCGGTTCGACCTTGTTCGGACCGGCCATGCTGAAGCCGGAACCTCGGTTGTTCAGGAAGATCCCACATTCTGGGACAAAAACGCGTGAACCGAAGTGGTGGAAGAGGCTCTGGATTCCTGAGACCAGGTTCCCCTCAGAGTCTGCTACCGAGAAGGCGGTCGTGTCGCCTCCGTTCACCCGGGCTTGACGAACACCCGATCTCGACCGCGTGTCCATGAACTTGTCGATGTCGATCTTCCCAAATCGGGGGTCGCCTAGCATCTCGTCCCTACGTGCATAGGCAGTGAGAGCCGCCTTCATCGTGGTTTCGATCCTCTCCCTGGAAAGAGACCCGGCCTCCGAAAGCCTGGAGCGAGAGAGCAGCTTGAGAATGAGAAGGCTCGTGGCACCCATGGTGTTCGGGGGCATCTCGTACACCGTCGTCCCCCTGTAATCGAGCTTGAGTGGAAGGACCCACTCCGGGGCGAAGTCTCGGAAGTCGGCCTTCTTTGTCGGCACACCCAGACCCTCGAGCGTCTCTCGGATCTTCTCAGCGGGCCAGCCCGAGTAGAAGGCCTCGGGTCCCCCTTCGGCAACCTCTGAAATGACTTTGCCGAGTCTTTTCTGTCTGATCCAATCGCCGGCCGCCGGAGGTCTGCCGTTCGGTGCGAAGATCCTCTTTGCCTCGTCGGGAAGGTCACCGTAGGCACCGACGGTGGACCTGCAAATCTCCTCCCCAGCTGGGAACCCCTTTTCAGCGTACTCGGCTGGGGCGGAGACCAAGTCTCTGAACTCGGAGCTTCCGAGCCTTCTGTGCATCTCCCAGACGCCCGCCACGTAGCCGGGGACGACGCAGGTCAGAGGACCGTACAACGGGACTTGCCCGCCAGCCTCGGACTTCACAAGGTCGATGGTAAGGCCAGAAGGCGACCAGCCGCTGGCCATGAGGCAATGGACCTTTCCCGTCTTGGCCTCGTAGAACATTCCGAAGAAGTCGCCTCCGAGCCCCCCAGCGGGGTGGAAGGTGACAGCGAGAGAGAAGCTCGTCGCTACAGCCGCGTCGAACGCATTGCCGCCCTTTCTGAGAACATCATAGCCTGCGAACGAGGCAAGCGGTTGCTCGCTTGCGACAGCCGCATGTTCGGCTATGGTCGTCTTGCTGAAGACCAACGAGCCGCTCGCCAATCCTCCACTGTTATTAAGAAATCCAGCTCATTCGAGACGTTTGTCATCACAGCTCTTGCCATGAAACCATCGTCTCATGGGACACCATCTAATCTCAAGCGCCCCGCTACCACCCCACTGGCGGAACAGAATCAACATAGGGTCAAGAATCTATTTATAGAAGAATCGGCTCTTCGCACATAACTGAGTGATGACATTTGAGCCAAACTGAACTGGATTCCATGCTGGGGACGGTCGAGAACCCGATAAGGAGAAGAATTATCGCGAGGCTCAGCCAGAAACCGAACTACCAGCTTCAGCTCTCGAGGGAACTGGACATCAGCCAGCAGCTCGTGGCAAAACACCTCGGAAACATGGAAGACGCCGGGCTCGTGAGCACGGTTCTGGAGGACAGCCCCCGCGGGCCACAGAGGAAGGAGTACCTGCTCAAGAAGAGCTTCTCCATCACGATAGACCTTGCGCCTAGTCTGTTCAGGGCTAGGATCTTCTCCTTCGGAGCAGTGCCAGGGATGGATGCCGACGAGCAGGGCCAGATGGCTGCCAAGACGAACGGAGCCCTCATGTTCCCCAACGAAGCGTCCAGGATGAAGCCGCTTACCCAGATCATCGCCGAGGTCGACAAGAAGCTAAACGAGATGGAGGAGCAGCGGGCGGTCCTCCTCTACCTGCGCGGTCTCGCACTGAGAGAAGCAGCTAGGGTGACGACCTCGCTAGGGAGCGCCGACAGGAAGGAGGTGCTGAAGTACATCATGAAGGAACAGAGGGATGGAATAGCTGACATCTCGACCTCTCTAGGCCTGCATCAGCGGGTTGTAGGAAACATCCTAGAAGAGATAGAGAAAGACCTAGCTGCAGAATAAAAAAGAGAGAGGAGGGTTACTCCTCTACATTCCTATGTTAGGGAAACTTGCCTGAGGAACTCCAAGTTGGCCCTGGAGGGTCTTGATCCGGGTCGCGTATTCTTTCATGCGCGTATTGTCGCCCTGGACCTTCGCGATCCTGTACCCCTTCCATGCCTTACGTAGGGCTCCCCAAATTTGCCCCTTTTCGTAATTGGTCATTTCTACGTGACCTCCGTCGTTTCGTGGTTCCGCGGGTATTTTGCGAGAGGAGTCTAGAGTAGTTGAGCCAGTAATCAAAGCGGGCAACCCCACCGGAAAGGAACTCGCCCTTCAGACCATGGACCTGAGTAGAAGCAGGATGTTGCTCGGATGCTCTGTGATTCGCCGCTTGGAGTAGGCAAACCACCGATCGCCGTACGGAAGGTACTCGGAGACCAGGTAGCCTGACTTCACCAAGTCGCCCTTCAGCTCGTCACGTATTCCCTTAAGCATCTCGAACTCGAAGTCGACGTGCTTCGACTCTGCCAACTTTCTCGCCTCCTCGACCAATACCGAATCATGCGTCGCGATGGCGAACCCGTTCCCTCTGTCGAAGAGCATCCCCATCAGCCTGCTGAAACTGGCAGAGACTTCCTTCCTGCTTGGGTAGACCACCTCGGGACTCTCCCTGTACGCACCCTTCACCAAACGGACCTTGGCGCCGGCGTCCAGCAGCTTGGGGAGGTCGGATTCGCTTCGCCTCATGTAGGATTGCAGCACAATGCCGAGGTTCTTGTGCTTACTGAGAGAGGCCAGGTACATCGAGAGCGTTATCTCGGTGACTGAGGACCCCTCCATGTCAATCCAGAGGGCCTGATTGAACTTCTCCGAGTTGACAGCGATCCTCTCAAGCCTATCGGCAGCCCCCGCATCGTCTGCGCCGAGGCCGAGCTGGGTCAGCTTCACCGAGGCGAACCCGCGAATCCCTTCCTCCGAAATGCGCTGCTGGAGCCTAAGGTACTCTCCTGCGTGCGATTCTGCGATGGCCGGGTCCGTGATCTCCTCACCCAGGAAGTTCACGACGACCCCCATGCCCTTCGAATTGGCCTTCTTTGCGTCTGCGAGAGCGGAATCGAGGTCGATGCCTGAGATCCAGTGCTTCGCCAGTCTGAGTAACAACACTTCTTTGAGCCCCATGACGTCGCCCGCCGATTGGACAAGATAATAACGGTATGCCGCCCATCGACGGCGCGATGATTGACAAAGCGGTCTGCGCAACCAGGTCGACAAGGCTCAGGAAGAGTTTGGAAAACGAGAGGCTCGATGGAGTCCTGATCGTCCCAGGACCAAACATGCAGTACTTCACGGGGGTCGAATCGCTGCTGCTCGAGAGGCCTTTCATGCTTCTCCTCCCCGTCTCGGGGACAGCCCAACTGGTGGCGCCGGCCCTGGAGGCCGGGCCCTACAGGAATTCACCGATGCCGATGGCCATCCATCCGTGGACCGACTCTGAGGGTTCAGCCGGTGCGATCAGAAAGGCGCTCCATTCGGCGGGAGTGCGGGGAAGATGGGGAGTCGAGGGGAAGGTCCCGTTCCTGTTCTTTCACAAGCTGGCGGGATACGCCGCGCTCGAATTCGAGGACGCGGAACCAGTCCTACAGAGGCTGAGGGAGACGAAAGACGATGCCGAGGTCAGGCTCCTGAAGCGGTCGGCGAAGATACTCAGCAAGTCGTTCTGCCAGTTCCCCGAGTTGGTCAGAGAGGGGTCGACCGAGCTCGAGCTCGGGAAGGCAGCGACCGAGATCATCTACTCGAACGGCGCTAGCAAAGTCGACGCCATGCTGGTCCAGTCTGGCGGAAGAGCCGCGGACCCGCACTCCCTTCCATCCTCCAAAAAAATCAAGAGGGGCGAGACCATCATCTTCGACGTAGGCTCCACGTTCGAGGGATACTACGCGGACATTACGCGGACATTCTGCATCGGACGGTCAAAGGAGGTCGAGGACGTTTACCAGAAGGTTCTCGAAGCTGAGGAGGAAGGGATAGAAGCGTCCGCCCAAGGGATCGAGGTCGGGGAGGTAGACGAAGCCGCAAGAGGAGTCCTCAGGAGGGCCGGCCTCGGGGAGTATTTCATCCACAGGACCGGGCACGGGCTCGGCCTCGAAGTGCACGAGGCGCCCTACATCATTGAAGGCGGGAAGGAGAGACTGGGGCCCGATATGTGCTTCACCGTCGAACCGGGCGTCTACATCAGTGGGAAGCTCGGTGTCCGGATGGAGGACGACGTGCTGATCGAGGGAAGGAAGGGCGTAGAAATCACGGACACGCCGAAGGAATTCGGCTGGTGGAGATAGCCAACTTCGGCCTCGAGGACTGCGACGTTATCGTCGCTGTCCTCAAGTTCCGCCAGACATGAACCCGCTCCTTTCCGCTGGTCGGCGGCAGCCACTTCATGACCCCAGGTGACCTTTGTGATGATGGGCGCCATCTGAGTCCTGCTCGTCGTGGGCCGACTCGCAGCATCGCTTTTATGACTCGCGTCGTCCCAAACGCCCGGAATTGAGGAACCTAGAGGTCGCCGACCTTCTGGACAGGCTGGGAGAGATGGTCGAGGCCAACGGCGAAGACAGGTTCAAGGCAATCGCCTACCACCGCGCGGCGAGCAGCATTAGGAACATGGAGGAAGACGTCGAAGACCTGTGGAAGGAAGAGAGGCTCGAGGAAATACAGTACGTCGGCGCTGGGATAGCGAAGAAGATCGATGAATACCTCAAGACTGGGAAGCTGCGCCTGCTGGACGACCTGAGGACGAAGACACCCCCGGGGGTTCCTTTGCTGATGAAGGTTCAAGGAATCGGGCCCCGTACTGCGTACAGGCTCGCGCACGAACTCGGAGTGAGCAGCGTGGAGGACCTGAAGAAGGCGCTGGAGGCCGGGAAGCTCGACGATGAGTTCGGCCCGACCGTGCGCAAGTCGTTCCTGGTCGGAATCGAGAAGCTGCAGAGCTTCGAGAAGAGGATGCTGCTTCCTGAAGCCGAAGGGGTCTTTCAGAAGCTTGCTGCCTACTTCGGTGCTCTAGGAATCGAGGTTGGGATGGCTGGGAGCCTGAGAAGGGGCAGGAACACGATTGGAGACATCGATCTGCTCTCGACCGATAAGAGAGCACTGGAGGCGATCGCAGGTTGCCCTGGCGTGGCTCAGGTGCTGGAGAAGGGCCCTAAACGAGCTAGCGTCAAGCTGGAGGAAGGTGTCCAGGTTGACGTCAGGGTCTTCGGAGAGGACGAGTACGGCGCGGCTCTGGTCTATTTCACCGGTTCCAAGGACCACAATATTGCACTGCGCAACCTGGCGGTTGAACGTGGATGGAAGCTGAACGAATACGGCCTCTTCGACGAGAAAGGGTCAAGGCTGGCCGGGAAGACCGAGGATGATGTCTATGGAAAGCTGGGGTTGCAATACATCCCTCCCGAATTGAGAGAGAATAGGGGCGAGATTGAGGTTGCCAAGAACGGGAGACTTCCCAACCTGGTGAAGTTCGAAGACATCAAGGGGGATCTCCAGATGCATACGACCTGGAGCGACGGTTCCGCCCAGCTGGAGCAGATGGCCAGGGCTGCGAAGGCGAAGGGTTACGAGTACATCGCGATTACCGACCACTCAGTCTCGGTAAGGGTGGCCCACGGGCTCTCCGAGGAGAGGTTCAGGAGGCAGTGGAAGGAAATCGAGAAGTTCAACGACTTGCTAGCCCCGTTCCGGATACTGAAGGCCGTCGAGCTGGAGATCAAGAGCGACGGCACACTCGATTTTGAGAGGAAGTTTTTGGAGGAGTTCGACGTGGTCGGCGCGTCGCTCCACCAGAGCTTCAGGCAGAGCGCCGAGAAGCTGACGGAAAGGGCGGTGAAGGCGCTTTCCCATCCGGTCGTGGATTTCCTCTGTCACCCTACGAACAGACTGATAGGAAGGCGTGAGGGAAACCCGATCGATCTGGCCAAGGTGATCAGGACAGCAAGGGACAACGGCAAGATGCTGGAGATAGATGGCGAACCGGATAGGCTGGATCTCGACGAGGTGTGGGCCAAGAAGGCGATGGAGGAGGGGGTCAAGCTGGTGATCGACTCTGACGCGCACGCGGTCGGCGGACTTGACAATGTAGCCTATGGGGTCACCGTGGCGAGGCGAGCGTGGCTAGAAGCGAAGCATGTGATGAACACCGTGGGCCTACAAGAACTGTTGAGAGCCATCTACTAGCACTCTTCGAACGTTAATAACGGATTTGCGCCAGCGGGAGAATCGCGGGGGTAGCCAAGCCCGGTCAACGGCATGGGACTTAAGCCAGGATGAGGGTCCGCCTCGAGAAATCCCATCCCTCAGGGGTTCGTGGGTTCGAATCCCACCCCCCGCACTACATTTGGCGCGGCTATCCAGGGGAGGACAATGCGCTTCTGTTTATCCATCTCATCCCAATATTTCCATTCATCATCTGTCATTCTCTGGATCTCTTCGATCTCCCCATCAGTCAAATGAGAGAAACGCCCCTGAATTCTGAGATACTCCCTGATGGGCGTGATCTTCTTGGGTCGGTACGAGAGATTGAACGTGCCTTCTACATACTCCCAAGATGCCCAAGCCCTAGTCTCAAGGGCTAGTTTTGCGAGGTTGATTGTGTCCTTTGGATCGAAGAACCAGCCTTTCGGACATGGGGCGAGGAGCTCGATGAATGATGGGCCACCGCTATCCAGCGCCCTCCTGACCTTGTTCATGAAGTCCAAGGGGGGGTACAACGAGGAAGTCGCAACGTACTTCACACCGGGGTGCGCGGCAATTGTCAACGCTACGTTCTTCTTTAATCGAAGGTTGCCAATCTGGTTGGCTCTACCCGAGGGAGTGAACGTCGTGGTTGCTCCCCACGATGTTGTACTTGACGCCTGGATTCCTGTATTGGCGTAGGATTCGTTGTCATTTAGCACGAACAAGAGTCGTTTGTAGTCTTGGCCCATCCCCATCGAGAGACCAGCGAAACCTATGTCCGCGAAGCCTCCGTCACCCCCGTAGACGACAGTATTGATGTCCTCAACCTTCCTCTTGCCTTTGCTCATCAGGGCTCTGAATGCGGCTGCCGTTCCCGTCCCAGCTGCACCCCCACCACCAAGTTGGGTGTGATACCAAGGGACAGCGTATGGGGAAGTCAGGTATTGGTGACCGTTGGCCACATACATGCAGCTCGTAGGGCCTAAGAATACTGTGTTGGGCCCTGCAGCTTTGCTAAGTAAACGGTACCCTATCGCCGGCCCACACCCGGCACAAGTCCTTCTCCCAGAGGTGTAATAATCCACTGCTGGAACCGCCTTTACACTCTTGATTAGGTCAGTCACACGTCTTCGCCCCTCAACGTAAGCCAATGAACGATCTTGTCGGCGTTCCCTGTCCGGGCTGCTTCCTGTACTAGTCCGATCGCTTTCTCGAAGTGTTGCACAGTTGGTTCTCTTCCACCAGCCAAGATGAAATCGATCAGGGGCGGCCTGGCATTGCTCTGATAGAGTGCGGATCTGATGTCGTTGAAGAATGCCCCAACGAAATCAGGAGATCCCATCGAATAGGAGAAGTCAAGGACACCCACGCCTCTGATTCCCTTCAGCCCCCTCCTAAGCTCGTCTGCGGGAAATGGCCTCCAGTATCTCAAGCGGATGACTCCAACTTTGAGACCGCGCTCCCTTGACTTCTTTGCGGCATAGATCGCATCTTTAGTGTAAGCACCCATGGAGACTAGCGCGATTTCGGCATCTTCCATGAGAGTCGACTCGATAAAGGGGGAATACTCCCGACCGACGAGCCTTTGATAGTCCTTCCAAGCTCCTCGGATGACTTCCCTGCTGTTCTTCATCGAGACATCAATGAGCTTCCTCTGCTCGGGTCCAATTAGTGAAGGTGCGATGTGTTGCCCTTTGCTGATGGGACCGAAAGCGGGATCGAGAACGTATGGAGGTTTGTAGGGCGGCAGGAACTCAGCCACATCTTCCTTCACGGGTGTCTGTACGGGAGTTGAGATGTGCGTCAAAGCAGCGCCATCCAGAGCAATGAAGTGGGGAAGCAAAACCCTGTGGTCTTCTGCCACTCTGTAGGCAGCCAGTGTCATATCCAGCGCCTCCTGAGGATCTTTCGCCCATGAGACGAGCCAACCAAGATCTCTGAAGAGGAAGACATCGTTCCATTCCATTCCGAAATTGCCTGGATCGTCCAATGCCCTGCACCCAGCCACGGCCACGACTGGCAGCTGCCCTAGGGCTGTGACAGCTATGGCTTCTGTTGCGTATGCTAGGCCTACTCCCGAGCTCCCAGCGAAGGTTCTGGCTCCAACTGCCGAGGCGTGCTTGACAATCTCGAACTGTGAATGCTCTGAATCAGCGATGACAATCTCGGCCTGGAATTCCCCGTCGGCGATCATCTTTGCCAAGTCATTCATTATGCCCGTGTATGGTCGGATGGGGTAAGCCGCAATCACATCGACGTCTGCGATCTTGATGGCTTCGGCCACGGACCTGGTCCCAGTCCATATGCGCTTCTTCTGAATGGTGGTGGTGCCCGGAACCGCAGTCTGGGCGTTCATCCTCCCGTCTCTCTTAGTAGCCGTATTCCCTCAGCGCCTCTGCGACGGTCGTTACCATCTCTTCATTCATGCCTTCTTTGATCTTCAACTCACTTACCATTTCAACTGCATTCGGCGGGCACACCTGCGCACAGATGGCGCAACCTTGACAGTAGTCGTAATCTACCTTGATCGTTCCGAAGTCTATCGCCCCATCAGGACAATAGATTGAGCACAGCTTGCAGTCTGTGCATTTCTCCGTGCTGATAACAGGTCTAAGACTTCTTGAAAAGGAGGTCTTGAAACCGATGTTCTTCTCGCCCGGCAAAGGGCCGAACTCAATCAGGCCTGGCGCCAACGCTTCCCACCGCGGCATCGCCTCAACTCTTTCGGAGTAGGAGTGAGCCTCTGCTGCAGTCGTCTTGTAGTGCTCGTAGACTGACCGATCCCACCACAGACCCCTCGCGACCGCGGGCGCACCGACTCTTTCCTTTACTCTCCGTTTGTGCAAATCGATATCTTCCGCTCTTATCTTCACTGGAATCGGCCTGGAGTCCTCATACGCTCTCCTAACGCTGTCCGTCTTCTTACTCTGCCCGAGGAAATCAAGAGCCGCTACAAGGTCGCCAATACTCACGATTCCGAAGGCTTTTGCCAATGCCCCGAGAAGAGGATAAGCGATGTCTGAATCGTAGTCTTTCGCTCTTATCGCAACGAGCTTGCCGTCCCAATCTTCTGCGAGAGCATATCTCTTTACCAAGCGTACTATCTCTTCTGAGCTCAGGGAGGTGTTGACGACTAGCACGGCATCTTTCTTTGCTCCGTCGAATGGCAACGCCCTTTGAGATGTCTGGTGGAGGAGCATGGAAGAGTCCATAACGACGATCGCGTCAAACACGTGTCCTATGGGTTCTACCTCCTCGTGAAGAACCACGTCGATGGTAGGATTGCCGAAAACAGTGTAAAACAAATGAGGTATGTGGTCACGTTCGGGCGAGTCATCGTACCTCATGTAGTAGTACGACTCCTTTCCGGCGAGGTTTCCCGCGGTGGCCAAGACTCTTACGAAGGAATTCGCATGCCCTGTGTGGATTACGCCACGGCCATGAACCACTACCCAGTTCAATCCCTCATACTGTTGGACGGGCTCTGGGGCCTTCTCAAGCTGGTCTTTCAAACGCACCACTTTATGCCATACTTGTGACCGGCGAGGCCTTAATTCACTTCTGGCTAACTTGTTAGGGAGACGAGAGGGGGTCGGAGTCCAAGAGCCGTGAAATCCCCACCTGACATACCGGGTTGGATTCCCACCCCACACTACATTTCGGGCGGCAAGTAGCTGCACTTCGGGCTGACCGCCTCTGCGAGCATTGACAGGATTTCGAACTGGACTGAACCAATGAACAGCAGGGTTCCTGCCTCTGAGGCATTGGAAGACTCGGCAGGTCGCCAATGCGGCAGATCGGGCTAAGAAGACAAGTCCCAGACGACCCTTCGGAATCCTAGACAGCGGGCAGGATCATCAAGTCCTCTTCAGGGTCGCCGATGGCCTGGTATTCGCCATTCCTGTACATGAGACCTACCAACGCGGAGGTCACCGCGTCCAGCTCATCTCCACTGAATCCACCCTTCTGCTGCCCCAGTCCGACTCCACATCGCCGTAGGGCCCCCTCGAGTTTGTGCAAACCTTTCTGCTTGCGCGGCATGCCAAGGAGGTCCTGTACGGCACCGGGGAAGCTTTCTATCACCTCGAACCCGCGCGCCTCGAGGGCGGCCCTGAGCCTCAGCCCCCGAGCGGTCAGCATCCGCATCGGACCCAGCGAAATCGGGAAGAACCTGATGTGCATCCTTAGGAGTTCCTTGTCGCACTCCCGAAAATGGGGAGGTCCAGGCTTATCGAGGCTCTCGCTGCCCTTCGGGAGGAAGAGCGGGGCGTCGATACTCACGACGCTCGGCATCGCCTCTGAGGTCAGGCGAAGAACCTCCTGATCGGTGTGAAGCACCGCCGTGTTGCACCTCATGTGAGGGTCCATCACGCAGAATCCAGTGTTCCTCTTCTCGCTCCCTGCCAAGTCTATGCCCACCACTGGTTGACCGCTTCGCCGTGCCATGAAGTCAGGGCAGGGAATGAGAGCTTTTATCGGCGTCGACCCGTGGTGGACCGCATGGACTTCTTGGCTGAAGCCACATCCATCGAAAGCGAGATGATCAAAACGCGGAGGACAATCCACCAGAAACCCGAATTATCATATCATGAGGAAGAGACCGCCAGACTCGTCGCGGAGAAGCTCGAGTCGTTCGGAATCAGGGTCAAACGGGGAGTTGGAGGGACCGGAGTCCTCGGGATCCTCGAGGGCGGGAAGAAGGGGAAGGTGGTCGCGCTGAGAGCAGACATGGACGCCCTTCCAGTCGAAGAGATGGCAGACGTCGAGTTCAAGTCGAAAGTCAAGGGGGTGATGCATGCGTGCGGGCATGACGCGCACGTAGCCATGCTGCTTGGAGCGGCCAAGATTCTGGCAAACCACAAGAACGAGCTGCATGGTACAGTGAAGTTCCTCTTCCAGCCCGCAGAAGAGCATGGTGGAAAGGGTGGTGCACTGCCAATGATTGAGGACGGAGCGATGAGGGACCCGAAGGTGGACTTCGTCTTCGGGCTCCACATGGACAGCAACCGACGCTCAGGAGAGTTCGGAGTCAACGAAGGAGCATTCATGGCGGCCTCCGACACATTCAGGGTGCGGATAATCGGAAGGGGCGGGCACGGGTCGGCGCCACACAAGACTGTCGACCCGATCTACATGGCGGCCCAGGTCATAATCGCATTGCAGGGGGTCTCGTCAAGGATGATCGACCCGATGCGCCCGTTTGTAATCTCCGTGGGTGCCGTTCACTCGGGGACAAAGGAGAACATCATCCCTGACGAAGCGCTGCTCGACGGGACGATAAGAACCCTCGATGAGGTGACGCGGAGGAGGGCGAAGACCAAAGTGGCAGAAGTGGTGAAGGGCGTCTGCAGGGCTTTCGGCGCCCGCGCCGAAGTGGAGTTCGAGAAGGACGCCTATCCAGTGACGGTCAACGATGCGAAGGCGACCAAGGATGCAGTCGAGGTCATGAGAAGGATCAGAGGTACGAGGGTCAGGAACATCGAAGCCGTCCTCGGTGGGGAAGACTTCTCCAGGCTTCTGCAGGAGGCTCCCGGCACATTCTACTTCCTCGGCACCCGCAACCCGGCGAAGGGATGCGTCTCCCCAATCCACAGCTCGAAGTTCAAGGTGGACGAGGACGTCCTGAAGTTCGGAGCGACGTCGCTCGCGATGTTGGCCTACGAGTTCGGGAACCCCAAAGGCCCGTCATAGGTGCCTCGGATGTACGCAACCAAGGTCGCCGAGAGGGTCTACGTGCTGGACACGTACGCCTTGGGTCATCCCAACACTGTGGGCGCATACGTCATAACGGGACCCAAGGTGACACTGGTCGACTGCGGCTACGCGTCCTCTTACCAGACCGTCCTGGCGGGACTAGCCGAGCTGGGCGTCATGCCCTCCGATGTCAGATACATCGTGCCGACCCACGTCCACCTGGACCATGCAGGGGCGGCAGGACACCTCGTGAAAGAGATGCCGAATGCCAAGGTAATCGCCCATGAGAGGAGCGTTCCCCACCTCGCGGACCCGACCAAACTCATCGAAAGTGCGACCAGGGTCTTCGGGGAGGCGATCATGAATCTCTACGGCTCGCCCGAACCAATCCCGCTGGAAAGGATGACACCCATAGGCAAGGAGCTGCACGTGGACCTGGGGGAAGGGCTGACGGCCACGCTGTTGCACTCACCAGGACACGCCCCGCATCAGATCTCCATGATGCTTGACGGTACGAACAGTCTCCTAACGGCCGATGCAGTCGGGATAGTCTACCCAGAAATGAAGACGTTGATCCCGACTACGCCGCCACCAAGCTTCGACCCGAACCAGCTCGTGTCCACGGTGCACTCGCTTAGACAGCTTGGCGCGACCAAGTTGCTAACTCCCCATTTCGGAGCCAGGACTGACGTCGACTACGTCTTCGATAGCACCGAGGAGAAGGTCACCCGGTGGGTGAAAGACGTGGGCGACATGAAGGGCAGAGGGGCGAGCCTCGACGAGGCGGCGGAGGCGATGCGACTCAGGGTGGAGCGGGAGGCTGGCGTCAGCGAACTCCCAATCTACGCAAAGGTCTCGATTCGGACATCCGTAATGGGGATAATGCACTACCTGAGCAAGAACGTTTGAATACAGAGAGGAGACCTCGGCTGACGTGCCGCTAGTCTACGCTTGCATAACGCCTCACGGCGGCGAGACCATCCCAGCGTTGGCCGGCGACAAGCTCCAGCTCTTCGCGCCGACCAGGCGGGGGATGAGGACTCTCGCCAAGCAGGTGAAGGAAGCGAGGCCGGACACGGTCGTCATCGCAAGCCCTCACAACCTGAGGCTCCCCAAGCACATCGGAGTGGTGATTTCAGAGCACTCATCGGGGCAGGTGGTCGAGGGAACCAAGAAGGTCAGTCTCCGCGTCAAGTGCGACGTGGAAATGGGAAGGGCAGCAATAGACGAAGCTGAACGGCGGGGTTTGCCGGTCGTTGGAGCGAATTACGGGGCCCTGGAGGGACCTATGTCCGACCTGGCGATGGACTGGGGGACTCTGATACCACTCTGGTTCTTCCTCAAGGAGAACAGGCTGAAGAGCAAGGTGCTAATCGTGACCCCCTCAAGAGGGATTCCTCTCGAACAGAACTATGAGTTCGGGAAGTGCATAGCCAAGGTCGCAGAAGTAAGCAGGAGGCGAGTCATCTTTGTCGCGAGCTCGGATCAGGCGCACGCCCACAGGAAGGACGGCCCCTACGGTTTCGACGCGCACGCGAAGGTGTACGACAAGTACGTGCTCGAAGCGGTCGAAAGGGGCCGGCTCTCGTCAGTGATGAGAATCGACCCGGGCCTCGTAGAGGCGGCGAAACCAGACAGCCTGTGGCAGATGACCATGCTCGCAGGAGCCCTGTCGGTGGTTCCCATGGCTGGCGAGCTCGTGTCTTACCAGGTCCCGACGTACTATGGGATGCTCTGCGCGGGTTTCACGAAGCACGATTAAGGATTCTGCTCGATTAGTGTACATCGTTCTGTCTCACGATTATCTCTAAGAGAATCCGAACCTTGTCCCACCAAGCCGATTAGAAAAGGCACCGGAAACCTCGACCGCCCACCTGTCCCGCCATGTCCGGCTGGGTCAAAGGACCACCAGACCGGTCGTTATCACGGCGAGCACGAATAGGGTGATCCCGACGTACTTCCAGTCTTTCTGCACCCCATAGTAGATGACCCCGGCTATCACACGCACGTAGGGTGTGAGCATCAGGGTCATTATCCCCAGGGACATGATGTTCAGGGGGCTGGGAGCGGCTCCGATGGCCGTGACCGTGGAAGTCGCGAAGTCGAAGAAGTTGCCACCCTTGAACTGCCAGGCAGCAGACAGGTCGAGGGACTGGTTTCCAGTCTGGATGCAGTACAGGAGGACGCCCGCCGACTCCAGGGCGAGGCTTAGCGTTACGCCGACTCTCAAGATCCAGCTGATGCCCAAGGACAGGGGGGAGACCTTCACGCCCATTACGAAGTCATCCCCTTCCAGACCATGTCTATGATCAGCACCACAAGCACGATTAGGAAGACGCTCCGCACGGTTCTGTTCGTCAGGTTCGGGAGGACCCGGGCGCCGAGGAGAGAACCCACCGTCGTGCCTATGGCCAGAGGTGCGGCGAGGTTCAAGTAAACGAACCCTGATGTAAAGTAAATCGACGCGCCCGCGAGTGCCGTCATACCTTGGATGAAGTTGGTGGTCGCAGTTGAGACCTTCGACGGCATCCCCATGATCATCTCCTGGACTGAGACCTTGAAGGCCCCGCCACCAATCCCTAGCATTCCGGCCGCCACCCCGGCAAAGAACATCCCAGGACCCGCCAGCGCGGGCCTAGTCAGCTTGTAGTCAATCTGCTTCTTTGCCGGTTTGTCGTAGTACGACCCCTCGAGCTTGAGCCACTTCGCCATGCCGTCCTGCTTGACATCCGGAAGATCCCGGTTTCTCATCTTTCCGAGGGCCAAGAAGGAGGTGGCCAGGAAGGCAGCGAAGATGTAGTATAGCAGCGCCTCTGCATGGACGAGAACAATGTAGCCCGTGAGTGAAGCACCGACAATGGCCCCCACGGCTGTGAACGTTTCCATATAGAACGCGGCGCGAATGTTGGAGAGACCGTCCCTCACGTAGGAAGAAGCGGCGCCGCTGGACGTGGCGATTATCGCCACCATGCTGGCGGCGATTGCGTACTGTATGGGTACGCCGAAGTAGACAAGAATCGGGGTGAGAATCAGTGCCCCGCCCAGTCCCAAGATGGAGCCGACAAAACCTGCGAAGATAGCGAACAGCAGTGCCTCGAGGACTCCTATCAAGCGAGATCCACCCTGCCGCTTAGAGGCTGCTATTTCAAATTGAATCCACCGGTGTCTTCTCGAGGGCCGAGAGGATTCTCCAGTGTGAATCCGCAATCCCTCCACACCCGTGGCCTAGAACCGTTAGCGGAGATGGATTGCCATTATCCCCCTGTCGAATGGAGAGCGCATCCCCTGATCGGAGGCCACGTGTGGTTAATTAGCCGCAAGTGAGAGGGAGAGAAAGGCGTAGCACGTGACGAACAGAGTCCTGACCAAGTCAGTGCTTGTGGATACGACGGCAGACGAGGTTTGGCGGGCGTGGACGACCTTAGAAGGAATCAAGAAATTCTTTGCGCCTGACGCAAGGTTGGACATCAGACCGCATGGAAAGTATGAGATTCTCTTCGATCCAGAAGAACCTGAGGGACAGAAGGGGGCCGAAGGCTGCACAGTTCTGAGCTACGTGCCACTGAAGATGTTCTCCTTCACTTGGGGCGCCCCACCCAAGTTTCCCGACTCCCGCAAGGAAATCGCCCAGTGGGTGGTCCTGTTCTTTGACGAAGTGGGTCAGAAACGAACGCTCGTGAGATTCCAAGAGTTCGGCTGGAAGGACGACAAGGAGGGAGAGCTTGTCTATGACTACTTCGACCAGGCCTGGGAGTTGGTTCTTGCGAGGCTTGTACATAGCTTCACTCATGGACCCGTGGATTGGAAGCACCCGTGGCGGCCAGCCAGAAACGCTCGGAGTCAAGACATGCAGCCGGGCCCGTGAATCGGTGCTTCCGCTCTCAATGGAAGCCGACCATCACCGTCACGTTCTCTCTTAGGGGATGTGCCCCGGCCGGGATTCGAACCCGGGTCGCCGACTCGAAAGGCCGGCATACTTTCGGCTTGCTCACGTGGAGTTGACCGGGCTGTACGCATGCAGCTCTATACTACCGGGGCTGAATTGGACCCCCGCCTATTTGGCACTTAGAGCTTTCTCGTTACCTCGCTAACAGGCAACGCCATTATCCAAGGCTGTCGAACAGTTCGACTTGGCTTGCTCATGGCGGTGCCGTGCGGAATCGACCGCCTGGCTCCAGTTCTTGGTCAGATAGGAATTCGAGAATCTACTTTAAGCTCCTTCTAAGCGATTCTGGCCGCAAGCTCTTCCAACTGCCGCCCGTCTGGTTTTGGAAACAGGCCGCAGAAGACCCCACGGAGACCGTTTCATGAAGGGCAGACTCAGCAACTCCCTTTCATGTCGAGAAACATTATATAGAATACAAAGGGCGAAAATTCCAAGTCTTTCAAATGGACGGTCGCAGGTCTGTCTCACTGGAATCAATAGAGGTCAGGATGAGGTCCTACGCCGACAGGGCCGATAAGGCCCTCGCACAAGAACTAGCGCACTACAAGCATTCAAGGTTTCACGACCCGCTTGTGTATGCGGTCGAGGGAGGTAAACGCGTCAGGCCTGTCCTGTTGATGCTTTCGGCTGAAGCCCTGGGTTGCACTGATGATTCGGTGCTCGGCGCCTCAGTCGCCGTCGAACTCCTGCACACCGAATCAATCATCCATGACGACATCATTGACGAAGAGATGACAAGAAGGGCAAAGATGACATTCCATGCCAAGTACGGGTTCAGCGCCTCCCTGCTGACCGCGGACTTCGTGTTCGCGATGATTCTGGCGATCGCGGCCAGGTACAGGGACAGGCGCGTCGCTGAGGAAATCAGCGGCGCTGCCCTGCGTATGGCTGAAGGGGAGTACTCGGAGCTCACGATCGACCCGCAGGTGTACAGCCTCACCTGGGACGAGTATCTCAAGGTAATAGGCGACAAGACCGCTGCTCTCTTCGAGACCTCGGCGAAGTTGGGCGCGCTCGTGGGCGGAGGAAGCGAGAAGGAAGTTGCAGCTCTTGCTGAGTATGGAAGGAACTTGGGAACGGCTTACCAATTGAGAGACGACCTCCTCGACTGGAGATCGCAGGAAAAGATAGTGCTGGGTCTTCTGAAGAACCACAGTGAGAGCGAAGTTGTGGGCAAGATGACAGCGCTTTCCCAGACCTACGCAGAGGAGGCCAAGAGGCAGCTGATACAGCTCCCCATGAGCAGTGCCCTTGAATTCTTAGAAGACTTGACGGATTTCACTGTGCAGAGAAAGTACTGAAGAAAGAACGGGACCTTCTTTGCGGCAGTGGGGGCGTATCTAGGCCGTCTGGCCGAGGATGATGATGGCCATCACGAAGCCGTAGATGGCAATCGCTTCTGCTAGCGCGACGAAAACCAACGCGCTCGTCCTTATTTCAGGCTTCTCCACAACTGCGGCGATTGCGGCCGAACCGGACTGACCAAGTGCATATCCCGCTGCCACGGCGGCCAGCCCAAAGGCCAGACTAGCGGCGAAGAACTTGCTGGCACTATCAGTAGTCGCGGTGCTTGTCTGTGCTACCGCGGCGGGCGCCGACAGGGCAACCAGCACAAAAGCGGCGGTGCCCAGCAGAAGGACAGGAAGTCTATTCATGAATGGGCGAGCAAGCCACGCTCGTGCACAACTTATAAGCGTTGCAAGCAAAATCGAAAATCTGGACAAATCAAGGCAGGGCGCCCTACAGACCTAGCTTGTTCATGATGTCCTTCGGAGACATCCGGGCCTCGACTCCGACCGCTATTGCGGCTATGTTGTTGACCTCGAATTCGAGGAGCTTTATCAGAGCGAGCGCGTAGGCCGGGCCGAGCTTCTGCCAAGCGAACGTCTTGGTCAAGGTTGCCTTCATTCTAGTTGTGAACACTTCTTCCACAGCATCAATGAGTTCCTCGTCATTTGTCTGCTCCTTCACTTCAGTGGGGTATATCTGTTGGATTTGCTTCACAGCGTCGGACACGGACTCAGAGCCAATCATCCTCACGAGGACTGATGTGGGCACCCTGAATGTCGGGGTGACGAGGAGGTTTCTGACCTCCTGACTTGGCAAACCCCACAGCTTCGCGCGAAGAACACTTACCACGTTGTAGGCATCGACATCGACGGCCACGATTTCACCTATTCCTGCCACGTCTACGGATCTCGAAGAAGAATACAGCTTGGATTCCGACGAGTAAGCTTCGGATATGGCAGTCAAGACGGCATGGTCTACATAGATGTCAAAGAACCTCGCCTCGCCGGTGGCGGAAAAAGATGCCGCGGCCCTCTCAATGTCGGCATGGAACTCGGTCCCCGATAGAAGCGCAACCCCTTCTCGAACGTCACTCGCAGAAAGGACCTTCACCATGAGCTCTCTTCTTCCAACGAGTTCTTCTGCTTTCATGTCGAGATACTCAATCGACTCTTCGTAGGACTTACCCAGTGCCTTGGACTTCAAAACAGACTTCAGATCCCATGCAATGTGCTTGAGGTAGTAGAGCTGAATCAACCTGTACCCGCCAGCGGCCTTCATGAGGTCGTAGTGGGCCTTGTCGAGTCTTCTTCTCAGGGCCAATTCGAGTTTTCTGGCCGTGAGTGGTGGAACGAGATTGGAGAGCGCTTCAGAATAGGGCGTGACCTTGAGCCTGTTGAGCAGCTCCTCCAAGGTAGCCGACTCTGCCAACTTTTCCATTGATGCCTTGTCGAGAAGGGCCCCACGCTGAGCTGAAGCTCTCGTCCCGACATATGTCCTGCCAGGCATAGCTCAAGTCACAACGGCGTGCTTCTGTCGCATTTGGCTCGCTCACCTCATGACCGTTATAATACTTAATAGCGTAACCCGACTCGCGATTTTGCTGAAAGCGTGGGATTCTTCTGGGCGTAACCCCTCTCTCAACGGTCACTGTCATAGCGCCGAGGAGCGATTACGAAGAGGTTACCAGGGCACTCGCCCAATTCGAACAGTTCCATTTGATGGCAGACAAGGAATCGGGTTTTGACCCCCTCGTCCAAGACCTTGACGTAAGAGCCGTCAGGCTCTTCGCACTGGCAGACCAGACTGTGAAGGACCTCACAATACCACTGGCGCCCGGCACCATGGACATTGTATTCCGAGGAGTGAAGATGCCGAGCAGCGAGTTCGACGCAAGGAACTGGGACGACCTGCTGAGGAAGGCAGAAGCCATGCTGAGCCCCGTCGTGGACGAGACGAGGAAGCAAAGGTCGGCTCTGCAACAGGCTGCCAATGCAGAGATGAATACCCAGACGCTTCTAGACGCGATGAAGGTTGTCTCGGGTTTCTCCGCGGACTTGGGCAACGTTCAGGCCCTACGCTGGATCAAGGTCACCCTGGCTGTCGTGGAGAATCAGACGTTACCCGAATTCAGCAGATCACTCTCGGGCATTACTGTGGTTTCACACACCCTCTCGCAGAGTCATAGCCTTGTGCTCGTAGCATCGTCATTGTCCGAAGCGGACCGCGTGGACAAGGTCATGAAGGCCTTTGGAGTGGAACCGTTCGCAATTCCTGCCGGCCTTCCGCAGAATCCTGCCGAAGCGTACAGCAGGCTCACCCAAGAAAGCGAGGCTGCCTCGAAGGAGAAGGAAGCCGTGAAGTCAGCAATCGCCCAGCTAAGGGCCAGTTCCGAGACTACACTACTTGCAGTCAGGGAGCTTGCGGGAGTCGCGAGGGACATGCTAGATGACGCGAGGATGGCCGGCGGTATGAAGAGGTTCGCCATCGTATCCGGTTACGTCCCCACCAGGAGAGAGAAGGAGTTCAAGGACAGGTTCGCACGATGGATGGTCCACGGAGAACCGGTTGGCCATGAAGAAACCGACGCTGGCGCCCCAACACTGATGGAGAATACGAGTTTCATGGCACCGTTCCAGTTAATCACCGAGGCGCAGGGGACCCCCGGAGGGCACGAGGTCGACCCCACGCCCCTGATCTCGTTCGTGTTTCCGATATTCTTCGGAATGATGTTCGGCGACCTCGGTCACGGCGTTGTTCTGACGCTGTTCGCCCTGCTGATAAGGCAGAGGAGCACCGGGAACCTGAGAAAGTGGGGCAACATATTCCTCGCGGCGGGAATCTCCGCGAGCGTCTTCGGGATTGTCTTCGGCGAAGTCTTCGGGTTCTCGCTTTACCGTTACGTTCCAATCCCGCCCCTGATTGAGATAGTCCAAAGGCCTCTGGGGGCCAATCCTACTCTCGACCCTGGAGGCGTTGAAGTCGTCCTCGTCATTGCCATACTCATTGGCATAGCGCACATGACCACAGCCCTTGGACTCGACGTGTACCAGTCGATCAAGGGCCACGAGACTGTGGAACTGGCTACCGAGAAGCTCCCGACACTCGCGATGTATCTCTCAGGGATCGGGTTCGGTCTCGCGTTCATTGGTGCAGGGTACAGTTTCAACGTGTTCAAAACCTCCAATCCAGCTCCCCTCTTGGGATTACCGAACGACCTCCTAGGTGGCGCTTCGCTCGCCGTCGTGTCCGTGTCGATGATCATCCTGTTGACTGGCAAGGGAATAGCGATAATGGCAGGGAAATTTCAGGGTGAATCAGCTGGAAGCGCTTTCGCAAACGGAGGCATCGACGTCTTCGAGAAGATTTCCAAGTTCCTTTCAAACACGATAAGCTACGTTAGGCTCGCGATAATGCTGCTCGTGCACGCGTCGCTCCTCTTGGTGACTAACATGTTACTCGCATATCCGCTGTACATTTCTGCGGTGCCGATAGTAATCTTCAACATACTCATCATCGTCTTCGAGGTCCTGATCGTCTACATACAGGACCTAAGGCTGCACATCTATGAGTTCTTCTCGAAGTTCTACCAAGGGACAGGCACGCCCTTCAGGAAGATCTTCCCTGACAGGGTCAGAGTCAGGGTAAACTGGCTGTAGGACTTCCTCAGATGGACGCCCGGAGTGGGAACCGATGTGAGGCTGATCGGGGACTGGGGGGATGAATCGATTCCGAATTCAAGGACGACCGCAGGCAAGAGAACTGTGCCAAGCAACCAACCGACCGAACGCTCGCCTACCCTGGGAAGATGTTCCTGACAGCATTTGGAGCAAAGTTGGTCACGATCTGAGGGAAGAGCCCTAGCCCTATGATTAGACCGACAGCGACGGCGAACACGAGGACGAATGCAAGAGGTTCACTGACCTTCTCGGCGCTTTCTGGTTCGTCCATGTAGAGCCTCTTGATTACCCATCCGTAGTAGCCGAGGCTGAAAGCACTGTTCAGGATGCCAGCGACCGCGAGCCAAGCGAATGGGCCGTTTATCACTGAGAGGAAGAGCAGGAGTTTGCTCCAGAACCCGCTGAGCGGAGGCACGCCAGCGAGAGCGAGGAAGGCGATGGTTATTGTAAAGGCGGTGATGGGCATCCTCTTCCCCAGCCCGTTGTAGGCTTGTAGGTCGCCCCTCTTGAGCTCGAGCAGGACGAGCGCGGCTGCGAGGAAGGCGACGCCCTTCATGATTGCGTTGTTCAGAATGTGGAAGAGCACACCTGTCATCCCGATTGTGGCCGTTGAGGAGAGCGGGCTGTACGCATATGCTACGAAACCCACGAGGATGTACCCGGCTTGTGCGATGCTGGAGTAGGCGAGTAACCTCATCATGCTCTTCTGGGTTAGTGCGGCGACATTCCCGAGCGTCATCGTCAGGACAGCTAGAACTGCTATGACGTTGGCCAGCGTGAACAGCGGGTTCTGCGTCAAGACGTATACCGTGGCGAATGCGAGGATGACTCTGATTGCCGCTACGAAACCGGCACTCTTTGTCGCGGAAGCGAAGAGAGCGCTCACGGTAGTCGGTGCGCCCTCGTAGACGTCTGGAATCCACATATGGAACGGGACGATCGCCATCTTGAAACCGAAGCCCGCGATGAACAGGATGACCGCTACGCTGGCCAGCGGGTTGAACGGCTGCGAGGCGAGGAGCTTGACCGCAGGGATGATCTGAGTCGTGCCCGTCAATCCGTAGGTCAGACTAATCGCGTAGAGTACTATTGCCGAGGACATCGCGCCGATTATGGCGTACTTCACCGACGCCTCGTTCGACTGGACTCGCCTCTTGTCGAAGCCGGCAAGGGCGTACGTCGGCAGACTCATGAGCTCCCATGAAACGAAGAGCATCAGCAGGTCCTGGGAGTACGAAAGGAGGAGCATCCCAAGCGCGGTAAACGAGAGGAGACCATAGTAGATCGGCGAATTGGCACTGCGTATGTAGCTGCTTGAAGCGACCACGACCATCAGCGTCATGCCGAGCGTGGCAAGGGCGAAGAAGCCGCCGAGTGCGTCAGAGCCGAGCAGGCCGTCAAACGAGGCGTTTGTCGAGGGCCATATGGTATTGGCCCCGACTAGTGCGAGGGACACCGTGAGGACAGCAATCAGGATGTAAGCAGGAATCTTCGATTTCTTGTCGTCGAGGAGCTGGAAGAGCGGGATGCCGAGCGACGAGGCGGCCAGAATGATTATCGCGACAGAAAGCAGATTCATCTCAGCCACCCCTCAACCCTGCTATGAACTGCGCAACGGGTACGCTCGGCGCGATTATCAAATACGAGAAGATCATCAGTATGACGAGAGGTACAAGGTAACATGCGATGGCAAGAGCGTCGGGCTTGGGAATGTCCCGCCGCGCCGCGCTTCCCTCAGGAGACGAGAGAATCGACCTCTTGATGAACCAGAGGAAGTACCCGCTCGTGATCACTGGAACCAGTATCGTCACCCCTAGGACAGAGTAGGCAGAGATACCCGCAGCGATTACCATGAACTCGGCAAGGAAGTTCGCGAATGGTGGCAACCCCATCGCCGCGGCACTCCCCAAGACCAGAAGCGCGGCTGTCCTGGGCATTGTGACCTTCAGTCCCTTCAGCAGCGGTATCTCTCTCGTTCCGGCCTGCTCATGAACGTATCCCGAGAGCATGAAGAGCGCGCCAATCGCCAGGCCGTGAGTGAACATCTGGAAGATTGCGCCTTCGACGCCGAGGGGGCTGCCAGAGGCCACGGTGGCGTACGCCCCTAGGAGGACGAAGCCCATGTGGTTTATGCTCGTCATAGCTATCATCCTCTTGAGGTCCGTTGCCAAGAGAGCGACGATTGCGCCATAGAACATCGTCACTGCCCCGATCAAGAGGAAGACCCACGCGTACTGGTACGAGGCCTGTGGGAAGAGGCTGATGCTGATTCTGAGAATGCCGTACCCGCCCATCTTCAGTAGGACGCCCGCGAGGAGGACGCTAATCGGAGCGGGAGCTTCGACGTGAGCGTCGGGCAGCCACGTGTGGAAGGGAACGACCGGGAGCTTGACGCCGAACCCGATGAACGACGCGAGTAGAGGGAGGTACTCGAGGGCAACGGGTATCTGGTGGTTCTGGATCATTGCCTGGATGGCCGGTATGTCGAACGAAGGCGAGGGCATCCCCAAGTAGAAGTAGAGGAAGCCCAGGAGCATTATCGTGCTTCCGGTGAACGTGAAGAGAATGAACTTCAACGCCGCATACTTCCGTCTTGGCCCGCCCCAGACTCCGATGAAGAAGAACATGGGGATGAGGACGAGTTCCCAGAAGATGTAGAAGACGATCAAGTTGAGCGAGAGGAACACCCCCATTATCGACCCTTCGAAGAAGAGGAGGAGGGCGTAGTACTCCGCCTCGTGATGATCGATCAGCCTTCGCGAGCCAATTACTACCAGTATTGACAGAAGGCCCGAAAGGGTGACGAGCGGTGCGCTGAGACCGTCGAGTCCGACCAGGTAATCCAGACCGATGAACTGGAAGTTGAACCATGTGTACTTCTCCGTCAGCGCGTACTGACCGAGAGCGGGAGGGTGAACGTAGATGAACCAGTAGGAGTAGAGGGCGAGCAGAAATGTGATTACCGACAGACCCAACGTGAGGTAGATTCCGGCGTGTTTGTTCCGCCTGCCGACGAGGTAGACGAATGGCGTCCCGATCAGCGGGATGAAGATGAGCAGAGAGAGGAGATAACTCATGGCCAAATCCCCAATGCGAAGATCAGAGCCACGATCAGGGCTGATAGGCCAAGGGCGAAGACGAAGATGTACTGCTCAGTTATCCCAGTCTGAATCCTCTTAGCCGCCCTGGACAGGGCCTGCCCGAGAGTCGAAATGCCGTTCGCGGCCCCGTCGATCACCCTGGTATCTACCCAGTTACCAACGGCCGAGAAGCTGAGACCGATGTAGGCACCGGCGTTGTTCATCCTGTCCAGCCCGTTGATCTCGATACTTGCGAGCAGCCACCTCGAGGCTCTAAGGACTGGGTCGACGAAGACCCTGTAGTAGATTGCGTTGATGTACCACCTCTTCTCAAGGAAGGTGTAGACTGCGTGCATGAAGCCAGTACTCCCGACGAACCTGTCTGGAGGATACCTTCTTGCGATGTAAAGCAGACCGGCAGCCCCAAACCCCACAGCCACGAAGGCGAATGCTATCAGGGCGGACTCCACGTTGAACCCTACGGAAGCGACCACTGGTGCAGTGAAGTGTGGGGAGAGCGTGACCAAGTAGGCGTTGGACGCCCACTCGAGGAAGTTCTCCACTCCGAGCGGAGCCGAGATGAGACCAATGAAGAGAGTGCCGATCGCGAGGACCATGTAGGGAGCCCACAGCAGCGGGCTGACCTCCCGAACCCCGTGCTCTCCACCCCCCCGCTCCTCCAAGCCCGTGCTCCCTTTCCCGAAGAAGATAATCCCGACCATCCTGAAGGAGTAGAACGCCGTCAGACCTGCGGTCACCGCACCCACCAAGAACAGCCACATCTGCCCGGAATCCCACGCCGTAGCCAGGACGGCATCCTTACTCCAGAAGCCGCTGAACGGTGGAATGCCCGCCAGCGAAGCTGCGGCTATCAGGAAGGCGATGAAAGTCATGTTCATCTTCTTCCTCAACCCGCCCATCTCGTTGATGTACTTCGATCCGGAGACGTGGATGAGCGCTCCTGCCGCCATGAAGAGGCACGCCTTGAAGATCGCGTGGCTCATCAGCTGGTAGAGTCCCGCGGAGAGCCCCTGGGCGAAGTTGCTCGAGTAGGCTGTCAGCCCGAGTGCCATCATCATGTATCCGATCTGGGAGATCGTCGAATAGGCGAGTATCTTCTTCAACTCGAATCCGACGAGCGCCTGGGTGGCAGCCAGAAAGGCTGTGAACGCGCCGATCCAGGCCACCGTCAAGAAGAACGGCTGAATCAGCGAAGGGTTGGAAGCCAGCGCGAAGTAGAAGATCGGACCGACCCTGGCCACGAGCACGACGCCAGCGTTGACCATCGTCGCTGCGTGAATCAGCGCGGAGACCGGGGCTGGACCGGCCATCGCGTCCGGGAGCCATTCGTGGAGCGGGAACTGTGCGGACTTCCCGACTGCGCCTCCGAAGATCAGCAAGGCAGCGGGGACGAGCAGCCCCGACTGGGCCAGACTAGTCGTCCATCCCGTATTCTGACCGAGCTGAGCGAAATTGAAGGTTCCAGAGTAGATGAAGACAAGTATGATCCCGACCAGGAAGGCAACGTCGCCTATCCTTGTCATGACGAAGGCTTTCATTCCCGCGTGCGATGGTGGGTACGCCTGGGCCTCTCCGAGAGCGGTCTGACCGATCGTCCCGACCCATTTGTCCTTCTCGTCGGTGAACCAGAAGCCAATCAGTGCGAAACTGCAAAGCCCGACGCCCTCCCATCCTACGAACATCGAGAGAAAGTTGTCCGAGAGGACGATTAGCTGCATGCTCCCGATGAAGAAGTTCATGAGGAACCAGTATCGAGTCAACCCGCTGTCCCCTTTCATGTACTCGAGGCTGTATACCATGATCAGCAGACCCACCCACGCCACAACGTTCGAGATGATTATGGTGAATGGGTCGTAAAGGACACCGACATTGACGTTGAGCGCCGGAATCCATGGAATGCTGGTCGGGCCGGACGGGGTGATCGTCTGCCCCTGCAGCGTCGGAATCAGAAGCTGGAGTGCGAAGAGCGCGGAGACCAGGGAGAAGAGGACAGCGACGCAATCCCTGACCCTAGACGCCTTACGGTACAGAGCGATGGCCAGGGCACCGATGAACGGGACAATGAAGACCGCCCAGACGTAATAGGCTGAGACTACTGCACTCATCTACCCGATTCCTCCCCTAATCGGAAGTCCGGATGTGAATGATGAAAGGAACTTCATGATCAGTTCTGGGTAGATGCCGACCAGGAGCATGATTGCTGCCAGCACGAAGAGTGGGACCAGCATGGTAAGTGGCGCCTCCTTCACTTCTCGGAGCTGGGCTGGGAGGGGCCCGAAGAAGATCTTGCGGAGGGGCCAGAAAGTGTAGGCGACAGTCAGCGTCGTCCCTATGATCGCGGCGAATGCCACGACCATGTTGGCGGCGGTCCCGAGTGTTCCCTGGGTGAAGATCCCGACGAACAAAATCCACTCTGCCTGGAATCCGCTCATGGGTGGGACTGCGGAGAGAATCAGTGTGCCGAGGACGCAGAGAGTCGCCGTCAGCGGCATTATCGTGGCGAGCCCCCCCATCTTCCTTATGTCCCTGGTTCCCGTCTGCGCGAGGAGGATCCCGGCGACCGAGAAGAGAATGCACTTCCCGACGATGTGGCTCAGGAAGTAGAAGACCCCTCCAGAGACTCCGAGAGCGGTGAGACTGCCGATACCGAGGAGCGAGTAGGCGTTCTGGCTTATCGTAGACCACGAGTAAAGGTACTTGGTGTCGGTCTGTACGAGAGTAACGGCGCCGGCGTAGACCATCGTTATGAGCGCCCAGACCATCAGAGGAAAACCGAAGGGCTTGAAGACGGTCGGCATCTCCTCGACGAGCAGCCTGGCCAACACGTAGTTTCCGACACCGACTATCATTGCCATTATCG
>JBEKJM010000002.1:0-73463 GCA_050011215.1 Nitrososphaerales archaeon
AAAGACCGCGAATGAATCTCCCATCATCAGATGCGGGTTTTGCAGGGCGATGTCCGGGGGCAAGAGAGGCTCGGACATTCCGCCTTCCTTCTTCATTCTGTAAAGGCTGATCAGCCCGCTCATGTTGCTCAGGAAGTAGACATGATCGTCAACGAGGACGGGCGCCAACAGATGTCTGGCAGAGAGGAGAGACTCTAGAGGATACGGACTCTCCAAAGTGAGATCAGGTTCCGTTCCGTTTTCGTGCGAGATATATGGGTGTCGCCTCGCGCGCGCTTCAGCTCGGGTTCCTCTGGTGGGGCGCCCAGCTGAACCATGAAGTCCCGGCCAGGGCGCCTCGCGGGGATCGGGGCCCATCAATTTGACATTCGATCAAGCAACTTTAGCGCGAGCCCCACCGGGCCCGCTCCATCATTGTGCCCCGAAGCGCGCGGCTACGGTTGAGTTGGCAGGGATTTCCTAGCGTCAGGATTCGCTTAGAAAATCAAGCGACTCCCACCGGATTCGAACCTAATCGCCTGCTGAAGCACATGGGAGGGCCCGAAGCAATGCTTCTCTGTTTACAGAGCGATTCTCACATGAGGATTCTGCTAATTCCATTAGGCTTCTCGGGACAAATTGAACTAGGACACGCGAATCCTAGCCGAGCTATTGAAATGAGCTTGAGACAGACTTCGTTAACTCATCTGAGTAATAACCAGGGTTTTTCATAAGGCGGCTTGGCGTTTCGACCCCATCGGGCCCGTTCTTCCACGTGCTCTGGATTTCACTTACGCGTCTTGCGATTGTCTTGACGTTATTGCCATGGCGAGGGGCACCCGAGGGCAGCCAGAACCAGACCGAGGTCTGGTTCTCCGCTTTTCTGGGAGCAGCTTACTCTGTCTCTGCGCTGACAATTGCGGTCGTATACTTTGCCCGGACAGATGTGGCCAAGAGAATTGCGTGAATCTCGTGGGCTCGAGGCCGAACACCCTAAGGTGTGTGCCAAGGATTTAACATAACCCTCATAGAGAGCTTTTTAAATAGTAGTAGTATCGCGATATATCTTGTTAGATATGTTCCACCAATCGTGGGGACACGCAAGGGGTTGGATGCACAGGGGTGATGCCAAAGTCCTAGTTCTTGACGAGCTACAGAAGAGGCCCATGCACGGCTACGAGATTGCCAAAGGCATTTCTGAGACGTTCGGGGGAATCTACGAGCCGAGCCCGGGAATGATTTACCCTACGCTGCAGTATCTCGAGGATATCGGATACGTGACGGCATCACAGAAGAACGAAAAGAAGGTGTACTCGATTACAAGGAGGGGAAAGGCCTTCCTCAAGGAGAGCGAAGTCACAATCAGAAGAATACACAGGCTCTTCGAGCGGGCCGACGGAAAGATGGATGCGGTACGAAGTGGGATGGAGCTCAGGAAGAGCATGATGTTGCGTCTTCCGGAAATGACGCCGGAACAGGCCAAGAAGGTTGCGGCCATTCTGAAGGACGCGAAGTCCAAGATAGAGAGAATCGAGTGATGAAGACGGCATGATGACAACCTCAAGTCCAACGGCTCTGGCCGTCAAGCCCTCGGCCAAGAGTATCATCGCCGTGGAGAAGCTCACCAAGACCTTCGGGCAACAGAGGGCCGTCGACGAAGTGAGCTTCGACGTCAAGGAGGGAGAGATCTTCGGATTCCTCGGGCCCAACGGTGCGGGGAAGAGCACGACCATCAACATGCTCACGACCTTGATTCCAATTACGTCCGGAAAGGCGGAAGTGTGCGGCTTCGACGTCGGCAGGCACCCGAACGAAGTAAGAAGGAACGTGGGGGTCGTGCCTCAGGACTACACGGCAGACGAGGACATGACAGGCTACCGGAACATACTTCTCTGCGCTGACCTCTATGGCATCCCTCGGAGCAATTCGAAGGACCACGCCATTGAACTGCTTTCGCTTGTCGAGCTCCAGGACGCCAAGGACAGGAAGGTCAGCACCTACTCCGGAGGGATGCGCAGGAGACTGGAGCTGGCGTGCGGTCTGATCAACTATCCGAAGCTCCTCTTCCTTGACGAGCCGACCCTGGGCCTGGACGTGCAGACGCGCGCTGCCGTTTGGAAGTACATCCGCACGCTGAAGGAGCAGTACGGCATGACTCTCTTCGTTACCACCCACTACCTTGAGGAAGCCGATTCTCTCTGCGACCGCATAGCGATCATCGACCACGGGCACATAATCAAGACTGGAACTCCTCAGCAGCTGAAGGACGGCGTCGGTGGCGACGTGATCGTTGTTGGCGTCAGCGAGGGGCAGCCCGACATCTCGGCGGACATCGCCAAGATTGGCCTGGTGAAGGATGTCAAGAAGACCGACAATGACTACCGGATAAAGACGGAGAAGGGGGAGGAGGCCTCGCCTCTGATAATGGGTCTGATTCAGTCGAAGGGGCTCCACGTCACAAGGATATCTCTGACGCGCCCGACCCTTGACGAAGCCTACCTGGAGCTGACCGGGCGTACCCTGAGGGAGGAAGAGACAAACAAGTGGTCGATGAGGAGCCAGCGAAGGACGATGCGGACCGCGCGGTCATAGAAGAGCGAGCGTGAACTAGAGTTTGACCCAACAAGGAGAATCGGAGGCCGGGAAGCCCGCGACCACGACCCAGGTCCCTACATCGCAGCAAGCTGTGACGCCGAAGCAGGGGAGGGCTGCCACGGTAGCCCCGAAGTCGAACAACAGCCCGATCCACGGCCTCTGGGCGCTGACCAACAGGGACCTCAGGAAGTGGTACACCAACCCATACCAGCTGATAATATCCCTGATACAACCCGTGATATGGATGGGTCTCTTCGGGAAGGCACTGAACTTCAGCTCGTTCATCACCAGCAGCCTGGGGCCCAACGCAACGCCAGCCGAGGTGAACGCCCTCATGACACAATTCTTCGGGACCGCAAGCTACTTCTCGTACCTGGTGTGCGGCATGCTGATTTTCGTAGTCGTCTTCACTTCAGCCTTCAGCGGCATGTCTGTAGTGTGGGACAGGAGATTCGGTTTCATGAACAAGGTCCTGACCACTCCCGTGAGCAGGGGAACGATAGTGATGAGCAAGATCCTGCAGAGCGTGGCCAGGTCTCTCATCCAGGCCGTCGTCGTCCTTGCCATAGGGATTGCGCTTGGAATGGAGACCGGCAACTTCACGCTGCTTGGAATCGCCGGTACATTCGCGATAATCTTCCTCGTCGCGATGGGCCTTTCCGGGCTCTTCGTGATGCTCTCGCTCAGGTCGAGCGACTGGCAGACGCAGATGGCCATCATCAACCTGCTGAACCTGCCCTTGCTCTTCGCCAGCAACGCGCTCTTTCCAACCAGGATAATGCCTGCTTGGCTCCAAGATGTGGTGAAAGTCAACCCCGTCAGCTACGCCATCGACGGCATCAGGCAGATGCTGATAGGTGCAGTCGGGTCGTATTCGCTCTGGCTGGACTTTTCCGTGGTCTTCGGATTCGCAGCCTTCTTCTCGATAGTCGGGATAGTCATGTCGTGGAGACTGCTGAAGAAATAGAGCGAGCCCGTCTTCCACCGCAATTGCAAGTCTTAAGGCGTGCCCACGACTGCGACGGTCTGGAGGCTAGGCCGCCAGCGCGTCTTGGGCTGACCGACCCTCGAAAATGACCTTGCTCAGGCTCTTCGCCATCTTGAGGGGCTCCCTGTGCTGCCAGACGTTCCTTCCCACCGCGATGCCGGTCGCCCCTGCGTCCATCACCCCCCTCACCTGCTGAAGGAACGCCTCGTCCGTCGGGGCCTTAGGTCCTCCCGACATGAACACCTTCATCCCAGCGGCTGACTTGACGGCCCAGGAGAACGAGGCGCTGTCGCCAGTGTACTTGATCTTCACTGCATCCGCGCCCAGCTCGAGACCCGTCCTGGCCGCGTAGGCGACGATCTCCTTCGAAGCGTCGTTCTGGACTCCGGCTCCCCTCGGATAGATCCAGGCTATGGCGGCGACGCCCTGCCCGTGCGCTTCCTCCTGTATTCGGCCGAACTCCGACAACATCTTTGCTTCGTGGCCAGACCCCAGGTAGATGGTGTAACCGACCGCCTTCGCACCCAGCGAAACCGCGTGCTTCACCGAGCACACTTGCCTCGAAACCGGTTCTCCCTGTGGAAGGCTCGTCTTTCCATTGACCTTGACGATCAGAGGCACCTTGCCGTCATAGTACCTTTCGGCCACACCCTTTTGAAACACCACACCGTTGAAACCCCCCTTCGCAGCTGTCTCCATTATGAATGCGGGGTCGATATTCCGGTCGTCGAAGTCCTTGGACGGTCCGTGCTCCAGGCCCTGGTCGTACGCCAGGAGCATGCTCTTACCTTTCCTGAGGAATGGGGCCATCCTATCCCGGGCCATTGTCCCGAATGTCTCTCAACCGTATTTAACGGTATTTCAGATTAGTTGCAGATGACTGTCTCGTAGCTTCAAGAAAAATGAAAAACAGGGATAAGAGCGCCGCCGGCTCGGGACCGGAGGCGCCCTGAACGCACGCAGGTCGTCTATGGGAAGAGGCCGAGAGTCTTGACTGCGTCGGCGACTCTGCCCACGGCGACTATCATGGCACCCGTCCTCATCGAAGTGTTGTGCTTCAGGCTCGCTTCGTGGACGGCCTTGAATGCGCTCGTGATCTGCCTCTCGAGCTTCGAGTTGACCTCGGCCTCGGTCCACTCGTATCTCTGTAGGTTCTGGACCCACTCGAAGTAGCTGACGATGACCCCGCCGGCGTTGGCTAGGATGTCCGGGATCAGGAAGACCCCGTTCGCATCGAGGATCTTGTCAGCCTGTGGAGTCGTTGGGCCGTTGGCGCACTCGGTGATGACTTTCGCCTTGATGCCCTTTGCGATGTCTGGGAGGATGGTGTTTTCGAGTGCTGAGGGGCTGAGGATGTCTACGTCCATCTGGAGGAGTTCCTTGCCCGATATCGGCTGGCTTCCGGGGAAGCCGACCACGGACCCGGTCTTCTCTTTGTGGGCGATGAGCTTGTCGGCGTCCATGCCGTTCTTGCTCATGATTGCTCCCTTGGAGTCGCTCGCTGCCATCAGCTTCGACCCGTAGGTCTGAAGGATCTGCGAGTAGAAGGCGCCGGCGTTGCCAAAGCCTTCGACCGCGAAGGTCGCCTTCTTCAGGTCCATCTTCTTCACCTTGGCCGCCTCAACGGTGCAGAACACCGCTCCCCTTCCGGTCGCCTTGTCCCTTCCGAGCGAGCCTCCCAGGGAGATTGGTTTCCCTGTGATGACTCCCGGCGACGCGACACCCTGGATGAAACTATAGGTGTCCATGATCCATGCCATGGTCTGGCCGTTCGTGTACACGTCAGGGGCAGGGACGTCCTTGTAGGGGCCGATGATTGGGCTGATGGCTGCCGCGTAGCGGCGCGTCATGCGCTCCAATTCGGGCTGGGACATGCTCTTCGGGTCGCAGATGATGCCTCCCTTCGCTCCTCCCAAGGGAATGTCGGCGACACTGGTCTTCCAGGTCATCCAGGCCGACAGGGCCTTGACCTCGTCCAGTGTTACGCCCGGGTGGTACCTGATCCCTCCCTTGAAGGGTCCTCTCGCATCGTTGTACTGGACCCTGTATCCGGTGAAGACCTTAATCTTCCCGTTGTCCATCTTCACTGGGAGCGACACTGTCAGCTCCCGCTTTGGATGGGCTAGGATTTGATGAATGCCTTCGTCGAGCTTCAAATACTCGGCAGCGATCCGCAGCTGTTCGAGTGAATTCTCGAATGGGTTTGGCTTAGCCTGACTCATAAGTTGGCGCCTTTTTCGGAACCTATTTACGGATTTCGAGGATTCTCATATCAGAGAACGAGCGAAGAACGTGAAACCGCGACTGACCCGGCGACTGGACCGTGCCTGCAGGGACTGAAAGCTTGGAGAGTTCCAGGAGCTTCGCCGCCCGATCCTCTGGTTCTGTGACTCCGCATGAGATGAGCATCCCTTCGAGAACGAGCCCGGCCGCCGTTCCAACGCCCACGCCCTCGGCTATCTCGCCCCCGTAGAGCACCTTCCCATCGTGCCCGGGCCTCCCGACAACCACGGGGTCAGGCCGGAGGCTCGAAGGGGTCGCCGCTTCATCTCTGGTCAGCCGAAGACCAGCACGCCTAAATGAGACGAGAAGCGCAGGGGATTCGAGAGATGAATCTGGAGGAGTTCCTGAGGCTCAACGCGCCGGAGGACCTCGCCCTGGTCACAACTGCGATCGCAGAGGCCAGCATGACTGTCTGGGAGAACATACCCTTCAAGTCGGGCCTCCTCGCCGAAGTCAACCCTTCGGGAGAGCGTCAGAAGGCGATTGACGTCTTCTCGAATGATGTCTTCGTCGAGGCGCTGACGGGGACGAACCTTGTCAGGGAGGTGGCGTCCGAAGAGATGGCCGAGCCCATCGAGGGGAGGGGGCCGCTCAGCGTCGCCATGGACCCGCTCGACGGTAGCTCGAACGTTGAGACGAACAACCCGCTTGGGAGCATCTTTGGCTTCTATTCAAAGCGCCTGCCTTGCGCCGGCAGGAACATAGCCGGGGCGCTCTACGTCACCTACGGCAACACTGTCACCATCACTGTGTCCTTCGGCAAGGGTGTTCACAGGTTCGTGGCGGTGAAGAAGGGGGCCGAAATGTCCTTCGAGCTGCTCGGGGTCGAGCTCAAGGTGCCGTCAAAGCCGGAGGTCTACGGCATCGGAGGATCCAGGAAGGACTGGATTCCCGCTGTTCGCGATTTCGTCGACTCCTTCGAGGCCAAGGGCATGAGGATGCGCTACTGCGGGACCTTCGTGGGAGACTACAACCAGGTTCTGTCGAGGGGAGGTATCTTCGCGTATCCGGAGATGGTCGAGAAGCCAAAGGGGAAGCTGCGTGTGCTCTACGAAACTGCCCCCATTGCCTACATCAACGAGCAGGCGGGAGGCTACGCGACCGACGGAAGGAGGGACATCATGGACATCGAACCGAAGAGTCTCCCTGAGACGTCGCCTGCCTACCTAGGTAGCGCGCCGCTCCTGCACGAGCTCGAACGGCTCATCTCTGCATCGGGCTAGCGAACCAGCGAAAGCCCCCGACGATCCCAACCACTTCATCGACCCTTCCGGCTCCGATCATATCGGCTCCTGGGTTCTGGGCTTGGAGTCGACTTCGTCGAGGCTCACGGCACTCTGACGCCTGGTCCCCCTCATATCTGGCTCTTGTGTCGTCGTATTGACTCTTGCAGCTTGCGTGTACGTGGGTCCCTCAGTCCTCAGCCTTCGCGAGCCTTCTCATTTGAGAGAGCGGGCGAGCTCTTCGATTTTTGATTGCCAGTCCTTCGCTTTGACGACGGCGCTTGAAACGAGAACTCCGTCCGCTCCCAACTCGACCGCCCTCTTCACATCCTCCCCGCTAACGATTCCCGCCCCGCACAGGACGCTGCCGCTGTATCCGGACTCCCTCGCCTTTGAAACGGTTCGACTCACGAGCTCGGGCTTCGCCTTTGACACGGCAATACCCGAGCCTATCAGCTCTGGCGGCTCGATGGCGAGGTAGTCTGGCTTCAGCCGCGCGAGGGTGACTGCCTGCAGAGTCGTGCCTGCGCAGAGACAGACCGCGAGCGAAAGCGCTCTGAGACGAGGTACTAGCAGCTTCAGCTCGCTGAAGGGTCGGGAGGACTCGCTGTGGTTGAGGAGCGTCCCTCTTGCTCCTGCGGCCCCCACCGCCTCAGGGAGGAAGGCCCCTGTGGTCTTATCGCCCGTCTCGCTCCCGACTGTCTGGCTGAAGACAGGGATCGTCACCTTGGACGCAACAAGCGCTATCATCGCACCCGGCGGGGCGACGATGATCTTGGCACCCGTCTTCTTCGAAGCTCGCTGCGCGGCTTCGGCAATCCTCAGAGAGCCCTTTCCGAGCACCTCGGGATAGTTCTTCAGGTTAAGGATTATCGTCAAGCTAATGCCGCCAAGTTGGCAGGAGTCAGGTCTTAAAGTGTGGTCTGGTCTCTCGCTCAGAGTACCGGGTCGGGAGTCTTCTCAGAACCCGTCCTCGTCCGAGTCCTCTTCCCATCCGTCCTCGTCCGAGTCCTCGTCGAAGTCTTCTTCCAGTTCCTGGTCCTCTTCGGACATTTTTGACGGCCAGCGCGGTTTCAATTAGTCTATTAAGAGTTTCCTCTGTGGAAGCACTAACGGAAGATGATACCGACGCGCCTCCGCGACTCCAACCATATAGATGCCTCTTGCTTTAGTGATCAAGCGCGTCGATGCCTGAGGTTCCACAATACATCGTTGAAGTCATTCACTGCTTGGAAAGCGATGCCCTCTCTCTTGCACAACTTGGTTAGCCTTGACCCACTGATTGCGAATCGGATGTCCGCTCTCGCAATCGCGGCGAAGTCAGAAACCCCATCGCCGATATAGACGGACTTGATCCCATGATTCGCGTAAGCCCTGACGAGGTCATCCTTGAAGTTCAAGGAGTCAACCTGAGACAATCTTGGGAATTGTAATGTCATTCCGCGCTTGGTAGCGTTGGCTTTCGGCGCTACGATTTCGACTCTATCGAGTAGATTCTTAGCGCGCAACGCTTGTGTGATGATGAAATCCAGTCCGCCGCTCACAACGACAATTGGAACTCCCTCTGTCCCGCAATAGTCTACCAAGTCCTCGAAGCCAGGCCTGAACGAGACCACACCTTCGACTTCCTTCAGCAGTCTTTCTTCAGTTTCCTTCAACATGGCAAACTGCTTGGTCAGACACTCTTCGAGTGTGATTTCTCCTCTTTCTAACTGATCGTCGTAAGCCCGCCAATCGCCGTGCGCAAACTTGGAAAGCAGGTACTCCCCAGTATCAACATTGACTATCGTGCCGTCGAAGTCCGAGAGCACTACCATGCTCAAGGTCCGTCTTGGTTCGCTAGGCTTCAACTGCGCACGCGGTCAGTGGCTTCCGTTATGAGCTTATGGCACGCAACGGATTGGAAGGCTGTCGTGAACGTAAGGAGGGCGCAGCTGCGGGACGCCGCCGCAATCGCGCATGTCCAGATTGACGCATGGCGGAGCACGTATCGTTGCATTGTGCCCGACAAGCATCTGGATGGAACGCCCTATGACAGATCCCAAAGGAACTGGGAAGAGCGCATCACCGACCCCGACAAACGAAATGCTCTGTTCGTGGCGGAGGACGACGGAGGTACTGTTGTCGGCTTCGCTGCCTGCGGCGCCGCCCGGGACGACGCCCGAGACTACGGAAGCGAGCTCTATGCCATCTACGTGAACCAGAGCATGCAGCGGAAAGGCCTGGGCAAGCGGCTGGTTCTCTCAGTCGCGCAGGACCTGAAAGCTCGAGGCTTTGATTCTATGATGGTATGGGTGCTCGCTGATAACCGGTACAGGCGATTCTACGAATCGATTGGCGGCAGACAGACCAGAACGAGAGAGGTCGCTGTAGGCGGCAAGACGCTCCCCGAGTCAGGATAGGGGTGGCGTGGCATGGATGCGCTGATCACTCGACTGGTACTGGAGTAGACTCGGAATGTGCAAATCAATTAGCTCAAACACGACGGCCCCATTCTTCGAATGGTCGAGATAAGAAGACTCCCAGCTGACCGATGGAGAGACTACAGAAACCTGCGATTGGAAGCTCTGAAGAGCGACCCATCGGCATGCGGCGGCTCATTCGAGGAAGAGGATAGACTCGCAGAAGAAGAATGGAGAAGAAGGACCCAAAATGCCTTGTTCGCCCTGTCGGATGACAGACTGATCGGGATGATTGTTTACGCCTTTGATAAGGAGCTCAAGACCAAGCACATCGCCGAGATCTATGGCTTCTACGTCAGCGCCGACCATCGGGGAAAAGGCGTCGGCACTAGGCTGCTGGAGTACACATTGTCAACAATTCGAAGGAATAGGAGAACTGTCATGGTCAGGCTCTATGTGAATCCCGAGCAGCGCGTCGCTGTCAAGCTGTACAAGAAAGCAGGGTTTGTCGTTACAGGCAGGATGGAGAAGGAATTGAGAATCGGTCGGAGGTTCTACGGCATGTTATCCACGGAAAAGATGCTCTGAATGGCAGGTTGCGAGTCCATTGTGGTCCCGTATCCTGTACCTCAAAGCGGCAACCTGTTCGACCGTCGAGCGTCGCGGCGCCGGCCACGTCTGGGTCTCTAGGTCACTCTACCGACGTCGTCTTCGACGGTCGGCGGTCGTCCTCAGCTGTCGAGGGCCCTTAAGACGATAACACTCTTGTCGTCGTCATAGTCCGCGACCTTGAGCCGTGCCTCTTCCACTATCCTCTCCGCGATCCGATCAGCGCTTGATTCGCTGGTCAGCGGAATGATGAACGAAGGATGAAGGACGTGCCCGACCCCATCGGACGCTATTATCACGAGGTCTCGCTTCTGAAGCCGGGCCTCTTCCATGTGAACGTGGACAGTTTCAGGGTACCCCACCACCTGGGTGATGCGTCCCAGGGGTGCGATGTCGTCCGTAATCAGACTGCGCATCTTTCTTCCTTGAATCAGGTACGCAGGGCTGTCGCCAAGGTTCCCCACCTGGAGCAGGTCTCCCTTTACTGTGGCAGCCGTCAGGGTCGTTTCTCCTATCGACCTATCGCTCATTCTCTTTTCGTAGACTGTCTGGTGGACTTCTCGTATGGCCTCGACAACGTCCCCTTCGAAGTCTTCCCGCAGAAGTTCCAGCACAAGCTCCGCGGCTACAGCTCCGCTGCCCTGCGAGGACCCGGTCACGCCGTCGGCAACTGCAAAGAGTCCTTGCTTCTCGTCAACGAGAATCCTGTCTTCGTAGGGGTGCATGCTGCCGCGGACGGATTTTGCGGAAACGTCCAACAACCTCGAAGAACCGTAACCGTGACCATAACTGTTACTGCAAGTTCGCCCAGCCGAAGGAAGTCTCAAACGATACGCAGTCGCCAGAAGAGCTCGAATTCTACTCCGACTCAGAAGGGGAGTCTAAGTCTATTAAGCCTCTTGGTGAATCAGCCACGCGAGAGTTGGCCCGGGCCATCGTTCGCTTTGAAAGAAACTCGATAGACCGCGCCCGATTCGTGGTCGTTCACGGAGGATTGATCGTCTTTCCCACAGACACCGTCTATGGGCTGGGCTGCGATCCCAACAACGAGGATGCCGTTCGAAGGCTCTCCGAGGCCAAGAAGCGGGACCATAGGCCCATCCCCGTCCTCTGCTCCTCGAAGAGCGCCGCGATGGAGCTGGTCGAGATGAACCAGAAGGCCCTAGAACTTGCGGGGCGATTCTGGCCAGGTGCCTTGACTATCGTTGCCCCTCTGAAGCGAAGTCTCCCCTTCTTGCTCCATCAGGGGACCGGGACCTTGGGAGTCCGGGTGCCCGCCCTGCCCCTCTGCGTGACTCTGATTGAGACCTGCGGAGGCTGGCTCACCGGGACCAGCGCGAACCTTTCGGGACTGCCATCCGCCCGGACGGCTGCGGAGGCCGCAAGCCAGCTCGGCGACCGCGTGGACTTGATACTCGACGGAGGGAAGCTCGAGGGTCTCGAGTCGACGGTCGTCCGCGTGGTGGACGATGGTATCCAAGTTTTAAGGATGGGTCAGGTCAGGGTGACGGACGAAAGGCGAGAACGATGAACCTGATCGTGACGTCTGCCAAGGGCCTTGAAGCGCGGGCCTCCGCTGAGTTCAAGGAGGTAGCGTTGCTCTCGGGCATCAGGAAGGTGACCATCGAGAGGTCGGCCTACGACGGCGTACTCGAGGTCGATGTAGAGAACCCGAAGGCCCTGCTTTCGTTCATCAGCGAGTTCGTCCGCTCCGAGCCCTTCAAGGTGAGGTTCGTCATGCGGGTCATACCGGTGGGCAGAGTCGTCGACACCAAGATCGAAGATATAGTGAGCGCCGTCACAGAGCTGGCACCGAACATAGGCTCCACGGAAAGCTTCAGGATCACTATTGAAGCGAGGGACTCGCCCTATTCTGACAAACAACTCATCGATGCGATTGCCGATGCGATCGACAGAAAGGTGAGCCTCGACTCGCCGGACAAGATCGTGCTCATCCAGATCTTCGGCGAGTACACGGGGGTATCCGTCCTCGCCCCGGACGAGATCCTCAGCATCACGAAGCTGAAACGGGCGACCTAGGCCCTAGGGCCGTTCAAGAGCGCGGCCTGCTCTATTCTGTTCAGCTCGTCGGAAGACAACTCCCGACTCTCGAGCTCCGATCCGCCGAGCTCTTTCGCGCTCAGGCCCGCGAGCCTCGTGGCGGGCCCCGCTATCACAAGGAGGAAGGGTTCACCTTTCTTGGCGCCCGTCTGCTCGATGGCCCTGGCGATTTGGGTCGTGCCTGCCAGGCGCAGGAGCAGGTCGACCTCGGGTCTCTTGGCCAGCAAGCTCTGGGTCCCGTTCGCGCTGAGGGTCTGTGCTGCTATCATCTCCACGAAGAAACCGTTTGTGGCCGCGTCCGCGCTGACCGTCTGCACGATCGATTCAGGGAGCTTGGCCTCGACTATCCTCCTGACGGAGGCGGGGTCCGCTCCTCCCCTGATGACTATGGAGACAACTCGTGCTTCCGTGGCTTCACCCCCCGTGCGAGAACGGTATCAGGACGACCTTTTGGCCGCTTTTCACGACTCTTCCCGCCGACGCAGGCACGAACGCCTCGCCGTCCTCCACCATCACCAGGGTGTTGTACTTCGTGAATCCCGGCTGCGCTTCGGTCGAGAGCGCCCTCAGCCGCGCCACTATCTCTTCGGCGTCGAGCGCCTCATCCGCGAGCTGGACCTCCTTCGCCCTGACGCTCGTCTGTATGTGGCCTAGGCACCTGACGGTGATCAACTGGAGTTCAAGAGGAGAAGTCTTTCTTTATACCTTCTGCCTTGGTAGATGCTGCCTGGGGGAAGCATCTCTCCTTCTGGGAGTCGGAGTTGCTCTGCGAGCTGGGCACCCGTCTTCGACTTGAGCTTCTCGATAGGTACATCGACCGCCACGGGTCTGGGGTCCACCGTGTGCATCGACGTCTTGTGCGGGAAGAGCTTCTTGTTTCTCGCCGCTTTGACCACATCGTCCTTCCCGAGCCTCTGGACCAGGACCACGACGCTTCTCTCGTCCTGGATAGCGACGTCTACGTCTTCTTCGGGAACGAACTCCTTCTTCCAGCCAGACTTCAGTGCGATCTCGTCCAGGGATCGCATCAGCGCGAACGCCCCGTCTAGGTCCATGGGAGCCGCGGGCATGAGGACGCCGCGAGAGCTGATTGCCGCAAGCCCGCCTCTGCGCTCGTTGAGGGCTGTGAACGCTTCGAGCATGGTGCTCCTCTTCGAGATTCCGGCATCAAAGAGCACCATGTCCATGTCCTTGCTGTTGTGCGGGGTGTACACCCTCGCCCACCTGTTCAGCTCTAGCGTCCTAGAGCTGTAGTCCACCGGACAGCAAACAACGTACTCCAGTCCGAGCCTGGCAAAGGCAGCCAGCCTGTGCATCCCGTCGAGGACCGCCTGGCTTTCTGCGTCGAAGATTATCGGGTCTCTCTGAATCCCTTCTCGTTTGATTTCCGATGCGATTCTCTCGACATGGGCGGGAATGGTTTCCTCGTGCGGCATCAGGGAGGAAACCGGCCTCACGTCCACCTTGACCCCCTTCCTTTCCAGGACCATTGTCTACTCGGCCTTGACTTCTTCAGGTGCTTCTTCTTCGATCCGCTCTTTCTTCAGCGATTTCGCTATGTACCCTGCGATGTGGTTCCTCAGCTGTTTCGAAGGAATCAGGGCCAACTCCTTGAGGGCAGCCTTGTTCTTCTCGTAGTCTGCGCTGAAAGCCTCCGCATGCCTCTCAAGAATCATCTCGGAAAGCCTTCTGGTCCGGTCCAAACTTGTACCTCCCTCGCCGGGTGGGGTGATTAAGTCTTCCCGCCAATGCCCAAGTAGCAGAGGCCGTTCCGCAGGAGGCGTTCCTGCGCTTCAAGAAAAGTCTGCTTCCAGAGTTCGGCGAGCGTGAAGACCATGGTTGGAATCAGAGAAGGCCCCCCCGCTCCGCCTAAAGGCGCGAAGGTGACTGGGCCATCCGATTCGGTGAGAACGAGTCCGGAGTCGATGCTGGATGCCATCCTCTGGAGCTTCTTGGAGTGCAAGAGGGCCGGCCCGAAGGAGACGGAGTATCCCCTGTCCTCGGCCTCTTTCTGCTCGGCCTCGCCCTGGAACCAGTGCAGTAGGACGGGTTTCACGTCGTATGTAGATAGCACCTCAAGGCACTCCTTCTCCGCCCCTCGCGAGTGAACTTGGACCGGTTTTCCCGCCCTCTCGACCGCTTCAAGCTGCGTCACGAAGCTGGTCATCTGCGGGCTTTTCGGAGATACCTCTGAGTACTTCGGATCCAGCCCGAGCTCGCCCGCGCCGGTCGCTTCGTGAAGGACGCCTTCGAACCATCCGAGGTCGTCTCCGGCCCGGGCCTCCGAGGGGTGGACCCCCAGGAAGGCCTTCACCAGCGCGGGTTCGCTCCTGGCCATCTCGAGCGTCGCCATGGAGCTCGCCTTATCGATAGCTGACGAGAGAAGCATGGTTCCCGAGACACGAGCCACGTTCAGGCTCGGGAGGTGGCTCCGGTACTCGCACAGGTGGACGTGCGAATCGATGAAACGCACGCTTAGCCCTCTGCCCGGCAGTATTTCAGACCACTCCTCCCGCTCCCGACATAAACCTGAGCGTAGTGGTTGGCAAGCGCCCTTTCCTAACTCAAAACACCAAGAAACGCCGAAAAATGTGCCGAATCGCCCAAAGGTTCTTAAAGGTCCCTTGCTTTTGGTTAAACCATGTCCAATTCGGAGTTCGGCCTTGCGGCTGTCTACAGGGTCATAAAGAAGGCCGGCGCTGAAAGGGTGGGAGACGACGCGGCGATAGAGCTGAGGTCGGAACTTGAGACCGTGGGTCTTCAGATCTCGAAGGTCGCAGTGGAATTGGCCGCCCACGCAGGCCGGAAGACGGTGAAGCCTTCGGACATCAAGCTGGCCGCGAAGTCCGTTCTGAGACAGAACACCTAGGCGTCGGGCAACAATCCCGTCCTAGGGGGGCTTTCAGGCCCGGGGGTCTCTGGAGGCGGAACCCTTTGCCTGCATTGTCAAAGCCTAGTTCAGCATTTCGAACGCCGGGTGCCAATGCCCCGGTGGGGCCAATAAAGCTGAAGCAGAACCGCTCTCTCTTCAATCGCACCCGATTCAATTCAATTGTCTACTCAGGAGCCTGAATCATGCCCTGATTCATCGAATAAGACCTATACGAGCCTGTCCCGGGATTCAGTCCCTTACTGAGGGTGGTTCAACTGGTCGTCCCTGATGGGGTATTTGGGGCTCTTCGGTAAGACCTCAAGGTAATCAGGAATCCAATTGAAGAGGCAACGAGAAATGCGATTCCTGTGAAGAACGGGCCGAGTGCGCCCAACGAGTAGGAACACCCCCCATTGTAGGTCAGAGCACAGATTTGGTACGAGTGAGTATATGCAATGCCCGCCCCATAGAGGACGAGAATGATACCCGCGACTAACAGGATTTCGGAGACAACACCGATTGCCCAAGCGGTCTTCAATTCGCTCGCGCCTCTTTTCTGATTCTACTCCGAAATGGGGTGAGCCATTTGTTTTCTCAGTCAACCCCCCACTCCTGCCCTCTCTGCGGGTTAGGCGACCACGCAGAGAGGAACTGCTCGCGCGCACGGTCCAAGGCAGCACCCGCTACCGTGGGGTCACCGTGGAACCGTCGAGCCGTGTGCCCAAACCAGCCGCAATCGGGATTTGGGTCTGGCGCGCGCCAGCTACCGGTAAGAATCGGCAATAGCCTCATCGTTTGAAAGGTTACCAGCCAAGGTCGAAACGTTCAGTAAGCTCATATCCGCTTCTTCTTGTGACTGCTAATTGGAGGCATCCCTGTCTTCGAAGAATGTCTGCAAGGGCCATCACTGCGTGAGTTGCTGCTACGGAACAGAGATGCTTCTGTTGGAGGCCGATGTGCACCGAATAGTCGGTCTGGGCTTCAAAGAAGGTTCCTTTGCAGTTGAATCCGACGGCTTCAAGATGCTCAGGAACGGCAGCAGCGGGAGATGCGTCTTCCACGATGGAAAGCAGTGCACGATCTACCCAAATCGACCCTCGGGATGCAAGCTGTATCCAATCATCTTCGATGAAGGCCTCGACCATCCCGTAAGGGACGGGTTGTGTCCATACAGGGATGAGTTTGACCTCTCGTTGAAGGCCAGACGAGAGTTATCAAACGTCTATTCTAGACTGATTGACGAAAGAAGGCGCCGACATGCGGTTGCATCACTTCGGGCTATCACGTCTTTCGAAGACGACTCCACAATCGGGACAAACCAAGAGCCCTAGTGCGCGAAAAGGAAAGCCAACCTTCCTGTCCGCGTCGCTCGCAAGATTGACCTGAAAATGCGTGAAGCTGGATTCTTCCTCGTGGCTATGGCAACACGGGCACTGGATTTTTTCAGGAGACATCAGTCGACGCGGTTTGCCCCCACCCTCGATTCTTATCAACTTGTCTGGTATGCGCGCGCTATGGCCCGACGCTTGACAGGGACAGAATCCTGAACTGTGTCCCGACGACCTAACAGAACCGGCCTCCCGAAGACCCAAATAACTAAGACCTGAATCTAATGGTGTGCCGTCAGAGTGGAAGTTTGTAGCATTCAGATACGCGGTTGACAGACTCGCCAAGATAGAACTGAAGAAGTTCGACACGCTCGACATACACACGAAGGAGTTGACCGCTATGGAAAAGCAGGGCTGGGCGGTGGCTAAGATGAGTTCCGTAGTCGTGGCTGACAGTGTCGTTTACACACTCTTACTTAGGAAAAACGCCCCTGACCGATAAGCGCGCGCTAACCAGCCTCAGCGTTGCAAACGCCAAGCGTGGATAGCGTCATCAATGGAAGTCTGAGAAGGTTGCTTGTCGTACCAAGCTGTCCACGCTCGCAGGCGAGATGGTTCTACCTATCATTTCCTTGAAATGGAGAACGTAAAGTGACTCTCCGATCCTTAGAAGGAAATCCCAGCCCTTGATTGCGATCACGCTGGCCCGGATCGTCTTTGTATCTCTGATGGAAATCGATTGCGGAACGAAATCTGCGAAGGCGGACACTGAATCATTGTATGGAGTCAGCAGATCAAGAGGCTTCTGGTTGTCCAAGTAGTGGGTGCCATCTAACTCGGGCAAACTGAACACTTGCGAACGAACTCCAACCAACAATCTTGCACACGCTTCGGCGTCTTGGTTGGGTCGAAAACCGCTCAATCTGACCTTTGGTCTTACCTTGTCCGGAACTCCAAATGTCGAATGAATCTTGGCTTCCAATTCCCTAGCCACTCTTCCGTCGTCAGCCCGCGCTATCGGAATTGCCATCAACGCACCTTGTTCCGCAATGCGTGTTCCAAATCTCTCCCGCCGGCAGACGCCGACCTTGACGTCCGTCGGTGTGTAGGCGGCTAGATAGACAATGTGCGGGAGTGTGCAGTATTCACTAGGCAGGTCACACTCACCGTGACAAGCGGTGCATCTCTGTGAAGGATCGTTGTTGAAACACTCATCGCATTGAACCCTGCTTCCTTGAACTCTGGCAACTCTTTTGCACGCAGTGAGGTATTCATTCGAGTCAAAGCAGCCAATACAATATCGGTCATCGGAGAACCTGCACGAAAGATTGAACGGAGTGTTGAGAGGAAGAGTTTCAATCGACGTCTCGTTATCGTCTCCCCAAGGTCGACAGATCAATGATGTAGAGGGAAGGAGGTGAACGTCCCAATCGAGCCAAAGCAAGTGAAAGGGCTTCGGTGGGAAAAAGCTCACGGAGACTCCAATTGGAGAATCTTATAAAAAAGCGCGCGCCGGACGAATTGCTCGAATCGGTGGGCGGCCAATCTTAATGTAAGAAGGATTCGAACTCCGAAGTTGGAGACAGGCCTTGCCCATTGTGAAGGTCAACGACATTAACATGTACTACGAAATGGGCGGAAAGGGCGAACCGATAGCACTAGTTGGGGGCCTCGGAACCAGCATGACAGCATACAGGAACATTGCTGACAGGCTCTCGCAAGGATTCAGCGTCCTATCCTTTGACAATCGCGGTGCTGGACGCACCGACAAGCCAGACGTCCCTTATACGATAGAGATGATGGCGGAGGACACCGCAGGCTTGTTTGGAGCGCTGGATGTCAAATCGGCAAACGTGGTTTGCGTATCCATGGGCGGGCGCATCGCCATCGAACTGGCTCTACGGCATCCCGAACTCGTGAAGAGCCTGGTCCTGGCCTCGACTTGCGCGAAGCAGCCGTTGAAGACAGGGTCTGCGTTCCAATTCAAGCTGGTGAAATTCTTGATGCAGGGAACGAGGCTGCTAGGGAGATCCCCGCAGCCTTACTACGCCTTCGTCAGGCAGCTTAGAGCGTCTCGTGGGTACGATTGCAGCGACAGGCTGGCGGAGACATCCGTGCCGACCCTGATTGCGCACGGAAGGAAGGACAAGAACGTTCCATACGAGCTGGCTGAAGAGTTGCATTCCGGAATCAAAGGCTCGAGAATAGTGACATTCAAGGGAGGCCATCGGCTCGTCTTCTGGGAATACCCAGGGTTTGTTGATGCGATAACGAAGTTCTTGGGCGAGGTCGGCCAGGTCTAGGATTCCGATTGTAGCAAGCCTTCCCGGTCCTGCAAAATCACTTTAACCTCATGTTTGGAAGCTCTGATTCGGCCCCGGTGGTGTAGCCCGGTCAAGCATGTTACCCTCTCGAGGTAGCGACGGGGGTTCAAATCCCCCCCGGGGCAGACCTATTATGGGTACAAACCCATAAATACGGACGCAGATTTCTGAGCCGCGAACTTGCCTGAGAAGAAGAGCACCAGTCTGTTGCGGGATCCGAACGTGGCCCGGTGGTACAGCAACATGAAGAAAGGGAGCGTCATCTCTGCGGAGATAAACCTCAGGGCCTTGGACAGGTTCTGCCGGCAGGTCAAGATGACCCCGGAGGAGTATACCAAGTTGCCTCTTCAGAGGATGGAGGAGGTGGCCCAGGACTTCGTGGACGAGCTGGAGTCGGCGAAGAAGCCCTCGGGAGACGCGATGTACTCGCCGGGATATACACAGTCTCTCCTCAAGATGGTCAGGAACTGGGCGGAGTGGAACAGGAAGCCGCTTCAACGGAAGATTAAGATTTCCAACCCGAACAGGCGGCCGACACTCGCCGACGAGAGGTCGCCCACCCAGGACGAACTGAAGAAGGTACTTTACGCAGACACGACCCCTCTCAGGACGAGAGCCTGCGTCGCCTTGGTCGCCTTCTCGGGGGTCAGGCTGGAAGTCCTGGGTGACTACCTCGGCCTCGATGGCCTTCGCATCTCCGACTTCCCGGAACTGAAGATCGAGGACGGAAAGGTGGTTTTTTCGAAGGTGCCGACCCTCGTGGTGGTCAGAGAAGAACTGAGCAAAGCCAGGCACCAGTACCTGTCCTTCCTGGGCGAGGAGGGGTGCGAGATCGTCAGGCAGTATCTCGAAAGGAGGCTCGCCGAGGGCGAGAAGCTCCTCCCTTCATCCGGGCTCATAGCCACATCGGCCGAGCAGGCAAGGAAGAGGAGCAAGTTCTCGGTCAAGGACCCGTCGCCCCTCCTGAGGACGACGAAGCTGGGGAACGAGATGAGAATAGCGATGAGGGCGGTCGGCCTCCCCTGGAGGCCCTACGTCTTCAGGACGTACTTCGACACCGCCCTGATGCTCGCCGAGAGCAAGGGCTTCGTGAGCCACGCCTACCAGCAGTTCTGGATGGGGCACAGCGGGGACATCGAGGCGCAGTACACCACGAACAAGAGGAGGCTCCCGAGCGACATTCTGGAGGACATGAGGCAGTCCTACAAGAAGTGCGTGAAGCTCCTTCAGACGACCGGCTCCCCGGGGAGCGAGGAGGACCAGAACGTCGGGTTCAGGAAGATCGTCCTCATAGGAGTTGGATTCAAGGGTGAGGAGGTCGAGAAGCTCGACGTGGGCAACCTGACCGACGCCGAGTTCCAGGCCATGGTCAAGGAGAAGCTCCTGGGTGCGATGACCAACAACGGAGCAAGGCAGAAGGTCGTGCCTGCGAACGAGGTGGAGAGCTACATTCCGCAAGGCTGGGAGTACGTCGCCTCGCTCCCGAACGAGAAGGCGATCGTCAAACTGCCGTTTTAGAGTCGGCGGGTGCGAATCCGGGGGTGGGAATTTAGCCCTTCGGGTGCAAATCTGTGACAAGTTCAGAACTGCCTGAATTGAGACCTCTAGCTTGGTCTCGCGCGCGCGCTCACGGCTTGCCCCACAATGAAACAGTATCCAGTTTTGAGATAGCTTCGACCCGACGGTTAACGCCTTCACGCATGACCCGAAGAATTAACAGAACCCACCAAACGAGGAGTTAACAGAACCCGTTCGCCTAAACGCAGATTAGAGAGAGTCTCTGAAGACAGGCCATGCATATAGTAGACTTGTCGGATTCCACCTATGAACAACTGAAGGGTCTGAAGGGGCAACTCAGGGTCTTGGCAGAAGGTCAGAAGATTACTGACGAGATGACCTTAGCCGAGGCTATGTCCATCACTGAGGAGATGTTCAAAGATGATTCGTTCCTTGAAGGGTATACGGAAGGGATGAGGAGTCGCCTCAGGGACTTCCGAGAACAGAATAAGTGAGCATGGCCCGACGCTAAACAGGGACAAAATCCTGAGGCATGGCCTATGGTCGATTTATGCCCAGACTGCGGAAGCACCAAGGTCTCACTACCCCGCACGACCAAGGAAGGCAGAATGACCACAATCTACTATCGATGCGACGAGTGCGGGCATGAGTGGAGAGAGAAGAGATACCGTTAGCCACCAAACGGTTTTGGACAGCCCGAAGAACACCCTAAACCAACCGAGGATTAGACAGAACCCCGACAAACAATGCCTAAGTACAGGGCGACAGTCCTTCCTATCATAAGCGATTCTCTTGTCAAACCCTGACACGGAAGAGCGCAAGACCGTTCTCAGGACAATTAGAATCCCAAAATCGTTAGAGCGTTCTCTCAAGAGTGAAGCAGCCGATGAAGGCACGACCGTCAACGCAGATGTCAACTCCATCCTTAGTCGACATTTCGAGTGGGACAAGAAGGCATGGGAGTTCAGACTCGTTTCGCTCCACAAGCCGATTCTCATCAGCCTGCTCGAAGGGTTGGATGAGGAGACACTCGCTCGCATAGGTCGAGAGGTTGTGACTGCCTCTTGGAAAGAAATGGCGGAGTTCTGGTTTCAAGACCCCTCTCCAGGCGGACTATTGGATGCCCTGAGCATGATATCCAAGTTTGACCCGAATATGCGAATAAGAGTGACTCAGGAAGAAGGGATGTACACGGTTGTCTTCAACCATGACCTTGGTGCCAAGTGGAGCATTGTCGCGGAAAGTGCTTTCGGGGAGTTTGTGAAGCAGTCGTTTCACGTCGAGCCGCAAGTCACTCGCGGAGAATCGGTAATCACGGCCCGTTTCAGGGTCAATCCACGGAACTTGCCCATCTGACAGGAACAAGGTCTTAGACATGTGGCGAAGACTTTTGAGAATCGGAGCATACAGAGCTATATGGCCCGACGCTTAACAGGGACAAGATTTCGCGTCGTGGCCCATCAACTTAACAGAGCCTACTCGAAGAACAGAGACGGATAAGCAGGGAAGTCACCCCAGCAACCGACGCTTAACAGCAAGACGAATCCGAGCCAGCAACCGTCAACCTAACAGAGCCTGAGGACCAAACGTTCAATAGCCGTAACGTACTACTTCCCCCAACTCAGGTTTGCAATTCAAAAGGAGCTCATAGAGATCGTCGTCACTCTTAGGTGGGAAGAGTTCTTCTCCTGTCAATTCAGGGTTGGCATCGTAATCTTTCAAGAGAATCTTTCCGACTAATAAGCCGGGCAGGTAAGGTGGCACCCTGACCCCATACAGAAAAGTCGTGTTAGTGCCGCGAGTCGGATTTGAGCTGTAACTTACCTTAGATTGAGAACGAATCCGGGCCGTGAGTTCGAATCCGGTGGGACTCGCCCCCAAACAGGTCCGAAGAGTGGATTCCGCAGGAGCGGGCAAAGACGACGTCGAGAATTCCTAGCGTCTTTGCTCTACTTGGAGAGTCGAGACCTCGCGCAAGAGAGCGCCGCATCAGCTCCGAAACTCAGCCAGCTTGTTCCAGCGGGGCCACCTCCTCCCGATCGCGAAGTCCAAGCTGAGCCGGGAAGGACCGAATGCCGCCATCGCGGCGAGGAACATGACTGACGCAAGTGCGTACACAGCTCCTGTCCCTACATCTGTTGAACCTGGTCCGTACGGTCCGCCGAACCCCTCTGGCACTGACCAGATGACTAGGCTCAGAAAGAAGCTTGCCGTAAAGGCGAGCTTCTGCAACAGGCCGACGACCAGGCATACCCCGATGGCGAGCTCAAGTGCGCCAGTGAAGTACACGACGAGTGCAGGGTTCGATGACGTAGCCGACGCCCAGAATGAGAACCATCCCGCAAGCCAGGAGGGCTGGCCCGCAGCAGCGCCCGAAACCATCCCCAGAAAGGCGTCGACGAAGCCAGGCTGAAACTTCAGAGCCCCGTCAATCAGCCAGAACGCCCCGAAGACCACTCTGGCGGCAACTTTGAGAGCAGCAGCGTTCCTAAGGAACCATGCGTCGGAGTTGATGCCCAATGGATTGGGACGGTGGAAGGCCCTATGAGAACTGAAGCGAGGATGATGATTCCATCGAGCAACCCAGATTGCGTTCCTCTAAACGGACAGAGCCCATTCTGAGCCTGTTTGTCTGCGCGCGCGCGGCGATATTGACCATCGTCCTCATCTTGAAATCCTGGACCCCCTAGAATGTTTGGTAGTGACGGTCATCCATTCCCTACTGTAGACCGAGGATAGCAAGAGTCTTTAGTGGTTAGAAACAGGAATGGGCGGATTGAAGAGTTCAGATTATCCTTCTCTCTATATTGCCAGTGATAAAGCTGCAATCAATGCAGAAAAAAAGTATTTTCGGATTGTGCTGTTGAAAATCTCAACTCTTCTCGCGATATCAGGGTTGTCGGCGTTTTCATGGAGCGAGATAACGGACTTGCGATTAGGCGTGGCAGCAATCGTAGTGATTTTGTTGGTTCTGGGCCTGATTGTGGACTCAATCGTGCTGGGTAAGAGGTACGATCGAATCTGGTTTGATTGCAGGTCGATAGCTGAAACGGTCAAGGCGCAAATGTGGTTCTACGTTACAAGAACTAGCTCTTCTGACAAAGACCAAGACGTCTCCGACTCTGAATTCAGGCGAAGCCTCTTAGACATACTCAAGATTGAACGGAACGTTCCGCAAGAAATTTCGGACAATATTTCAGATGATTCTATGGGTGTAACTCAGATTACGGACTACATGAGAAAAATGAGAGCATCAACTTTGGTCGAGCGAATTCATCGTTATTCAGTTGATCGAATTCAGGCCCAATTGGCTTGGTACAGTGCCAAGAGCCGATGGAACAGATCAAGGGAATTCTGGTGGTATGTTGCTTCAATTGCATTGCAGGTCGGAGCGGCTCTTCTCGCGACGGCCTTGATTTTTACCGGTCCTATCCAAATTGAGATTCCAGAATTGCACAGCGTCACCCTGAATCCAATTGGCATCCTTACCACATTGGTTGCAGGCAGCCTCGCATGGTCTCAGTCAAGGCGATTTGGCGAGCTCGCCAAGAGCTATTCTCTTGTCTCAACGAGTCTGTCCATTCAAGCCGACAGAGTAAAGGGCATTGACAATGAGCAGGAACTTCAACAACTGGTCCTAGATGTCGAGCGCACGATTAGCCGTGAGCATGAAATCTGGTTGCTTCGAGGCGTCAGAAATTAGGTAGGGTCATCGTGCGCAATTCTTTGCTCTTCCGACATGAGCCGGTGGTGGTCCCAATACCGGTCGACCAGCCACGAGTGCAGCCCTTTCGATTTCGTCAGAGAATTTCTCTGGTTCCCAGTCAATCACCCTACAGTGTGCCTCCCTCATTGCTTGAGGTATCTGAGGGGTGCCAGAATCTTTGAGCCTTATCCCTACCACTGCATTGCCTTTTGCTAGGCTCTCACGTATTTCGAAATCAACCCAATCGCTGTCGGCTGTATGTGGTCCCAGCAACACGACAGTCACAGATGTCCCTTGAAGTCGTTCCCTGATCTGACTCTTGACGTAGTCTGTGTCTTCACTCTTCACTGGTGAGATTAGGTGCCTTCCGACGAATTCGAAACCCACATTCGGATTCCACCGCAGTAAGGCGAACCCCTGCACTTGGGACTTATCTTCGTGCGCAAACGAGAGGAATATCCTCCTGCCCATCTTGAGCTTAATCGCTTAGGCCTTATATTAAAATTCGTCTTCCTACCCTCCGAAACACGCACGTTCTCTGAAGTCTTCGGCTGGTCAAGCGTCTCCATTGAGCGCACATCGAGCGGAGATCTTACAATACTCTGTTCACAAAGGTTTTCATACCAAACAGCCGTGCAGGATGAAGGATGACAATGCTTACTGAGCGACCTTCAAACGTGAAGCTCGACTCGTACTTTCCCTTCCCCCTGACAAGGGGCCAAGCGGAACCCCGGATTTATGAACCGCGTCGCGATAATTCCATCACAGTCAATCCTGACATTCTGGACTTGTTCTTCAGATTCATCTACGAAAGACATCAAATCTACTGCAAGAGGTTCGTGCAGAAGCTACCTGCGCCTTGGACTAACGACCGAATCTTGAGAAAGTACAAGTTCACCAATGTGTATCGCGAGCTAGACCGCGGAACCCTGTATCTAACTAATGAAATCATAGGAAGGGGTAGCGACCGAGATGTTATCTTCAACATCCTTCTGTACAGAATCTTCAACAACATAGAAACATACAGAGCCATAGGCTTTCAAACAGTTGAATCCTTTGATGCTGCGAATACGATACGACTTCTCGAGTCTAGAAGCAAAGCAGGCAAAGCCATCTTCACCAACGCATTCATGGTCTCTGGCACAAGGTATGCCGACTCAAACAGCAAAATTGTGAACATGGTCAATGGAGTCATTCGAGATGACCTCGTCAAGAACTTTGATTCTCACTTCCAAAGAATAAAGAATTCCAAATCATTAGAAGATGCACACGCCGCAATCAAGGAGATAACACACTTTGGGGACTTTCTCTCATACGAAGCGATTATCGATATCAATTACTCAGGAATCATAAGATTCTCAGAAGATGACTGGGTTAATCCTGGCCCCGGCTGCAAGAAGGGAATAAACTACATCTTCTCTTCCAAAGGGGACCACTCGTACGCTGAAATCATTAGAATACTTCGCGAAGATCAGCACATACACTTCGACAGACTCAATCTCAATTTCAAAGGCCTTAGTCCAAAGGACTTGACACTTAGGAACATTGAACACAGTCTGTGTGAATTCAGTAAATATTACCGACTGTTTACGGGCCAGAGAACACATGCGAGAAAGTTCGTACCCTCTGATGTTCCTTTGCCTTTGAATAAGGAAGCGTAGTCCTGCATTTTGTACCACCGGCATTAACAAATAAGCAAACGGACGGTACACCATTACCTTAAAAGAATCCTGCGAGCCTATTCATATCATGGAAATCGAGCAACCGGGGCTCGTAGACGCCGTCAAAGAAGCTAAACGTGTTCTACAGACAAATGGTACCTTGGTTGAGAGGCATGTTGGGGGCTGGTGTCTTCAAGACGAAGGATTCGTGAAAATGCGGGAAATCCGAAATGTCCTCATTACTGTAGATGACCCTAGGAATATCTGGCACAATCAAGTAAATCGCGGGCTTCTGTTGGAAACACTCGACATATTACTTGGGCTGAATCCAGGTTTTGTCCACAAGGAATGGGGCTTCTATAATAAGTGGAGAACGAAGAATTGGAAGTATCCATATACATACGGTGAACGTATCTTTTCTGATCAAATCAATCAGTGGAATGAATGCGTGAAAATACTACGCGCCGAACCGACAAGCAGACAGGCGAGCATTGTCATTCGGCGTCCCGAAGACCTCTTGGTTAGCTTTACTCCCTGTTCGATTTCTCTGCAATTCTATGTTGACGACCGAAGGCGATTATCAACCACCTGGATGATGCGGTCGAATGATATTGCAATAGGAGGATTGCCTCGCAACATTTTCATTGGGTGCCAACTTCAGATGCAGATGGCTCTGGCTACCAAACTGGCCGTCGGAAAATATCATCATTTTGATGTCAACCTGCATCACTACACCAACAAGCCGAAAGTTCTCATTGAGCTCGATAAGCTGAAATCGGAAGTGAATCGACACGGAAACCCTCCTTATCTTGACGACGAGGCGAAGTCCATTCTCAGAGGGTTCTTGGAATCGTTTTTCGAAAGTGGAAAAGTGGGGGACCTCAGAAAGTACAAAGGCCTGGAACCCTATTGGAAGGACTGGCTAAATAGAATAGCGCAGAAGAAAGTGCCCTGAATGTTTATAGTCTTAGATGGGATCGATTGCTGTGGAAAGGACACCCAGATAGAACTCCTGTCAAAATGGCTCAAGCCTCAGCTAATCATTCAGTGCCCCAACAGGGAGACTCAGACAGGGGCAATCATTGATTCATTTCTTGATGGAACAACCAAGCTTCATCGAATGGCACAGATAGCTCTTTTCGAAGCAAACAGATGGGAATGGTGTGATGTCGTAACTTCTGCATTGAAGAAGAACGGGACAGTCCTTGCAAACCGCTGGTTCCAATCAGGCATGGCGTACGCATTGGGTTCGGGGGAAAGATACCTTGAAGCTGCCAGCGCCCTCACTGTTGGCTTACCACAACCCGACCTATCAATTATCATCGACATCAGCGTAGGTGAGTCTGTACGGAGAAAGAAGAATCGAGACGCCTTCGAAGGGGACAATGACTTCCTGTCAAGAGTCAGGGAGGGCTTCTTGAAACTTTCAACATCCCATGGATGGCTGGTAGTAGACGGTGAGAAGGCTCCCTCTGAAGTTTTCGCAACGATCCAACATGAAATACAAACGCGACAATCCTCGATGAAAGCTTGCTGACAAATCGCGAACGAAGGATTACCAAAGCATCTAGTCGACGCTTGGCGCTGATTGGACAGCACACTCATTAGCAATGTAAGTTGGTCGAGCGCCTCTGTCTTGCATACGTCAACTACAAATCTTGCAGCACAGACACGCGCCAACCTTAAATCGCACAACACTATCCGATTCTTGGTGTCTCCCGATTTTCGTCCCCCAAACAAGCCTTGGACTCCTCTAAAGCAAGGAGAAAGCAAACTTGCAGCACTCTCCTTCTACTATAGCGACCCGCATTCTGAAATACCAGTCCGAGAAATAACTAAGGAGAACGACAACAAGGCAGATCCAAACCTTGAGACCAAGACATACGGACTCTTCAGCACCTGCGAGAGAGCAATGCGTGCCAGGGCAGTGGCGGACGGTTTCGATCATATTCTTTTCTGCACACGCAGAGAAGGTACGAGAGTCCTAACAGGATATTACGAGCTAGGTTGGTATTGCAAAATGCCTCCAGTAAAGGGATATTCAAAGAAGAGTGTCCTTCCGGACTATGCACTATCCGCAAGGAGGGTCCACTTCATCATCAAGGGATTCCCGTTAGACGAGCTAACAGGTTACCTTGATGGAACTCAATTGGGCAGCCGCTTTAGGACATTTCGATACATCGACAAGGGAACAGCAGACAAACTGGTCAGACTTCTGAATGAGATTCCTGATGAGACAAGGGGGTTTCTCACTGAAACGAGACGCCTGGAAGCCACGAACATTGCAAAGTGGGGGTACGCGTACAGAAATTGGAAGCGTACCAAAGGATTTGACTGGTCAGTCGCCACGAAATACCTTGGTGCGGGGAGTGCCTAAGTACTGGAAGTGCACAAACTGTGGGGCAAGGATTCGTAGCAATTCTCTCTTGAAGCTCTGTCCCGAATGCGAGAAGTTTGGTACACTAGTCAGGGATGAAGGTTAAGTCGAGTAGTTGCTATTCAAGTCACCAAACTACTTACTCCTGTTTCGTGATATGAGTGCGGACCGGCACTGGTCATTTCCGAACTATCTCGCCAACTTCATTCGTGGTCTTCTTTAGGTGTTCATAATTCAACGCGATCTTCTTCTTCAAGGCTCGGTCCAAGTCAGTATCAGGGCATTTCTGTTTGACGAGCTGGAGTAAGTAATGCATAACATCAGCGAATTCCTCGGCAATCTCGTTCTCGGGTCTACCATGAAGAACCGTATTGACGAGTTCTCCGCTTTCCGCGAAGTAACCTGTAATCAACCATCTCCAGTCTTGGCTCCAGCCCTTACGTATTGCTAGCTCATTCACTGCGTGAGCATAGTCTTCCAGCGAATTCATTTTGACCGATCCCTTCGCTTTCGTACCGGTTCGCCTAGGCATGATTTTGACTAAGCCCTCCAATTCAGCTATCCGACAGCAGCTTGATTCGGCCAGCCAAACTTCCGAACGGCACACCAGCGTAGTCAGCTACCTCAAACAAGCCAGAAATCAAATCTGCCATTCTGATCTCAAGTTCCTTCACAGACTCTGATGACATGGAATCTCTCGTCCTGTTTCGGTTCAACAATCTTATGACATCACTTAGGTCAGAAACCAATTCTAACAGTCTACTCTCTGAAGGAGCTACCGGGCTTCTCTGTCTTGCTCTCGTGATTCGATGGTGACTCATTTTCGCGGATTGTTTGTCAACGCTATAAAAGTGTGTGATTCGGGTTAGCATAGGACCGGTTAGGAAGGTGCCTATAGCAAGCTATGACGTAGCCATCATGAGGATATTGATATCCATGATGGAAGCCATTGTAGCGGTTCTTAAGAAGAGCGACAGAAGAAGAAACCCAATTCGATTACCTAGACCATAAGTATCATATTGAACAGCAACATTTCGTCTCAATCTTAGATCGGATACCTCGCGTCTAATCCACGCAACGGGGAGAACGACTCGAAGTGCTCCGTAATGGGGCCTGATCACATTTTCTGTCTTGCATCTGCTTAGTGCCTGACCATTCTGGTTTGAATTCTTTGCGTTATGCTCTGTGTCCTGTCCTCGTTTTGTGCTCGATTCGAGTCTAGTCGGTGTCGCCTTAGGTTCAATTCCATAGGGTAGTGCACAATTCCATAGGGTAGTGCACCCTACGCGCCCGACAGTCGGGTGCGCCCCCTTCTACCTCCTCACAAGCGCGACACCCTAGGCGAACTGTGGGCAGAATGGCACTCTCGGTCAGTTCATCGCTGGCTCTCCTCATCTGCCCGATTTTCGTACAATTCCTTATAACGCGAACGACAGATTTGTCTTGGTTGGGGAAGAAAGTGACCATTTTCTATCGCGGTTTTCTCTTTCTATGTGATTCTCTTGTCTAAGATCGCGATTATAAACGTGGGCTGCAACGCGAGCCATATCCCACTGCAAAGCCCAATCTTTGAAGACGGCAGATTTGAGTTCCTCCCAATTCCTGAGGAAACAAAGGGAATCTCGCGCTATCCAACATGCCCCAAGCTTCCCAGGTATCTTGAGCTAAGATCCTTCTATGATAGAACGACCAGGTTAACTCACTATATCCCCAAAAGCCGCCTTTCGGTGAGAGCACATAACGACCCTGAATTCGAGACCTTCACCTACGCGGACTACCCGACCAAGTCTCCAAGGTCGGCCAATTTGAAGAAGCTTGGAGTAGGAGACCACTTGTTCTTCCTTGCAAGACTGGTCCTATGGAAAAATGATGGCTTCACCAAGAACGCAGGCTTCTATTTCGTGGGTTATTTCGAAATCGAAGAGATTCTTAGAAATGTGATAAGGCCCGTCAAGTTGGACAACTTTAGCAACAACGTACATGTAAGGAGAGCGCTTGTAAAGCCTGAGTTTTGGGATGGATTCTGGGTCTTCAGAGGTTCCATGAATTCTCGAAGATTTCTCCGAGCTATTCCATTCACAAGACGCGTAGCTGAGAAGACGATGGTAGATCGAGAGAATAAACCTTGGTATTGGGACCCGAGACGGAGTGAGTTGCAGGTGATTGGATCATACACCAGAAGCTGCAGAATAATCGAAGACAAAGAGAGAATTAGTTCGTTCTGGGATATTATAGTACGAGACAAGGTATCTCAGAGATGTGACAGCCGAGTCTGACTGATGTTGGATTTGAGTGGTAATCTGCACGCTCTTCGGATACATCTATTCTGCAAGGTTCTTGCTGACGACCAGTCTTCCGTTCTCGTTGATGAACACGAGAATGTCTCGCTCCTTCAGGCCGAACTTCGCCCTCACCTCTTTCGGGATTGTCACCTGGAATTTGTAAGTGAGCTTGCTTGTCCCTAAGATTTCTTTGGTCATCTAGACCCAGCGCATAGGAAGTAAGCTGATAAGGGAAGCCAAGGAAGGCTGTGCTAGTAAGGAATACAAGGGATATAAGGAGGCTGAGGAGCCAGAGGGCGCGTGCATGCGCGACCCGACACCGACAGAGAAGCAGCTTGCGTTCATGCTTGAAAAAGTGGACATCAGGCCCATGAAGGAAATCGCGCGAAAGAGCTTTCCGATAGGCTCGAAGTTCAGGATGGTCATCGAAGCCGAGCCCGACTGGATTCCCCGGCATGAAATCGTAGGCAAGCTCATACCGTGGGAGACTCTGATGGAAGATGAGCTCGACCAGCCGTAGAATGTTCTCGGACGAGGAATGGAAGGAGATCCGTCAAGCGTGGGTAGCAAACCACGCGGACATCAGAAGAACCCTGGAACTAGTACGAGGGGACTACCAGCCAAGAAGCAACAAGAGCAAGAAAATCAAAGCGGTCATCGAGCGAGAGGAATTGGAGCTCAATCTGATACTTCAGGTGATCGACAAGCTTGAGGACATGGACAGGACGCTGCACCAAGACAAGACGGATGGTCATTGACAGTATCATGGGTACCCTAAAGCGGGCGGTGCCGACGATTCAATTCTGGACTTGAAGTAGTCTCCAGTTTCTTTGTCCATGAAGTACACGTAACACCCCTTCATTCCCCGAGTCAGAAGAACCCGGTAGGCATTCTTGACGTTCTGAAGGAACCTCTGGCGGTCCCGCTTCACGGTGCTGTCCGCGGAATTCTCAGGTCTGCTCACCCAGCTCTTGGTCTTCGAATCGTAGACGGCGTCCTTGCCGAACACGACTCCTACATAATCGAACTCGAAACCCTGGATTGTGTAGATGCTGCCCATCTGGCTCACGCCGTTCGGGTCGTAGGCCCATAGAGCTGCTCTGGGTATCCCGGGGGCCAGTCTCGCCGCCTCGTTCTTGGCTTCCCACGTCATTCTGAAGTTTCCTATTACGACGTCCTCTTTCAAAGTCCCGTCCGGCTTCGGGTCGCTCCAAGGCCAGCAGAAACCCGCCACCATCCTCGCAGAATTCGGCTTCTCTGCATTCTTCTTCATCACTTCCGCATACAGCGCCTGGGGGCTGTCGAGAATCCTGAAGTCCATCTTCTCCCTCGACGTAAGCATCAGATTGGCAGTCTCCCTGATCCCCAGCGTGTTATCGATCCAGCTCAGGTAGCCGTCGGAGCCGTTGCACCTGAACTGGGTCTTCAGTTCGAACTCGAAAATCTCGTCAGTGAACTTCTTCGCCGTCTCCCGGATGAGGTCGGAGCTGCCTATCTCCTCAGGCCGGACGACCTGGTAATCGTCTATGAAGAAGATGGAGACCTTGGCAGCACCAATCAGCTCCTCGACCTGAGGCCTTTCGCTGCGAGATTCCTTCTTCGTGTACCTGTTGTTGCTGTTCTTCCTTATCCGGTGGGCCTCATCGCATACGAGGACGTCGATTTGGTTCTCGCTGTAGGCGGTGAAGCTGTTGAAGTACTTGAACAGGGCAGCAGCCCTGCTACCCACGATTTTCCTCAGTGTCGTGGTGAACGCAGCTGATCCGGTCGCGTGAAACACCGTGAGGTCCTTCGAAAGCAGCTCGGAGATTACATTCAGGGCAATCACTGACTTCCCGGTCCCTGGCCCTCCTCGCACGATAATCACAGACTTCTTCGGCAGCTTCGCTGACTTCTTGGCCCTGTCAATGATTGTATTGTAGGCCGCGATTTGGTCTTCTATGAGATTGAATGCTCGCTGTCCGCTGATCATTCCACGAGCGTGCTCGAGGAGTTTCTTCGACGGGCCGACTCTGCTACTCGTGAATCTGTTGAATACCTCAAATCCTGCCCCTCTAATCAACCGTAACCTCAGATATTCGGCCAGTTTGGAGACATCCTCCCTGGAGAAGAGAGGGAATTGGTCCAGAATGGGCTTGAACTTCGGACTGAAGAGCACGTCTGCACTGCGAGAGTAGTTGTGGCAGTAGCAGGCTGACGAGAGGTTGAGCGGAGGCGTTTCGTCGAAGACCTCGACGAAATCTCTAAGGTAAGAGTGGTATCCTCCGACCTGAAAGGATGGGTGGGCCTCAATCCTGTTGGCACCTCCCACGAACGTGATTACATTGTTCTCCAGATCGCAATCTTGGACCTTCGTCCACTGTTTCAGCTCGAGGAGGACGACGTTGTCCCCTCCGTTGTCGCCTCTTCCGAAGAGCATGCAGTCTATCCTGCGGTTGGAATACGGCAATTCATATTCGACCACGACCATGTTGTCACTCAACGACGCGAGTTCCATCGCGTTCTTTACGAACTGAAGTGAATTGGTCCAGGACACAACCTCCGAGGGATTAGGCAGCCTGTAGTAGTAGCTCTCGTACGCTTTCTTCAGCTCGTCAGCAAGCCTGTTCTCAAGAATGTCCTGAACGAACTGTTGAGAGGTCCCCGCGTAGAGCTTCACGCGGGCAATTCATTGTATTTCTTATTTGATTCTTTTGCCGTCCTGACCGGGTATCTCATTTCGTTTGAGGCATGAGTGCGTCTAGTCCCCCGCAGCAAAGGGTGGTACTGCAGACCAATGTCAGTACAGCAGTGCGTGGAACTGTACTGACAGCCGAGTTCCGCCCTTCCGGCTGCACTTCGGCGCGGGAATAGCGTTAAACGACCTGAGGAGACGTCCTCGCCCCGTGATTGACTGGAAATACTACCCTCAGAACGCCGAAGCAACCGATTTGCTTCTGAGTGTCGTAGACAGCTTTGAGCAGCTCGAAAAGAGAGTAACATCAGACACCCATAAGTTCAGAAGCAACAGGGTGCTAGACATCCTCAGGCCGAGGTTGAAGAAGCTCGGGTTCACCGTCGAGGACAAGGGGAAAGGGAGCCGGATTGACGTCCCCGTCCTCTTCGGGAGCAGGGGTGCTTGGCAGAAGTCGTTCCAAGTTGACGCCTACCACAAGGGTGGGAAGACCGTTATCGAGGTAGAGGCGGGCAGGGCCTACACGAACTTCCAGTTCCTGAAAGACATATTCGAGGCCTGCGTCATGCACAATGTCGAGTACCTCGCAATCGCCGTCAGGAGGACCTACCTGAGGAACAAGGACTACGAGAAGATTCTCGACTTCATGGACACCCTGTACGCAAGTGGGAAGCTGGGAATCCCGCTTCACGGAATCATGATAATAGGGTATTGAATTCATGGTGCACTTGGTGGCCAGTAGGAACCAGCTGCTCCGCGTCACGCAAAGGAAGAGGCGTTAGTGCATTGGCTGCAGGGATTCTCGCTTTTGGTTCACTTGTCTGGGACCCCGGGCCTGAATTGGGTCCCTTGATAGTTCGACGCGAGTCCGCGACTACCCCATTCAATGTTGAATATGCAAGGAGTAGCCAGTCAAGAGGCGGCGCTCCGACACTCATACCCATCAACAGAATCGGGGGGAAAGTCATGGCAGAGATCTTGGTTCTAGGCGACGGAGTTCCTGAGAGGGAGGCGAAAAACATGCTCTGGAGGAGGGAACTGCACCAGGAAGGAAGCGGCCGCCACTACGTCCTCCCTGCGAAAGTCGGAATGAACACTGTGCTGGTTGACTCGCTGGGCCAATTCGGAGGCATCGAAGCCGTGCTCTACACTAGAATACGCAGAAACATTCCGCGCATATCAGCAAGCAAGCTGGCTAGGCTTGCGATTGGAAGTGTCAAGAAATCTCCCAGAGGGCAAGACGGAATGATGTATCTGAAAATGTCGAAGGCATCGGGAATCCGGACACCCTTGTCAGATCTCTACGAGGAAAGCATATTGGCTCACACAGGCGCCCTGAACCTCGACGAGGCCCTTCTAAGGCTGAGGGGCGGCCAACCTTGAGACCACCTGGGCCTGAATATCACCAACCACTCCACTCCCCGAAGAGTCTGTTCAAGGGTCCGTAGCCGCCTGACTGTCGAGTGGCCTGTAATCACTTAGGGAGAGCCATACAATGCTGCACAAAGCTCGTCCAGGCAAGATTCGATTGAACAAGCCGCGTTCGATGGGTGACGAAACCGAGCATGTTTAAAGAATAATCGCAATAAGTGATGCGTTGGATTGAACAATCAAGAGTTCTACGAAAGGTTCATGCGGGATCTTGATAGGACCAGGGAAACTGAGTCCTTACTCGACGTTTCAAAGGCTTTCGCCTTTTGGATTGGCAAGAATTACTTACACCTTACAGACGACGACGACACCAAGGAGAGAATATGCGACGGTTCTAATGACCAAGGCATTGACGCCATTTTCTTTGATGAGGCTGACCGAATCGTACATATTATCAATGTTACAACTGTTACGACCTTCGACAATACCGGAAAGTATCTTCCTGAAACCGACGTCAAAGTAGTTTGTGAAGGATTCCGTCTAATAACGAAGGGAGATTACAGAGACAAGCTCAATCCGAAATTAGAAGATCTTACCAAAGAATACCACGAAAAAATAAACATCGGGGGGTGGAAAGTCAGAATTACTCTCTTCCACCTGTGCAAAGGACCAGCTGTTAGAACTTATTCCGATATGCTGACCAAAGAGTTTCCGGATGTAGATTTCAGCTACGTCTCATTCGATGGCATCCAGAAGTCCTACCAGGATTATTTGTCCTACCAAGATCCAGCTCCGGAGAAGGTATTGCTTCACATAATAGGGGGTGTCTTGAAGAAGGAAGATGTTGTTCGTTCGCGGGTCTTCACCGTCTCCGCGAAGTCGCTCGTCGAAGTCTTTCTAACCAACAGGACATCGATTTTCCAACGAAACATTAGATACTTCCTTGGCGACAGAAGCAAGTCGATTAACGCAGAAATCGAAAAGACCGCCTCGGATCCAGAGCTCAGTAAGCGGTTCTGGTATTTCAACAACGGAATTACCATAATTTGCGACAAAGTTGAGATTCCACCGCCAGAGGAGGTGGCCATCCTATATCGCATGCAAATCATAAATGGCGCACAGACCACCTACTCTCTAGTTGAGGCGTATAGCAGCAAGGCGCTTCAGGAAGACGCAAGGGTCTTGGTGAAAGTTATCGAATCAAAGAAATCAGACTTCATAGACGACGTTACGCTGTACACGAATAACCAGAACCCCGTGAACCTACGCGATCTAGCTTCAAGAGAAAAGGTCCAGACAAGCGTACAAAAATCGCTAAGGGCATACAAGCACTTCTATGAGAGAAAGAGAGGGGAATTCCTCGCGCTGTACCCTACTGAAGAAATCCGCCAGAAGGAGTTCGGAGCCGATTGGAAACACAAGATCATCAGCAATGAGAAAGCCGCACAATCCTTCATGGCCTTCTATCTTAATCTTCCAGCCCAAGCCAAGAGCGCAAAGAGAAGAATATTCATCAGAGGTGAGACGGGGTTTTACGACCAAATCTTCCGAGACGATGTATTGCCAGAGCAATTTCTTGCTTCGTTCAAATTACTCGAATTCGTAGAGCGCCAATCTGATGGATATTCCAAGCAATACGACGTCGCTGATAAGCTCGAGGAAAAGGATAGAAACGAGTTATACAAGTACGACTTCATCCTACACTCCGATTTCTTCATCCTCAATCTACTAAGGGATTTCCTCCTCCGTTCTGGACTTGAGTTTGATCAGGAAGGATGCAGATCGATAGCGAATATGGCAGACGCCTCCGAACGTTTCCTCGACAAGGCCTATGAAACCATAAACGAGCTAATACGCGAATTCGTTGAGAAGCGCAAAACAGAAGACAAAACGTATTATCACACGAAGTTCTTCAAGAACGAAGCAAGTCTGGGTCTGATCAGAGATTATGTTAGCAGGAAGCCGGAATTCGAATTTGTGGCGAAGTTGTAGCGCTTTCTCGTAACTAGCCAAGTGGAACTTAATCCCAACCATGTTCGAGAAGACGAATAGTATCCAGGCCTGGGTTCAACCCTATCAAGAAAGAGGGCACAGAAATCTTACAACCGCTTCACCTCGGATGCGGAAGAAGCGTTTTATCGCGCCCACCTGGCGACGACGATTATATCGAATGCCTTGACTCTCGTTATCCCCACCGCAAGTTCAAGCATAGTCCGCAAGGTGATGCAGGCGAATCGCGGGCGCGACACGAAGTTGGAGTTGCTACTGCGGAGAGGGTTGCGCGACAGAGGCCTTCGCGGGTACAGGACGAACTACCGGGTCGCGAACACTCGTGTCGACGTGGCTTTCCCCGCGAAAATGGTTGCGGTGCTGGTCAACGGTTGTTTTTGGCATCATTGTCCCAGCTGCAACCCCAGGCTGCCGAAGGCTCACCGAGAGTATTGGAGGCGGAAGTTCAGCCTCACTCGAGCGAGAGACAAAAGGGTCAGGAGGGCGGTGAACGACGCAGGCTGGACGCTGGTCGAGTTGTGGGAGCATGACTTGAGGGACAGCTTCGATGAGCACATCTCTCGAATCGCGGATGCCCTATCGGGGCGCTCGCGGGAGAGGCTTCAAGCCGAAGTCGGCATGTAGCCGACGAGCATCTCCTTGTCCCTCGAGACCTGCAGGTCCCGAGGCGGCGTTTCAGGGAGCTCAATCAATCCACCGTTGTACTGCCGGCCCCAGTTGGCGCCAATCCAAGAGGCGCCTTCGTTCGCTATGAGGGTCGCGATGGCCAAGGCGACGGCGCTGGCTGCTGTGTACGGATCCACTATTTCTTCCTGCCACCTGTTTGTGTCGCATTCCTTGCCGCCAACCAAGAACCTCCCCTCGAGAAGAGGCGCTATCATGCGAGCACGAACCCCAACCTCGCGGGACGGCTTCCCGACGACGCCCTCGGCGATGTCGCCAGCTCTCCGAACGATCCAATCTGGGTTATGACCTGAGCCCGAGCGCTCCGACCATACGGCCTGCAGGGTGCTGGCGTCGGGCACGGTTCCCAGGAACATCGAAGCGGCTTCGCGGCAAGCCCGTCCGACCACGTCTTCAGAGAGGTGTGCGTCCAACGTCGAAGCTGCAACGACCTCCGCGATTCTGCAAGCTATCGGAACGTCCAGCTCGAAGCTGGCGTAGTCTTTCGCGTAGCCGAGGTACAAGACGGTCCTCCACCGGACTATGTGTTGACCAGCGCCAGCGGGATGGTTTCTAGGGGATTTGCCCTTGTTGTCAAGATCCACGCGGCAATAGCGGAGCGTGCCCGGAACGAAGCTGCGGTACGGGCGGAGCAACGGGAACCTGTGCCGCGGTTTCCCCTGCTTGGGCTCGGCAACGGCGGGCGGGAACTCCTTGGGGGCTCGAATCTTCAACGCACCATGGTATGGCCTTCCCAAGTCTTCCCGAATCGAGAGAGCGATTGCACGCGAGAGCGGGGGAGGGACAGCGTTCCCAATCAGCGTCTGCTTGGCGGTGACCGTGGACCCCCAGAATTGGAACGTGATTGGGAACCCTTGGAGGCTGGCGCACTCCCTCAACGTGGGGGCCCTGAGGGCACCAAGCCTGTCGTCTGGGATAACTATCGCTTGCCGGCCAGACTTATCCGACGACGTGCAGATGGTGCGGCTCGGTTCGCCCATCAGGTCGGGGAAGTTCATCCTTCCCGCCCAGATGTGGTGCTGTTTGGCGCGCTCGGCTGAAGCGAGTTGGTGTCCATCGAGGATGGTGTCCATGAAATGGTCTGCTAGCCGCGCAACGCGGACCTTGACGCCCCGATACAGGGGATCCCTGACCACTTCCTTCGCGCTCCTTGCGGGTTCCAAGATTGGGACAGGCAGCGCATGAACAACTTCACCGAGAGAAACCTTGGGCGTGAGGGAGACCTTCGGGGGCGGGAATCGGCCTGAGAAGAGACGCCTCCTCCTTTGAGGCGCGCCGTATTCCGACGCATCGAAGACGCAGAAGCCGTCTATCGGGAAGTAACGCTCGGCGTCCTCCTTCGCGAAGCCCATGGAGCCCGCCTGCAACGCTCTCTCGAGCTTTGGCTTCAGGTTCGCCACATTCTCCATAACCCAGTATTTCGGTTTGAGGACCTTCACGGCTTCCAGGAACTTCGACACGAACTTCAGCCCATGTATGTAATCCCCGTTGCCACCTTTGTTCGCGAGCGAGAAGAACTGGCATGGAGGGCTCCCAATCAACACGTCTACGGGTTCGAGCTCCCGGAGGTCGACTGCCAAGATGTCGCGGTTCAGCGTCTTGGCGCTTGGGAAGTTCTTCTGGAACGTCATGACTGCCGGTCCCCAGTTGTCCAGCCCCCACGCGACGCGGAAACCAGCCTGCCTGAATCCCTCGGCGAAGCCGCCCGCCCCGCAGTAGAGATCCCCGACGGTGAGCTTGTCGCTCAACGAGTCACCAATCCCCGGCTTGACGTCGGCATTCGGGTGATGGCAAGGTTGGAGAGGGCTGTGTTCGCACAGTGGCATTGGCCTCCCGTCCCCTCGGCTTTAAGCCTAAAGAGAGGAGGAGCAATCCGACCCCCGATGAGCGTCACCAGGATGCCCTCTTACTTGGGCAGAGTGATGCGCACGAAGGAAGGGCCTAGGATGACGTGCCTCGTCGTTGGCACGTCGGTCGGAGACAAAGCGGACAAGGTGATGGCCCACTTGATGCGAATCGATCCCAAACCCGTGACCATGATGGATCCTCTTCCTCTTGCGCAGCTGGAGGAGGCGGAACACAAGCGGGCAGAGGGCTCCGACGCTCTGACGCATCTCGCATGCACGGCCTTGGAAACATCTCTCGAGTCGGAGGGCGCCCTCTTCTTCGGAGGGGCCGAGTTCAAGGCGTACCAATTCCGTCCGCTGGTCAAGTATCTGAAATCGAAGGAGAAACGAATCTTGATTGCCGACGAGACAGGCTTGGGCAAGACCGTCGAGGCTGCCTACATCATGCTTGAAGAGATGGCGAGCCACTCAATGGAGAGAGTCCTCGTGGTTTGTCCTGCAAGCCTCAGGGCGAAATGGCAGAGGGAACTGTGGAGCAAATTCGGGATGAGGTTCGAGATAACAGGGGGGTCGAGCCTCCGCCGGAAGCTCGAAGGCAGCGCGGGCTTGCGCGCGATCGCTTCTTTTGACTCCTTGAAGGGGGACGCGGTCCCTCGCATCGGACCGATAGACCTTCTCGTAATAGACGAAGTCCATCATATGATAGGCAGGGCCGGCGACACCCTGCGCAGGACAATGGGCCTCGAGCTCTCGCGAAGAAGCAGTCGTGTGGTCGCGCTCTCGGCCACGCCGATACAGCTGGACTTCGACGACTTGCGTCGGGTTCTCGAGGTAGTGTCAGGTCGGGCCATAGCGAAGGATTCCTTCGAACGCGACATTCGGCTGACTGGCCTGCTCAACAGGTTCTACGGTCTGGCAGCGGAGGGCGGCAATCTGAGGGCGGAGCTCAGCCGGCTCCTCCCCGATTTGTCTGTCTTCGTGGGTGAGGACGTGGCGACGAGAGCTGCCACGATTGCAGAAAACGCTCTGTCGGCTCCAGAGCCGAGACGCCGAGAGATGCTCTCGGAGCTGTCAGAGCTCTTGGAGGCCGCCGACCCGTTCAGCCATATCGTGACCAGGACGCGGAGACGCGACGTGGGGGAATACAGGACGCGAAGGATCGAGGACCATCCAGTCGTCTTGGACGCGGAGAATGGGAACCCGACGGAAAAGGAGCTCTACGGGAAGGTCGATCAGTTCCTGAAAGATTCGTTCACGGCGGTGCACAGGCGCCAGCTCGCGTCGTGCTTGCCTGCAATGGGAGACCTCCTCAGGGGCGGGATGATGGGGTTCAACGTATGGTTGAAGGAAGACGCCCCAATCGACCCGCTGCAGCGTTCCGACGAAGACGAGGAAGCGCATTTCTCCCTCTACCGGAGGGAGTTGTCCCAGCAGGAACGATTGCGCAGCGGGGCCTTGGCCGACCAGGTCGGCGCAGTGGCAACGGACAGCAAATGGGAGGTGCTGCGCCGGATTCTTACCAGCATCGCCCAAGGTTCGGAGCGTGCAAAGGCGCGCAAGGCCGTCGTCTTCACCCAGTGGATTCCAACGCTCCGCTACCTGGCGCGAAGGTCGATGGAGCTGCCGTTCAGGGCCTTCAGCACCTCCGGCGAAGACAACGAATGGCAATTGGCAAACGTGCTCGAACGGTTCGCCGAGCACGACGGCCCAGCGGTGTTGTTCACCACGGACCTGCTGTCCGAAGGCCTCGATCTGCAGTACGCGGACGCGGTCATCAACTACGACTTCCCGTACAACCCGCAACGCATCGAGCAGAGGATAGGTCGCGTCGATCGGGTAGGGCAGACCGCCGCTTCGGTGGACGTGCACAACCTCTGGGTCGAAGGCTCTGTCGACGAAGATGTGATTGCGGTGGACAAGGGACGGCTCAGAGTGTTCGCCGAAGCGCTCGGCGACGTCAGCGCAGTCTTCGGCGGGGCCACTTGGGGCGTCGCCGAGGCCAGGCCTGAGAAGGAGTACGACAAAGCCAAGGCGATTGAGAGGCTGAACAAGGTTGGCATCTTCTGCGGTGTGGAAGACTTCCTTGACGGCGCTGTGTTCGAGATGAGAGCCAGGAGGAGCGGCGGCTTCCATCGGCTTGCTTGGCGATGCGTGGCCAGGGCTTTGACCCTTTGCAGCGGCTTGGGCGCGACACTCGATGACGGGCCTGACTCTGTCATGGTAGGGCCCATCGACGACCTTGCGATTCAGGTGCTTCGAGAATGGGCAGGCCCCAGGGACGGGGCAGTCATCGAGTCGCAGGTCCTGTCCGCTCGAAATCAGGAAGGGATGGTCAAGCTGGCGAAAAGGCCGGGAGCCGGAGGCATCTTGGCCGCTCCTCAGAGCCCGCTCGTGCGAATATCGGTGAAGGCATGTCTAAACTCCTTCGAGCCCGTCGGTCACAAACGTTCCATCCTCCATTTCGTGACGGCGGCCATCGACGCCCCATTCGACGACTCGCTCGTAATCTGCAGATACCGCTTCGTGTCGCGCCTGAGCAGGGGCAGCAGCATCGCCTACTGGAAACTGACAGAAGACAGAATGAAGCGTGTCGAGGCGGAAGAGATGGTTAAAATCCAAGATTGGCTGGACATGTGCCAGTTGTCAGAGGCCGAACTGGGCCAAGGAGATTCGAATCCTGTCCACGGAGCCGTACTCTCGGACTACAGAAGGTGGCTCGAGGGCAGAGGACAGGGCCGTGAAAGGGATCCCAAGGGAGGAATCGAATGCGTCGCAATCATACGGAAGGAAGGTGCGTAGTTGCCGAAAGAGTCCACCTGTGCTGCCTGCGGGAAGGGGCTCAGGGATGGGGAGCTCAAGGTCTGGCCCGACGGCAGACGGTACTGCAAAGAGCACGAACCGGAAATTGAGAGTTACGGGCTGGACCTCGTCGACTATCTGAAGAGCCGAATCTCCGTGACGCTCAGCGAGGATGAGCCCCGGATTCGGTTCGTGGTGCGTGAGCTGGTCCAGAACGCCGACGACGAAGACGCGGCGATAATCGTCTTGAGGTTCGAGCCTGACGCGTTCTACGTGGCCAACGACGGACACCCCTTCAGCACCGAACCCGAAGACGGCGAGCCTCCAGACTTCGAAAGGATTCGAAGAGTGTTGAGGCGGTACAAGGCGGAAGACAAGGAAGCGACCGGGCACTTCGGCAGCGGCTTCCAGACTGTGTACACCTTGACGAATCTCCCGGAGATCCACTCGAACGGCAAGCGGATGACGCTCAACCCGATTGAAGGCCAAGCCATCATGACTGATGACAGCCTGAGTTCGCCGTACGTGGCCAACAAGGCCCAGACTGGCGTGCTGTTCAGGTTCCCTTGGCGGACAGACGCCGAGGCTGAGAGGGCGTTCGGCAGCGAGCGGCCTTTTTCGGACAGCAACCACTGGCCTCGTTGGAACGCGAAGGAGAGGAAGAAGGCGTTCGAGGAATTGAAGGATTACCTCGGAGGCCTCATACTCTGCTGCAAGAAGCTTCGGGCAATCAGGATAGTCTGGGCGTCAGACAGCGGCTCAGAGGCGTACGAGGCGCGTCGGGATTTCGACCTTGGCGCGTGCATCGACCGACCTCGGGCCGTCGAGGTCGTGGAGGGTCCCCTCTCCGCGAAACCCGGTTGGTTCGCCTGGGACAAAGGAGCTGCCCCTCCCAAACGATGTCCTGTCTCTTTCGATTCCGAGGCCGAATTCGGCAAGAGCCGCGTTCGGAAGTATCTCGCGGCTTCGGCCTTCGTGGCCGACGAGGGCGGAAAGGAGTTGCACCTGGTGAAGGGCAGAGACGGAAAGGTGACGGTGGAGCACCAGGTCACGTACGGCGCCGTAGAAATCAAGAAGAACCATGCCCACCTGCTCTTCTCACTCACTCCGCCAGACGACGTGCGGGAGAAGGCGCTCCTCTACAGCGTCATCCCTCTCCCAAGACTGAGCGAGAATGGCTTCGTGATTTCGGCGCATCTGATTCCCACGGAGGACCGCAAGGATGTCGACGTGCATGGGAACGGCGGCGCCAACAACCTGTGGTACAGATCGTGCATGCAGACCTTCGCGAGGCTGTTCAGAAGCACCTTCGGTCCCTTCCTCGAACGCGTACGGGACATGCGGACTGGGCCGACCGACTCGCTCAAAGCCGTGATGTTCAATCTCCCTCGGGTAGGAATCGGGGAGTGGATGCGGCCCGGGAAGAACGACACGGAGTGGGCATCCGCCAAGTCTGAGGAACTCTTCGACTGGATTTTCTCGCAGCCCATCCTTGCCACCGATGGAAGCGAATGGGCTTCCCCTGTCGCCGCATACTGGGCCGAATCCGACGATGCAAAGGAGGTCATGAAGACCCTCGACTTGGACGACTACCCGCCTGATTTCGTGTCGTTCCTAGGGAGAATCGAATGGCTGCGGCGCCGTGCGGAGCCGCGAAGGTTCAGCCCGAGGCAATTCGCCGCGAAGTGGGAAGAAATCGCCCCGGAACGGGCGACCAACCTGCATTACGATGGTTCCGTGAAGCTCCCCTGGAGTAAAGCGACCCTCCAGCTGAGGAAGGAGACCGTCAAACAGCTGATGACCTACGCCTTGACGAATCCCGACACCTCGGCCGTGAGCATCGTCCCTGGAAAGGACGGCCTGATGCGCCCCCTCTCGTCCTACCCGAAGGTCCCGACGCGCTTCAAGTCGCTCGAGGAGCTCCTCCCTGATTCACGCAGGGTACATCCGGACCTCGACTCCACGCTGTCCCAGTTGGAGAGCAAACACCCGAAGAGGACAGAGGTGGAGGTCTCCGACATGCCTGGCCTTATTTCAAGCGCCGTCGCAGAACAGCCTTCGCGATTCGAAAGGCTCTCGCCGAGCGATCACAGGGCGCTGTCCGAGACAGTCAGACGAGTCGTCCTAGACCCGTCCTTCGCGCGAAAGAAGGCGATAGGCAAAGTCTTCCTGCCGTACCGTCTCGGGAATGACGCGGCTGTGGGGCCGTTGCCAGATGTGGACGAGAGTCACCATGGCGAGAGCTACCAACGGGACTGGATTTTCGCCAAACAGAGGACCGAAGTGGAGGGCCTGCCTTTGGAAATCGCCTCGAGAATCCGGTTCCTGGATCTCGAGGGCGTGCCAGACGACCTGGCCCGGGACGTAGAGAAGAAGCTATGGCTCGTTCCCCTCGCCCATCCGGGGGAGCTCACCGACTACGTGAGGCACTTCCTTTCCTCATACCACGGCACACTGTTCGACGACGACGAGCTGTCAAGGTTCGTCGGTTCGCGCAAGCGGGAGCTTCTCGAGCGGCTGAAACGAGAGATGCTGAAGGCGGTGAGGGAGTACTTCAACAAGCCGAAGACGGAGGACAGGACGCGGTTGGACCCCGACCACATGGGCGAGGTCCCGTGCCTCTACGACGATGCCGGTCGCTGGCAGAAAGCTAAGGAGTTCGCCGTAGGTGGCAGCGTGTTCGCTTCCATCCTGGGCTACAAGGCATTGGATGCCGAGCTAGCAAGGTGGCCGAAGATTCAGCTCGAGGCGTTGGGGGTCGCGGTGACAATCGGCCCCAAGGAAGTGGCGGAAAAGGTGAAACAGCTGAGCGCACAGACCAAGGGCAACCGGACCCTGCTCGCCAACTTGCTTGGAGCCATCGTGACGCAGTACCCGTCGGAGAGCCTCGAGCAGCTTTCTGAGGCGGTCTCGACCCTGCCTTGGGTGCCGGTCGGCACCCTTGGTTTCGCGCGACCCGCTGATGCCCTTTTCCCGACTGAGCACGTGACGTCCATCCTGGGACCCCGATTGGGAAGCTACGTAGACTTGGATTACATGGACGCCGATTTCCGGAAGGCGGTCTCTTCGGGCGCGGCCGACGTGATTGACCGCCTGAAAAGGCTCGGCGTGAGAACAGAGCCCAGGTTCTCGGAATTGCTGGACGTCTTGCTGGCGACCTCAAGTTCGAGCCAAGAGCCGCCGGCGAAGCTCATAGAGACGATGGCCGAGTCCATGAGGCGCGACCCTAGGAACAAGGAGCAGCTGATTGGGAAGGCGTCCGACCTGAGGTTCTACTGGAACAAGAAGTGGAACAGCGGTGACAGGGTGCGCATTCTGGAAACGAAGCCAGCCGAGGAATTGCCTTTGGATTCGCTTGGCCTGGTCGTCCTCTCGCCGGCAGAAGCAGAACCCTTCCTGTCATACCTAGAGTTCATCGGAGCGAGGAGGAGTATAACGGTCGAGGACTACCTCCAATCGCTCTCGTCCCTTTCAAGCCAATCGAAACGATCCAAGGCACTCTCGGCAGAAGCCAGGTCAACCCACGACCAGATTTGGGAGCAACTCGACTTGCACTCCTCTGAGATCCGAGAAGAGACCCGCAGGGAGTTCACAAATGGGGCGGTGCTGTTGGTGGGCGGGCGATGGCATGCACCTAGCGATACGATTCTCGTGGATGAGACCACCTCGAAGGACGCGTTGAGCCTCGGAGACACCTGCGTCTTCCCGAAATCCTTGAGCGGAGCAAGGGCGCTCAGTAGGCTGGGCGCACCGGCCATCGAAGGTCTCGATTCGGAAGCGGCTTATCGGCTCATGTCGAGAATCCCCACCGCTGAGGCCTTGACCCCCCCTTACGCTTCGGCGTACCTCAGCCTCCTAGCCGAGGGCGTCAGACGTGAATGGTGGAAGAAGGAGAAGCCTCTCCCGTTCCCGGTGTCGGCTGACGGGCAGGTACGGCTCCTTCCGCCCGCATTCGTAGGGAACGGTTCGCTCGCGGTCACGCTCAGAGGGGTTCCGTTGGCGGTCACCACGCTGCGCGGATCGTACGAAGTCGGTTTGGAGAACCTGGCCAAGACCTGGGGGGCCCGTGACCTCGCCGGCAGAATCGAATACCCAGACATGGAAGACTCCGAGAGAGACAGGGAGCTGGAGGAGGTTCTCGCCCTGGCTGGGGCGAAGCTCGTGCGCCTATTCCCCAGCAACGCGGACGACCTGGATTGGATAAGAAGCATCGAGATCAGAAGGGTCAGCAAGACTATCAGGAGCTACGTCTTGGGAGACGTCCGGGGTCGTTTCCCAGCCCCTGCAATCGTACCGCTCGGTTACGCTCACAACATCTTCATCGTCCCTAAGAACCAGGACGGGTTCTCCGAACAAGACGCTGCGATTTTCTCCGATTGGGCCGTTGCAGGAGGCTTCCCGAACGAAGCCGCGGATGTCCTGCAGAGGGCCCTCCTGGAGAAGGTCTTGGAAGCGGCGGAGTCCGAGGAGGACGAGGACGTGATTCCGGTGACGGCGGAGGAAAGGCAGGAGTTGCAGACCCTCAAAGAATGGTACCTTGGCTGCCAGTTGTGCAGCTGGCGGACCCCGTGGAACGAATACGGGGTCGAGACCCAGGAGTCTTTCAAGAGCATCGTTTCTGAGAAAGGAGGACTCTACCTCGGGAAGAAGGGGCGAATCGAAACCGGAAACGTGCTGTACCTCTGTCCAAGACACGCCCGACTGGCCTCGAGGCATCTCCTGCGGTTCACCTTCATGAGAGGCTGGAAGACCGACACAGACGCGGTGCTGGAAGACATCAGGAACCGAATCGCTACTATAGAAGAACGGATTCCGGAGGGGGAGACCTTCTACAAGATGGAGGCCGAGGTCTTCGCTTGGCAGGTCGGCACGCCTTCAAAGTGGAATCTTGAAAACATCAACCTTCACCCCACGCACGCCAAGAAGATATACGAAAGGCTCGCGAGGTTCCTCTCAGAGAGATGAGCGCAGGTCCTGCCCGCAAGACGCCTGGCGCGATAAGGCTCCACGGCAGACAGCTGGAATGGATTCCAATCCTGAAGAGCATCTACGAATTCGAATCTTCCTTGCTGTCCAAACCAGGCTCCTGGAGGACTGACATAAACGACGTCCTCTGGGATTTCGAACAGCTAGCAGGGGCTCTGGAGCTGGGAGCCGACGGTCGGAAGCCCTACGTCGACCTAATCGAATGGCTCGTGCAGGACCGGCAAGCCATGGTGGTGGCCGCCTCAGGGAAGGCGCCTCGCTACATTACAAGAGTCGCGGAAACCGTAAGGCTGCTCGGCCACACCCACGAGTACTGGTACAGGGGTCGCGCCGCAACTGAAGCCGTCCGATGGCTGGTCGAGGACAAGAGGGTCCCGAAGAGGGACATCTCGTCGGAGGAATTCGAACGGACCCTGGCCGGCGTCATCGAGACGGGCGTCCGAACAGATTGGCGCGTCCACGTGCTCAGGGCGATGAAGGTGGTCGTGAAAGGCGTCGCCGAGGCGATTGCAATCGACAAGGGACTTCAGAATGCAGCAGCGGTGAGGTTCAGCGGGTTCCAGTTGGAGGCGACGAGGGAGATGATTCTGTCCGAATTCGGGCAGGGGCAGGAGAGGCCCGCACAGGTCATCACGGCCGGTGTAGGCAGCGGGAAGACCTACGCCTTTCTCATCCCTACGCTGATTTCCGCGCTCGCAGGTCTCTACCGCGGCGAAGATGGCAGACGGACTTCGTTGCTGGTGTATCCTCGCAAAGCGCTGGCAAGGAACCAGTACAACGTCCTGATTCAGGTGGTGGCGCACCTGAACAGTCCGAACCTGGTCGTCCATTTCGACCACATCGACCATTACCTCCAGAACTACGCTAGCGTGAAGGAAGGCCTGGCGAAGGTCTATGGTGGGATAGCGCGGCCGCCAGCCGTAATCATCACCACGCTCGAGACACTCAAGCGGAGACTGAACCATCCGGGCTTCATGGCCAAGGTGCCCGTCCAGCTGAACAGGGTGATTCTCGACGAAGTCCATCTGGTGGAAGGGCTGGGCGGCGCGCACGTAGTCAGGCTGATGGACAGGCTCCGCGCCGCCTCACAGTCGAAGCGACCCAACGTCAGGCTCCTTTGGACCGCGTCTTCGGCGACCGTGGCCGGCCCTCATGTCCACGCGGCCACCCTGTTCAACCTCCAACCCGCGCAGGTGAAAGTCATCTCGCCCTCAGAAGAGGAGATGGAGACTGTCGGAATTGTCCATCACGTCTTCCTCAGGCCCACGGGCAACATCTCGAGCCTCGGGACCCTCGTCAACCTGACGAGCGTCTTGGTCCACAATCGCAGACCCGGCCTTGGCAATCGGAGCGAGAGGAAGTCGGATTCGAACCAGAAGACGATTGCGTTCGCCGACAACCTGGACCTCTTGGGGAGGTGGAACGCCGACCTTAGGGAGAACGAAAGGACGGAGTCGGTGAAGGAGAGGCCCCACCCTTCTCGCATCGAGGTCGAAGGGTGGACTGCGCGCCAAAGGGAGGTGCCCTATGCAATCAGGTTCAGCAGACCGCTCGATGCCAGAATAGAAGCGAACAAGATGGAACCGGCGGTCCTGCAAAGGCTGCGAGGTTCGAAGCCTTGCCAGGCCTGCCAAGACGGGAAGGCCTTGAGCTTTGGCGAAGCGTCAGCCGAAGAGTTCTCTGGGCTTTCCGAACTGGTCTACAGGAGACCCATCCAGGACAAGGACGAGCTCGAGACCTTCCACATAGAGAACCCCCAGGTCTTCGACGGGAAAGGCCACGAGGTCGGGACCCTCAACCTGTGCCCGTACCTGAGGGCGGGCGCCTGTTTCTGGTTCCCGAACGAAGACGCGAGCGCTTCACCAATCCCCCACACCAACGAGACCAGTTTCGAATGGGCCAACGTCGCGAGGTCGAAAATCCACACGGCCAAGACCGCGGGCCAGTCAGAGGGATCATGGGGTGATCTGGAAGACGTCGTGTTCAGCGCCCCGGTCTCCGAAGTCTACGACGTCTTCACGGACAAAATCAAGGACATCCCCGTGGACATGGTGCTGGCTTCTCCCTCGCTTGAGGTCGGAATCGACCTGTCGAACCTAACCGAGAGCGTGATGTTTCACGCGATACGCAACGTGGCGTCCTACAGGCAGAAGGCAGGAAGGATTGGCAGAGAGGAGGGCAGCGATAGCATGAACGTCAGCCTGATGGCCAACCGCCCCATCGACCTGCACTATTACAGGCAACCGAGGAAGCTCGTCAGCTTAGCGCAACTCGACCCGATACCTTTGAAGGTCACCAACGAATCTGTGCTGAGGAACGCCCTCTACTGCGCCCTGTGGGACTGGCTTGCGCTCTACGCGGACATACCCGAGGTGATACCACTCGATGTTTCGAACGGCCAAACTTCCTTCGCCAAAGCCCTCGACAGCTCCCTCCAGAAGCTGAGGAAAGACCGGGGCGACGCAGAACGCTACCTGTCAAACGTGTCGAGGAACCTGCTGTCGCCGGCCTCGACTGATGTGCAACAGGCAATCGCCCAAGTGGATTCTGAGCTGTCGTTTCTCCTGACGGACGTCCGCGAGACAATAGTAGGTGCCGAGAATCTCGCGGACCTCGTCCCCCGACTGGTTTCCAAAGGCCCGCACGTAAGCCTGAGCGCTCCCGCCACCGAGCTGCTACGCAAGATAACGATGTACGGCAACATCTTGAAGGAGTACAGATCCTCCATCAATCCCGTCGACCTGGGCCTCTCGAAGGAATTCCAAGAAATCGATTTGATGGCGAGATGTGGGTGGTCGTTGGACAGGCTGAAGCCGACGCTGGATTCGCTGGCCTCTGCGGCCGACCATGCGGAGGTGATTAGCGAGGCAATCGTGCCTCTACAGGGAATCAGACGTGCCCTGGAAGCGTGGGGGAAGGATTCCATGTCAGTCTTCTTCTTCCTGCAATTCAAAGACTACATTGCGTCCAACCCCAGTGGAGGTTACTACCTTTCGTCGATCATGCAGAACCTGCCGGTCTTCCGAATGCTGAGGAGGTCGCGCGAAATGGTGCGCCTGGAGAACCTGTTCACCAACCCCTACGAAGAAGACGTGGAGGTTGACCTGCGCGACAAGAGCGTAGGCCTGAGCGAGGCCCTCTTCAGCTTGATACCGGGGACCTGGACATACCGTTTCGGGAAACGGCCAGTCAAGACCGCCTCCGGCATGGTCGAGCCAGCCGAGGGTGGGGTCCTGACAGTCAGCTACCAGAGACTGACGACCCCTCCCATAAACGACCTCTTCGAGAAGGTGAAAGTAGACGTCCCCGGCCCGCCTGGGCTCAACCAGCACTTCGACGTGATGCGCCCAATTCGCCTGCACCTGATAACGTTCCCCGAGAAATACGTCAAACTCGACCCGGCTAGCGGCACGGTCCTGGACGCTGACGAAGCCGGACGCCGGGAAGGTTTTCCACGTGTGAAGATTCCGAAGAGCTACCTCAACCGTTGGGTGCACGTCGATGCCCCGGAAGGGAAGCCTGTGGAGGTGTGCGACCAGGATCTCGCCGGCCTTGTGGTTCTAGACCCAAAGGGCGTCGTCAAGGCCAGAGGCAAGGCTGCTGCCGCGGAGATAAGTCATCCCTTCGCAGCCTCCCTCCTGTCGAGGACGCTTTGGCACCCGAGACTCGATGTAACGGAGTTCGTGTATTCCGTCTCGAGGAGCTATACGAACACGCAGATGTCAGGAGTAGACGTCGTGTTCGAGGGACCCGAACGCAGCCCCATGGCCTTCGGCAAGACTCTGGAGACCGAAGGAATCTCGTTCGAATTGAAGCCTGATGTCGTCAAGGAGGTCCAGGGGAGGGTTCTCGAAGCGATGCGAGGTGCGAATCCGGCTTGGGCGCCTACCGCAATCAAGGGCTTCGCCTCCTATCTTACCGCCCTCGGGATGGATGCGGAGTCGAGAGCGAGCCCGTTCGTAGTCAGAGACCTGGTCTCCCTCCTGGCCACCTCTCTTAGCTCGGGAGGGGGGGAATGGTCCCCGAATGCGCTTGCGCAGGAGCTTCATGGCCTTGCCGAAGACAGGCCTAAGCTTGAGAGGTTAGCTCGGGATTACTACACGCGCGCATCCGCGATGGACGCGTCGGACGCGGAATCGATTGGCGGTGACCAAGCGTGGGAGGAGGCGGAAGAGGTGGAGAGACGTGTCACTCAGTTGGCAGACGTCGCGGGGCTCCTCAGCAAGAGGCTGGGCGAACCAGGAGATTATCTGACCTCTTGGGTCGTGCACGCACTGCTCAATTCCTTTGGCACTTCCGCCATGAACGCCTTGCAGAGGGTGGCGGGGGTGACGGAGAACGTCGCTGGCTACGCCGTGGACTACGAGGGCGTCGGGTCAGGACGGTTCCGTGTGTTTCTCTACGACAAAGACCATCACGGCAACGGCAGTTCAGCCGTCGCTGGGCTGTTCTACCACATCCTCCACATCCAGAGGCACGGGACGACTACCGACTCTCGGCTCCTCCCCTCTGACGACTTCCTTTCGACCTTGGAAGAGGAGCTTCTCCAATGCGCGCAATACCACACCGACAGTTCGGCGCTCGAGATGCTGGACCAATCAAGAAAGGGGGATGTCCTGGAAGGGGTTCCGATGTTGGGCTACGTCAGGGACGGTGCCCGCGAGGTACTGTCGAACTCGAAAGAGACCTGGGAGAGTCTTGGCATCGTCGGCCGTGCCGACATGTGGAAGCTCCCCATCTTTAGACTGCAAGTGGCCGCTTTGAAGAGCGGGCGGAACCTCGAGGTCGACGACCTCATCAGGGCTACGACGGTATGTTGGAACGGTTGCCCAGAATGCTTGCTCAACCGCGAGAGTCAGACTGGAGGGCTGGCAGGAGAGTACATGCTCGACAAGGCGATACTGGACGAATGGTTCCGCAGCGGCAGGTCAAAGAGCCGCGAATATGTCGAGGTCGAGCTCGACAGGCTGGCGGCCGGCAAACAGGACCTCCCGTTCGGGAGGCTTTCGAGCGTAGCGATAGACCTTCCCAACAAGCGCGTGAGATCCGTCTCCCTGCCCTACACCATCGGAATCGAACTACCGCGCATGGGAGGGGTCCCGCATCTAATCGTTCGAATCTCCGACATCGAAGGGATGTCGCTCTTCGAGTCGCCGACGAACCTGCCAGCGTTAGGAATCGAGTCGATGGGTTTCAAGAGGCTCTTCTGGAACGAGCTTGTCATGACAGCCTACATGGACCTCCTCGGATTGATTCCTGGGGGAAGGCGGCAAATCAAAGCCGTGTTCTACGATTGCAGAGACATCGGGTTCGAAGATTCAGGGGTCTCCTCGCGAATGTTGGACGCGATAGTCGAGCAGGCGGGAGGGCCCGGTCGTCTGCGCGTGCCAGAGAAGTTGTCAGACCTCTTGGTCTGGTTCAGGCGCAGAGGGTACGAAGTGTCGCTGTGTGTGGACCTTTCGAAAGCCAGGGAGCCGTCTGTTAAGAAGTTCCTAGCTACGCTGAAAGGGGGCGGGTGCAGGATTTTTACAAAGGATCTCGGGACCGCGCTCATGCACAAGAAGGCGATGGTGACGCCATTAGGCGCCATCGAGGGGTCTGCGAACCTGACCGAAAGGGGCACCCTTTCGAACGAGGAAATCGTGAACTACGCCCAGCACGGCCATGTCTCCTATGATCAAGTGTTCACCGCGGTGACAGACACCTTCCAAGGCGCCACGGAAATCTGAGCGCGCGCGCGCTCGAATCGGCGCAAACCTCCGAGTTTACGTCCGATTCAAGTTCGCAATATCATTAGGTTTGGTATAGCTGATAATAGGATGCCACAACGCCATTATGGCAAGCGTAATACTACTAAGCCGTGATGCTCAAAGACCCCGGATTGAGGGCGCGAACCATCTGGGCGGTCCTGATTTTGGTCATAATCACGGCGTCAGCCATAGCCTACGCTTTCGTTGTCCCTCTGAGTCGGGCAGACCCCACAATCCCCACACAGGACACTATCGAGTCGGAAGGCAATCGCTACGTTCCAGTGGGTGCTTTCCTCTATGAATGGTACGGCTACAACGTGAGCAGCGAGCAATGGACTGGGGGGCTGGGGACTTCCCACTGGAATGATACCTACAACGATGTCATCAGAAGCGGACCCATAATCAATGTGGTGAAGGATACCCCCGATGTCACCATCGACGGGACGCATTTCTATCCGAGCCTTAACAACTACACCCTGGCTTGGCAGTTGTCGAACATGTCGGAGGCCGGAATCTCCGTTATCATCGTCTCATGGTGGGGCGTGGGGAATGACAGCGGGAGTGGGTTCAACGCCATTGAGGACAGAGCGATAAACAACGCGACCCTGAACCTGTTCCGCTACGTCGAGTCCACGAAGAACCTGTGGAACTTCAAGATCGCCGTAATGATAGAGCCGTTCAACAACCAGACAACCGAACCGCTGTCAAATACAGACTGGACCAATCTTTACAACTACATAGAGAATACCTTCTCCCGTCCGTTCAACGACATCACATTCTACTGGCAGGGAAAGCCTCTACTCTTGGGTTTCAATCCCCAATATCCTCCCTCCATTCCTGCGGCCTCTATCTTCACTGTAAGGTCTGAAGGCGGAGTACCTAACCCGGTGAACTGGTACTTCTGGGAGGGCGGCAACTACTTGGATGCTAACGGCACGAAGGCTCAGCCTCAGAACTATGAGTATGCTCCGGGGATCTCGCCAGACGGGGAAGTGGGAGTAATCTGGCGCTACGATGACTACTATCAGCGTCCTACCAGCTACATGCGGTTCGACGTGAACGGTTCGCAGGGCATGTATAACTACGAGTGGAACTACGCAATCCAGTATAAAGCGGAGGTCAACCTTGTCCTGCTCTACAGCTGGAACGAATACCACGAAAGGACAGCCCTAGAACCCCATGAGGACTTCACCATAGGGAACTTCAGCGGGGTTGGGATTACCTCATACTATGCCAAGATTTTCGAAAACACAAGCGGCGTCCCACCACCACCACCACCGCCACCGCCGCACCGGCCCCCGACGAATTCGACGTGTTACATTGCGGCGATAGTGGTTGTCTTCGCCGCAGTTCTCATCTCCCTACTCTTCTTCCTCTTCCGTAAGAAGCATGACAAGCTCTTAAGCGTAGAACCTCCTGTCAAACGGGCTATGTCCAACACAGGATTGGTGGAAACGCCGGTCCCCGCCGTCCGAGCAGCGCGCGCCTATCCCCTCATCCTAGGAATCGTGAGCTGCGGGACCATTATCTTCGTTTACCTAAGTGAGCTGGTTTCATCAATCACATCCCCATGGCTCACCCCTACGGAGAACTTCCTCGTATTTATCGGCCTGCCTGTTCTCCTCTTCGCAACCGCCGGCAATTCGCTGGTAGCTTACGCGATTGCCGAGCACAAATACGGTAACGTGAAGGGCATCGGAAGCTATGCAGCGGGGACTGTAGCTGGAGTGGTGATCGTGGGGTTCGTCTTTGCCGCCCTTTTCGTCCTCGCACTCCTTTTCTCCATAGCCGCTTCCGGAGGACAGTAAAAAGAATCTGAAGAGTTGATTGGCGTCGTCCACTAATCAGATGGAAAAAGGATTATCAGTCTCAATGAAGATGGAGCGTAAAAAGTCGAAATTTGGAAGACAGTCCCTCAAAGTTGGCTCTGACCTAAGATTGATAGCAACGGTAAACAACATCGGAAAGGAGAATTATCCAGGAGGATATCTGAATTTCGAGATTAAGTGGATGAACGGCCTTGGTGGCAGAGGTCAGATGCAATTACCAGCGATTCCCCCTGGATATCATAGGCAGGTCGAAACGACTCAAGTGGCACAATTCACAGGCGATGGAATAGTGTCTACCCTTGTCACATTTGATAACAGCGGTGCCCCATGGTCGTTATTCTTTGGTGATTCTGCCTCTCCGCCTAAAGGAATCGGGTCGCTAGATGGGTTTCCCTTTACTATTCAACCGAAAGTAGATTGGGTCGCTTGGGGGACTCTACTCGTCGCACTTGGAACCTTAGTTGTTACTTTGGTAATCTTGGTAGTTACCTACTACAAACTCTGAGAACTTTCCATCGTGGAAAAGACTTTACAGAATCAGGAACTGCCAACTGTCAGTACCCATGAGCGCGCGCGCATGGTCAACAACTGCCAAGAACCAGAGCGTCAAGGAGCTAACGGCCAGAACCGAGAAGATCACTAAACCTGCCTTCTTCCGTATTGATTTCATGTTCTCTTCTTTTGGGGCTTCCATCATTCCACCCTCAGTATCCCCCCAGCGACAGGAAGGCAAACGTCGACATGAGGATGAGGCCTGAGATAAGCAGGCCGGCGGCTTGGCCTTTACGCAAGTTTGGTCCTGCTCCTGCGAAGATTCAGCCGAGACGACAGACTCAGGAGTATGAGGCCGGAGGCCACGACCGTGACTGACCAGTTGCTCAGGACCCAGAACCCGGAGTAGAACCACGTCGCGAACCCGGTCACGTGCAGCGTCATCTCGCCGCGGTCGAAGAGGAAGACCATGCAGCCGAGGTACACGACGGCTGGGAGACCGAACCATTTGACCGCGCCAACTATCCCCTTGCGGAGGGACACGATGAGCATCGTCAGACACCACACCGTCACCGCCCCCACTCCTACAGTGAGCCCGGTCGACAGCACGTCGGCGCGGAGCTCGACGTAGAAAGGAGCGTTCTCATACCCGGCCCACAACGCGCTGACCATCGGGAAAAGGGCGAAGAAGGAAGCACCCACGAGCGCCAACGGGACGAGCAGCCAGAGAGGGAACCAAGACGCGAGGGGCTTGTGCAGCCAGGAGGAGTCGAGCCGTTTCGCCGTGATGATGGGCAGCAGGAGAGCGAGCACGACCAGCCCTTCCGCTATCTCGGCGTAGGATTGATAGGTCCAAATCCGCGCGGTGTACTCAGGCGCGACCGACGCGCAACTCGGGATGACGGCATCGAGGGGCGCCGTGACTGTGTACGACATCGCCTTGTCGCCTCCTCCTCCGGTTCCCGTGGGGCGCGTGACGCAGTTCGGCCAAGTGCGCGGAGAATTGGCCGCCATGACGGCGAAGGCAGCGGAAGCGCACAGGAGCAAGGCCACGGCGACGGTGACGGCGAGCCAATGCCTACTCAACATCACCGCTTCCCTCCTTAGAGCGAGAAAAGGCTTGCTTGACCTGCAAGACGTACATTGTCGCAGGTCTCCGAGTTTACGTCGCACACAGGGCGAGACTATTCTCTGTGATCAGATACCTTGGACCTCGGTCCGTTCCCGATCGTCGTTGTCTCGAGCCAAGGGCCTCGGCCCCAAGGGGCGATTGAGCGCCAAATGGCTCTCCTCCGAACGAAATGCGACCTGACTGGTCGATTGCCCTGATTGGTGCACATATCGGCGCACAGGGCGCCGCGGACCGTGCTGGGGCGCGTCTGCGAAACGGCTTGATTCCTGCCCATCAGGCGCAGAGGGGCTCAGAATGACCTATTCCGGGTGACACCCTGTATTAGTGTTTGCGGATGCACCGCTGTGGCCATCTGCAAGAGGACATGCCAAGAGTCCATTAGAATCTCATGTACCCCGAGTCAATGTCAACCTTAGGGGACGGACTTTGCGCAAGATTCTGACGCGAAGTCGATGAGCGCGACCGCTTCACCGTTTCGGTGTAAACCAACCAGTTTGCGACAGCTACCGTGGCCGCGTGCACCAGAATACTCAGTTCGAGCGAACGGACTCCGCCGAGCGTGGGCTAGAGCTCGCCTGCTTGCCACAAGTTTACGACAGACTGAATCGGGACCCACAGGCCGACTTATCTGGCAACACCCGCGTCGAACAGCCCAAGTCTGACAGTTCAGCCGGATAGCGCGTGCGTTCCCAAGCTATCCTGATGGTGACGCATACATTCTTGCGCATGACACCAGGCCTCCGCTGCGTCTCTCTTGTTCAGTCACGACTCGTTGTCGAGGCCTGGTCGCACGGCCGTGCGCGTTTCGTGGCTCGTTCAACCGTTCCAGTTTATCGGATATCTGCACCAGTCCGTCGTCTGGTTGAGCAGGCGGCTCCCGGTCTTCCTCTGTGCTCTCCGCAATTTCTCCAAGGCTTCGTCCAACTCCGCTGCGGTCGCTTCCTGCTCGCGGAACCTCCGCCGGACGGCCAGGAACTCACGCCACTCGGCGTCCAGGGCGCCCAGAAGCTTCTCGTCCCGGTTCTTCTTGTGCGCCTCGCCATGCCGCCCGTACCTGGGTCTCGAGGCGTGCCGGTAGCTCATTGCCGAGAATCCTCCCCCTTTCGCATCGCCCTTCGCTTAGGCATCTTCCGCCCGTCCTTACCCTTGGTCCTTCCCTCGGGCTGGGACCTCCGTTTCAAGACCTGCTCGATGCCCAGTTCCTCGTACTTCTCCGGGCCGTAGATCCGCTCGTAGGGTTTCTTCCTTGGCCTGAATCTGATTTCTTTCACTGTCGAAACCAGGTTGCCCTTCTCGTCCACGACGGGCTTCTTGCAGTCACGGCAGACGACGACTTCTTCCCAGATCGCGACTGATTTCTCGTCCCGACAGACCTCGCAGTTGACGTAGTAGGTCGAGGTCGGGGGGGTTTTGTCGTCCCAGATCGGCCCGCGAACGTACTTGGCTGGGACGTCCAGGACCTCGACATCTGCTACCTTACCACGTTTCAAGTACTCGATTCGTCGCTTGAAGGACGTCGTCGTCTCCCCTTCTTCCTGCTTTCCCCTTCGGCCGGGCTCGCCGTCCTCGGGGGGCTTCTCGCCTGAGGCCAAAGCAGATGCCTTCTCTTTCTCTGCCTGAGCCGCGAGCCTCTTCTTGTCGCGACTCAATTCGGCCAGAAACCTCTTGAGATCGACAGTGCCGAGGCCGACCGGGTCGGTCACGAGGAAGTTCAGCGCCTCCTCAAGGACTTGGTCGTCCTCGGAGCTCTTCCAGTAAGCTGCCAGGACCTGCCAGTGGGAGAGGGTCAGCTTCTCGCCAGTTCCGTAGCGCTGGTAGAAGGGCCACAGCCTGACTAGCCTGACGCGTCTCATCACGTACTCCCTGGTCACCTTGAAGGCCTCGCATACTTTCCCGGCATCGCCGGACTCCCTGAGCGCATCGGCGAAGGCCTTCCCCTCTAGGAAGGCGTCCCGAGACCCTCGAGCGGTGTTCACCAAATAGCTCAACGCCGAGGCGTGGAGCCTGTCTGTTCGATAGATCTCGCATGGCAGCGACTCGAAGCCCAACTCTCTCGCGATGCTCCATCTGTGGAGGCCGTCGATGATCTCGTGCTTGTGCTTCGCGTGGTCTTCCTCTTCACCCAAGCAACGCGCCTTCAGGTTTGCCGGACAGCGTCCGGTCTCCTTCATCGTCTCCCGGAGCATCATCTCTTCCCATTCGCCCATCCTGTTCGTGCTGTAGTCGTTCGGCACTAGGTTCGAGACTGGCAGAGATTCGACCGCGACGGGAACGAGAGGCTCGTGCGCCATGCTTCAGGCCTCCAGCTGGCTCAGGCGTGCGAGCGCCCGGCCCATCTGACTCTCGCCCTGACCGGATTGTCCGACCGGCGTCAGCTTAGCCATTGCCTCGCGCAGGAAGTCTTGCCTCGTGCTCGGCCCGGGACAGACTTTCGACGCCGACTCGCATAGCTGCGACAGCATCAACGGGTTGTCCGCGATTAGCTGGGCCACTATGCCCATCAGAACGGATGAGGAGAACCAGGTCCTGCGGCCCCGCCTGCTGCTCGGGATGAGGAGCCCGGACGCCTGTAGACTGCGTGCGAGCCTGCGCTGCGTCCACGCGGGCAACTCTGTGGTTGCGGTTCCGAGCTTGAACCCCTCGGGGGAGAAGATCGATCTGATGACAGCCTCGGCGACGAATCGCGCCTTCGCCGCGGAATAGTCATCCGGCGTGCCGTTCATTGTGTACACCCTTTGTTCATTTGGGAGAACAAGTAACGAAATGAACAGCCGCTGTTCGATAGAATTGGAACACCCCCAAACTTGCTCCTGCCGTCGTTTTCCATCCTATCGGTAGCAGGGTTTTGACCGGTCGGCGATTCGTGAAGGCCGCCACACGTAGTGGGAGATCTGCCTTCTCTGCGCTTCGACGACCTGACCTCGGTTTGGGACAATTCCTGGACCATTCAGCCTGACCTGCCCGACTCGGAGCGAAGGAGCCTCAGGTAGACCGGCAACCTGTCAAGGAACTCTTTGACTGTGAGCTCGTCTGGTTCGCCAAGGATGACCTCCTTGAATATGCTGTCGTTCCTCAGCCGCTCTGTGGACCAGTCCTTGATTCGCCGCATCCGAACGGTAGCGCTCTCGCCTTCGCCTTGCATCGCTTATGGCTACGAAGAATCGTTTAATGGAGTCCAGTAGTCCGGACTAGCCTGAGGTGGCAGACTTGCGGTCTCGGAATGCAGATGAAGACGAAATGAAGAAGTGGGCGAATGATAAAGTCGCAGTCACAGTTCTGCTGCTACTCGAGCGAAGTGGGAAGGAGACATACAACAGCCTTTGGGAAGATACGAAGAGAGCCGAAGGAGGAAGCTTAGGCAAGGCTAGCTTCAGGAGAAGAGTAACCGCTCTTGAAACCCTCGGAGCCATTGCCACGACAAAATCAAGGCAGTACCGTGAGATTCGGCCTGGGCCTGAACATAGCAAGATACTCCACGCTTCGTCCCTGGACTTGGATGAAGTCAGGAAGACCATCGAGGGACATCCACCGCGAGCACAGGTAGAGAAGGCATTGGACAGGATAGCCAGACTAACCCCTCCCAGAGGGGGAGCGGCGAACTCAAAGGAGCTTCGCTTCTGGCAAACGGCCTTGGCCGAGCATCTCGCGCTGAAGGAATCGAGACTCAAGTTTCGCAATCGGGCCCTGTATCAATGGGCGTCGAACTTCAGAGGCATGAGTCTGGACTGGGCACACCTAGTCGGTCTGCCACGCGGGATGGTTATCGACTTGTTGCACGAGACCCTCGAAGTGAAGGATGCAGTAGAGTCGGTCAAGTCCGACCGGTGGCTCCAGCAGGCAGAGAAGACCAGGCTGGTCCACATCCTTGGCGTCTTGGAAGAATTCGACATGAAATTCAAGGGCTGGGCTGCCCTATTGAACAAGCTGGACCTCGAAGGTCTAGACTGAGCCCCCCGGGGCAGTATCAAACTCCGTTTTGGAATAGAGGCGTGATTCGGGGTCTTTACATACCGGTAAGCCAAGTCAGCAACTCTAGCGGTACTCTTTCGACTACACCCGATTCCGTCTCCACAATGGCTTTATCATTGACCCCATGCTTAACAAAGCGGAACCCTTGTTCCCGGGGAGATACGATCCTGATGAGAATCATCCTCAACTCAATTGACTACAGGGGCTCGGTTGTAGATGGTCCAGGAATAAGGACTGTCCTCTTTGTTCAGGGTTGCGAGTTGAAATGCCGAGGTTGCCAGAACCCTTCGACGTGGGATATCAGCAAAGGGAAGGCCGTCGACACGGAGGACTTGATTGCAGAGCTGCGCTCCAAGGCGGTCAACAAGAGACTGACGATATCGGGAGGAGAACCACTCCTGCAGTATCAGGCTGTTATGGAGATAGTGAGAGGTCTGCCCGACTTTGACATTGCTCTGTACACGGGACTCGAGTTTGAGAGTGTTCCCAAGGACATGCTTGGGTACCTGAGATACGTGAAAGTGGGGAAGTACATCGAGGAGAAGCGATCCACCATCCTTCCCTATGTCGGCTCGAGCAACCAGAGGTTCATCGACCTGAGGGAGACACATGCCTGAGGAAACGCAGTTCGAAAACGCGTCTCAGCGCAGGTCCTACATGGGGACGGTGTTTGAGGCAGGCGCCAAACTCAGGAGACGGGAGATCCTCGAAAGCCTGGACCCGCGCTTCTCCAAGTTGCATGATGATGGGAAGATACACATCCACAATCTCGAGGCCTACGGGCAGACCTACAACTGCCTGATGCTCAACACAGTGAACGGATTCCCTATCGGCAGGCTGAAGGCCACGTCGGAGCCGAGCAGGATATTCGGTGTCTTCGACCACTTCAAGGTGGTCATTTCAAAGCTCGCAAACGAGCAGTCGGGAGGGATTGGTTTCGCGAACTTCGACGAGGAAATGGAGACGCTGTTCTACGAGCTTGGGCTCCCAGACAGCGACGCGAACTTGCGAATCCTGCGCGAGTGCACAGAATCGTTCATCGACTGGATAAACGGGGCGAGGGAAAGGGGCGGGCGGACCGGCTACTACGTCTCGCTCAACCTCGGTCTGGGAACCGGGAAAGTCGCCAGATTCGTGACCCGCTCGGTGTTGGCCCATTTCAAGGACTCGTCCATGGAGTGCATAAAGCCCAACATCATCTTCAAAGTGAAGAAAGGGGTCAACCACTCACCTGGCGACCCGAACTTCGACCTCTTCTGCCTCTCGGTGGAATCGACCTGCAAGAAGATGGTACCTACCTACCTGCTCTGCGACTCCCGGCCAAATGCGAACGTCGATTCGCACAAACTAGCAATCATGGGATGCCGGACAAGGGTGGTACAGAACCTGTTCGGAGAGGACACGTGCATAGGCCGGGGCAACATCGCCTTCACCACCATCAACCTCCCGAGAATCGCGCTCGAAATCGACAGGACATCCCGAGGGAAGGACACTGCCGAGAAGGTGCGCATGTTCAAGGAGGAATGGGACAAGACCGCGGACGTCGTGAGGGATCTCCTCATTGACAGGTACAACAGACTGCTCGGGCTGGACCCCGATGACTTCCCATGCAACCTCAGGTTCAACCTTTGGACAAAGCCCTTCACTTCGAACTCACTAGAAGAGATCTTCAAGAACGGGACGCTCGCAATCGGGTTCATCGGGCTTTCAGAAGCGGTGAGACTCCTGACGGGAGGCGAGTACTACGCCTCCGAGAAGAACCACGCCATAGCCTTGGACATCGTCAGGCACATGAGGCGCGTGATTGACGGGTATCGAAGGGATTGCAACCTGAACTTCTCCTTGCTGGGCACCTCTGCAGAATTCGTGTCGGGAAGGTTCCCCTCCATCGACTACAAGCTCTACGGTAACGAGGTCTCGAATAACGGGTTCTACACGAACTCCTTCCACGTCAGGGTCGACTCTGGCCTACACCCGATTGACAAACTCCGGTTCGAAGGACCGTTCCACGAGCTGTGCAACGGGGGATGCATATCCTACGTGGAGTTCGGGTCCGCCTTGTTGAAGAACACCGAGGCGGTCACTGAGGTCATCGAAGCTGCCGAAAGATACGGCGTAAGCTATCTCGGGATCAACTTCCCATCGGACACGTGCCTGAAGTGCAATATCACTGGAACCTTCGACGACTGTCCTAACTGCGGCAGCCACGAGATATACCGCGTGAGGAGGGTTTCGGGTTTCTTGGAAGACCTGAGGTTCTTCACCGCAGGCAAGAAGGCCGAGGTCGCGCACCGGAGACCGAATCCCGGCTTGGCCACCTGATGGCTAGGAATGAAACAATGCACATCGCGATAGAGGGAATGGACGGCGTCGGAAAGACCACGACAGGGAAGAAGCTGGCTGAGAGGCTGCAGCTCAGGTTCGTCGAGAAGCCCCTACAGTACCTCTTCGATTCGGACAGAGCCCTTGCCAACTACATCCCAATTAGAGATTACATCAATCAGCAGGTGGACGACGACGTCCTAAGAGCGTGGTTCTACGGGCTGGGCAACATCTTCCTGTACCACAAATTCAAGGGCGAGAACATCATCACCGATAGGCACCTGCTTTCCAATTACTATTGGTGCGGAAGCGAGAAGACGGAACCCATCTTTCGATGTATGGTAGACCTGATCGGAAAGCCAGACTACACGTTCCTCCTTTGGGCCACTCCAGAGGCAGGCACAGGGAGGCTTCGCAAGAGGGACCCGGAGGACCCTGACCTCAAGAAGGCAATCCTCTACAAGGAATCCAAGGAGAAGATGGAGAGTTTCCTCATCAGATACGGCATGAAATACAAGGTGATAGACACCACGCGCCTAACCGCCGACGGCGTTGTGGATGTCATGGTCCAGTCCCTACGCCCTCTCCTGAAGCAAAGTGGCCTCAGCGTGGACTCTCGCTGACATGCCAGACATCCTGAATCCTCTGAACTTCTTCTGGAAGCTGGGGTACCGTGAAGTCTCCGCTGACGTGTATGCGAAGAGGTATCCTGGAAGGTGCACGGTAAGAGTGGACTTCGCCAACAGCCTCGTCGATTATGGGGACCAGATACGGATGTGCGATGGCGCGATAGCCAAGTTCTCCCAGAGAAACTATGTCATCGCGGAATGCGTTGGCAGGCTCCTGATGAAGGGCTATCTCCCGAACAGCCTCTACGTGGGATACACCGACGCATGCGACATAGCAATCAGGGATGAGGCCGGCGGCTGGCTGGCTGGCATAAGGTGCAGGCGCTGGGACGACGACGCATACGACAAGGAAGTCAGGACGATTTCTGCGCTCGGCAGCCGGCCCGTAACGCTCGGAGACAAGAACGAACGGTTCCGTTTCGTATGCGTGTACGCGTCTACACTCAAGTCCGGGTTGGTTGACTACGGATACACGATATTCCCGCTCGCCACAAGCAACAGGGTCAAACCGGACAAAGGCAGGAAAGGCGGGGTCGTTTCAAGCACCACAGGCCTGTTCGAGGACGGTGTGGAACCCTACAGAATCGTCCTTGAACGAAAGGGCCAGAGCAAGGAGGCGCTGGGAGACAAACCAGCCCTGAGTCCCGCCGAATTCGAGATAGAGAACGGCCAGCTGACGAGATATCGAGGGAACGGCAAGTCTGTGACCATCCCCAATGGCGTCAAGGGGCTTCGAAACGGAGTCTTCTGGGACCACCCGGAAATCGAGGAAGTAGCGATGCCAAGCAGCGTTACAAGCTTGGGTGGGGAGACCTTCTCCGACTGCACCAGTCTTGTCAACCTGACCATCCCGCAGTGCGTTTCAAAGATAGGGGACAATCCCTTTTGCAACTGCCCGTCCTTGGCCCTCAAGAACAAGAGCCCTGACTTCACCCTGGAAGACGGGGCGCTTTACGACCGGGAGAAGTCAAGGCTGATTTACTACTCGATGAGCAACAGCGCCGCCTCCTTCGAAATCCCGAACGGCGTCATCAGCATAGGAAAGCACGCCATTCACGGGTGCTCCGCCCTGAAGAGGATAATCATCCCTCCAAGCCTGGCAATCGTGGAGAACAACCCCTTCTCCAGCTGCCCCTCCTTGAAGCTGGTAAACCACAGCCCCCACTTCGTGCTTGAGAACGACGCGCTATACGACAAAGGCCTGAGGTCAATCTTCTACTTCGCCATCAACGGCTCCCCAAGGCGCTTCGTTATTCCCGAGGGGGTCACAACGATTCAAAGGCATTCGTTCTATGGCTGTAACCGCCTATCAAGCTTGACACTCCCCCGCAGCCTGAAGGTCATCGGCTACAACCCCTTCGCTAACTGCCCTTCCTTGACGCTGATTAACCGTAGCCCTGACTTCGTGGTTGAAGGCGGGGTCTTGTATGACAAGAACAAGTCCACGCTAATCTACTACCCCATGAGTAGCCCACGCGAGGATTTCATAATCCCTGACACCGTCAAGACAATCGGGCGGAATGCGTTCTTTGGGTGCGACAATCTGAAATCCGTAACAATTCCCTACGGAGCCGAGTGTATATCAAAAGGGGCCTTCTCCAAGTGCACCGGCCTTGCGAAGATCGCCATCCCCGGAAGCGTATCCAGGGTGGAGGACTGGGCGTTCTACGGCTGCACGCAGCTGAGTGAGCTGGACTTGCCTAAGGGGGCCGTCATGGGAGAACATGCGTTCTCGCACTGCAATGCTGAAGTCGGTCTGCAAGAAGCCAGCTGAATCGTGCGGTTTCAGGGGTCTGCACGTCATAGCCAATTCCGGCGCAGGATTTCCCTCCCGCCAATCAGGTTCCTTTCCCACTCAGTCGTCGGCTCTATCTCCAGTATGGCAGTGATTTCTTTGCCGTGCAATGGTCCTTTCACGAGGCCAAAGTCAATGTTCCCTTGCCCTATGGGCATGTGATGACCCTTGACCTGTCCCAGATTGTCTGCCACATGTAGATGCCTGATGGTCTGCCCCATGGTCTCCAAGCCGTTCTTCACCCCGCCAGCGACGTTAGCGTGGGAGACATCGAATACTACACCGAGGGAGGGCGACGAGAACGTCTTGACAAGATCGAGGAGTTGCTGGAAGTTCTTGATGAGGTCGTTCTCATGATAGCCTTCGTTCTCCAGACATACGAGGACATGTTTCTCTCTTGCAAGGTCGATTGTCGCTGACAGCGCCCTCTCGGCTACCTTCATTCCTTCTGCCACTTCCGTTGGGCCGGTGCCGTCGATGATTCCGGTATGCAGTACCAAGATGCTCGCATTGTGCTTGCTCGCAAGGTCCACCGTTTCGCGCAACGCCATGATGTTGGTCTCGAGGGCTTCGCTCTTCCCCAAGTTCAACAACGGTCCATGAACAGAAAGGCTTCGACCGTTGGCGGATAGAGCCTTCAGCACGCTTTCATTCTCTTCGGTCAGGTCGGTGGACCAGAGTTCCACCGATTCGAAGTGGTTAATCGCGGCGAACTCCAAGAGCAGTTCGATTGAACGGTTTTGCACGCTATAGATTGAGACTCCAATCTTGAACGTCATGCCAATATGGCCATGACACCTCCCCCCTGATATATATCGCTGGGCACGCCATGCTGTGAGGTTTAGCGATGAGAAGTAGACGGCCCTTTCCTGGCGCCGACGAAGTGCGTATCGGTTCTCATCACCTGCCAGGGAACTTGACCGATTCACGTCCCGGTGAGCCCGCACAACATGGAAGGAAATCAATGTCAAGGAACGGTGATAACCCACCTCGACAAGGAAGGAGCGCATCTGAGAGTATGAACCTCTCAAGAAAGAGGAAGGACGAACTCCTGGGTCGCGTATCAGCGGTCAGGAGTTTCGTTAGGAAGACGTCAGGCGACCGGTCTCTGCTGCGTCATCTGGATGAAATCGAGAAGGCACTATCGGAGAGCAGGTACGGCCTCTCCTTCGAAGAACACCGGGAGGAAGCAGAGAGGATACTGGAGAAGAAAGACGTCGAGCTGGTCGAGCAGAGGGGACTGGCCATCAAGCACGGCAAGAGGGTGAACTTCCTAATCGAAGGAGAGAATCTAGCCGTCCTCAGATGGATGGCGAAATCGCACCTAGGAAAGGTGGACGTGACCTACATCGATCCTCCCTACAACACAGGCATGGAATCGCTGAGCTACGACGACCGCGACTATTCCGATCCGAGCGACGCCTACTCTCATAGCAAGTGGCTCAGTTTCATGGACAAGAGGCTCCGTGCTGTGTATGGCCTTCTGTCTCGGAATGGCGTGGCCATCATTCACATTGACGAGCATGAAACTGGCACACTGCTCCTCTTGTGCCAAAGCATCTTTGGCGAAGCCAACGTGGACGTCCTGATCTGGCCCAAGACAGACCCAAGGTTTGATCAGAACAGAGTCGAAAGGCCGTTCCACAACATCAAGATTGTTCACGAGTACATCTTCGTTTGCTTCAAGGACAAGGGCAATACCAGCTTCAACGCCATGATGATGCCTCAGCATGTGAGCAGTGTGGATTACAAAGAGACCCCGAGCAGGATGGAGACGATACTGAAGGGCCTTGGGACGACGTCGTCTGCAAAAGACGAGCTTGAGGAAATCCTGGGGAGAAGAGGCATCTTTCGGACCCCGAAACCCATGAAGCTTGCGAAAGAGCTTGTGCGAGCAGCAGCTGGGAAACACGCGCTGATATTGGATCCCTTCGCCGGCTCAGGCTCAACCGGACACGCGGTCATGGACTTGAACAAGGAGGATGGAGGAAGCAGGAAGTTCATTCTCATAAACAGTGCAGAGAACGGAATCTGTAGAAGAGTCACTTACCAGCGCTTAAGAAGGGTGATTGAGAGAGAGCAGTATCAGGAAAGTCTGTCATACTTCAAAGTCAACTACGTCCCCAAGAATCAATAGCAAGACCCTGGTGTTTCTCAATGCGAGAAGACGCCTCTCGTTCCATCTGAAATGCCCCCGGGGAGCGCCCAACTAAGGATTCGCTCATTCTCCCAGGTAATACCATAGCTCCATATTGCACTTGGCACAAGTCACTCCACGGATCTCGTCCGTCTTGTGGTCATGTTCCAGAACAAAACAGTATTTTGCGTCCTCTTGTCTGCTACAGTCCAGTTGATACTTGGAGTGGTAGTCTTGATGCGTGATTCCGCAACAGGCGCACTTGTCATTCTGGTTAGCAAGTAACTTCAGCCTTATGGATCTGCGTCCTTTCGGGTTAGCTGGGCGTTTCATGCCCGTGTGGTGAGTAAGGAGATATGCTCGTAGCGTTTCAAGCTGGCTGTCTGATGCGATTCCTTCCTTGCCGTGCTCAAACATGAAGTCAAGTTCCGCTTTGATACTGCTTGTCATCTGTTCTGTCTCACCATCGATGCCTCATGATGAGAATTTCCACTTCCATTGCACACTGACATCTACTATACGGCCTTAGAACGAGAGGGCGTTAGCGATTTAAGCCCTGTATCGGATTTGAGTCTACCTATGTGGGTTCAAATCCCACTGAGAACCCTCCATTCCTATCGCGCGCGTGGTTCGCCGTGGGTTAGCGGTGCCAAGAACCTGTTTTCAAAGAGAATCCTTGGGCAGGGAGTTAGACATCAATCAGACATCTGTTCAGCTAGTTGCAGCGTGTGGCTTGCAGAGGCAGATTGGGTCGCTGATCCCACATTCCATCGATAAGCAAGAAAGTAGTCACCCAACCGGAACCGTTCGAGAATGCGTATCCATGCGTCCTGAAGCGTTTTGAAACCCTCAATATGATTGGATCCGAAAAGTCTGATAATGAAGGCGAGCCTCCAGATACTCCTTTCGCGGTCCAGCATCCGCAGCTCCACCCTATCATTCGTCTGAAACAATGTGACGTCGAAGGTGTTTCCGAACACAGTCTTGAACGTAAACCAAGTCCTCCGCGCCTGGAACGTCGAGGTCACGATAGAAACCTTGTTCTCTCCTAGCTGCATACATAGGCGTCTCGCGAAATACGCGTTGTCAATCGTGGTCTTGGATTCACTATTGGAAATGATTCTGTCACCCGGCACCGATTCTTTCAGCGCAACTTCTTCCATAATCGCGACTTCCCTCTGAGTCCCCACGAGTACAAGGTAATCATCTCCTGAAGCTCTCTGCAGCCTACATCCCTCTACGGCACGGCCGATGCAATCCTCGCTGTAGACCGATCCGGGCACCACTATTGCTCTTGGAGGGTGCAACGCTTACTCCCACATCCCGTGTTCGAAACGCAGGTACTTCGCAAATTCGCCCATCCACGTGACGAATGTAATCCAAAAGGTCAAGAACAAGCCAAAGTTTTGTTCACAGTCATTCAGCAGCTTGAGGTAGCTTAGGCCGCTTTCTTCCTTGAGCCTGAGTAGCTCTACGATGACATCCTTGTACACCTGATACGCGTCGGCGTCGATCCATTGAAGATTTTCTCGGCCGAAGTCGAGTATCTTTGCTTGAAATATCGGGTTCTCCCACCGGTCAAGGTAGTACAGGAGCGACAGGCAGGTGCTTAGAGTCGGGGGCAGGTCACCAACGAGGTCATCCAGGCGATTGAGGTATCCCCCCGTTCTGCCGATTCTGACTCTGTCGATGAGGGACTTCACATCCCCGCGGGCAGTCAGACCTGTCATCGGGTCATAGCGGAATTTGGCGCTTGTCTCGCCCACCTTCGCGTTCGCGAGAACGGTGAGCCAATCGTCGGAGCTCTTGAGGCCCCAACCGGTCATCATGTCGACAATCAAACCCGCTACGCTCATCAATTCTTTCTCTTCCCCGAGCACAGCGGCGAAGAACTCAAGCAGCTCTTTGTCCACGTGATACCCGCGGACATCGGCAGAGCTTCGGACCGCATAGGCCAGCGCAGTCGAGAAACGCTTGTCTGCAGAATCGCTGTAGCCGTCGACCACCTCTCCATTCAGTATCTCTTCGAATCTCGTGACGAAGAGGTCCTGCAGGAGCTGGAGGTCAGTCACGCTGTTGCTCCGCCCCAGCAACTCCCTCGCTGGTGGGTCCAGCGCCTTGTTCGCCGACTTCAGAAGGCGGCGAACAATCGCTTGTTCTGGGATGCCCTCCCCTCTGAGCTTCCCAGAGTACGACGTGCTCAAAGTGAGCACCCTGGCCGCGTCTTCGTAGGAGGACGATCCCTCAGAGCCGAAGTACTCCGCCAACTTGATTGGGAGGTTCGGGCCCTGCGTCCAAGAGCTCTCCAGGATTGCCCACGTAACCGGTTCAACCAGCACTTCGACCGCGGCGGGATAGAATCGCGAGGAGAAGTAATGGTGCCTCACGATGTCATCGAATGTGGAGACCAACTCCTGGTCCCCGGCCACCCGCGTGCTCAACAGTTGGGAGAACCCCTCGAAATTCCTCCTCATTCTAGGTACCGTCTCGGCGTCGAGCAACCGTGGAATCCCTGTCCGAGCGTGGATTTGCTCCATGAGGTACATCTCCCTCAACCTCTTCCGCCACGTGACCCCTTCTAGCACCGCCGCCACCGAGGTTGCCTTGAGTATCCTGTGGTGAAAGTACTCGTGGGCCAAGGCATGAATGAAATTCCCCTTTTCACGGCTTTCGAGCGCGAGCGAATCTATGTTTGGGACCACATCCCGCTCCAGCCACACTCTGAATTCGTGTTCGGCGTCCGCGACTAGACCCCCGCTTGCCCCGTCGCCTTCGTTCGACGGGAAGGAGAACAACAACTCTCCGTCCCAATCCCTCGCACCAATCGTTCCGTCGGCTTCTTCGAGAACGCTGATGCTTCTCTTGATATGGAGACCTCTTCCGTAGTAGAGCGCTTCGGCGCTTCTGGGGGTGCCAGTAACGAGCAGTGGGTCGAAGCTCGCTTGGTGCGATTTTATTCTCGTGTTTTGGACGAGCCTTGTGGCTGAAGCTAGCACCAAGTAAACCACTGCTCGGCGCTGCTGTTCGGGGAGTCGTCTGAGGGCGACCAAACCTCCCCTCGAGATCACCCGTGATGCGCTCGCCGCAATCGATTGAGTCAGACTAGGCTCGCTGGGCTCGTCCAGATTCTCCTTTGTTGTCTCCACCCCTCATCTTCTCGACTAACCGCTGAAGCTCATCGAGTTCCTTCTCAGAAGCACTCTCGGAATGACGTGAAAGCATTGCCACGTTCATATCCCAGCGAGCGGCTCTGTCCTTCTCAAGATCATTCAGCTTCGCCAGTCCCCCACTCGTAAGGCTGTAGATTCCAAACTCGTCTTTGGCGACCAAGCCCTTGTCTGTGAGGCGTTTGAGCGAATGCCAGACGACCCTAAGGTCAATCTTGGACCGTTTTGCCACGTCAGTCCCCCGTCCTCGGCCCGTCTGGAGTGCCTTGAGCACTTGATGGTCGGTGGGCGTCAAAGAAGTTGGATGACTCTGTCCCATGCGGGAGTGCTTGCATAGTCTGTGTAATAAGTTTAATTCCGCGAGATACGCGTAGCGACGAGAAATTCGTACGATTGCAATCCTGAACTCGTTCTCCGCTCCAATGACTGTCTCCTCGTATGGACAAGTTTATCGCATGACCAACTCTAACGTCAAGACGATACCCATAAATAACGCCAAGACGAGCCCAACGCTGCGATGATTGCAACGTCAGGACGACTGATAAAGGAGGCGAAGGACGCCTCTAGGCAGCTTGGGGCGAAGGTCGGAGAAGCTGCGGAAGAGGAGAGAAAAACTACGAGCACATCAGTAGACCTTCCAGCAAGACCCAATTCGAAGCCAGGAACCACGACTTCTACTCGGCTTCCTCTGCGACAGCCCACCGACATTTGTAGCCGCCGGAGCGCTCTCCTTCGAACCCGTGCGCAGCAGAACCGGTGAACACTTTGCTCAACATGATGTCCAGTCTCATGAACGTCAACACGCTTTTCTGGGTAGGGGTCATCCTAGCCACAATCTACCTGGTCAGAAGGGCAGCGGGATACGCCTCGGACCACTGGGCGAGTAGCGCCGAGACGGTGGTCATCGGTTTAGGCGACGTCTACAAGATGCAAAGCAGCTTGGCGAAGGCTGCCATGCAGTTCTACTCGGTGGTGGGGCACAAGACTTGGAGGCGCATAGCCAACATCCACACCTCTAGGGTGGTCCTAATCCAGATAATCACAACCAGACTCAATTCGAAGACCAAGGTGAAGTCCCAGCTTCTCGCGAACCACGGCTTCGCCAACCCAGTGAAGAACGGCATGGCGGTGACGCAGGGACTTGGCAACGACATACTCTCGGGCATTGAAGTCTTCCAGAGCGAAGAGACGAAGGAAGTACAGAAGAAGAAAATCGCGAGGCGAATAGATGGCAGCGGCCAGCTCCTGCTGCTGGCGAGCGACCAAGGAGCGACCTCTGGCGGCGCCATCGGCGCGGGCCAGATCGCACTTCTGCAGCAGTACGCCAGCGCCCCCCACGTCTCGATGGTGTTGGTCGAGTCCCAGAAGGCCGACCCGGCCCAGGCGAGGAACACAGAGATTCTCAGCAGGCACGCAAAGAACTTCTCCAGCAGCGACTTCATCCTGACGGTCCAGCAGAAGCAGGGGCTGACCGACGAGGAGAACACCAACAAGTCCCTGGCGCCGCTGCTCGCCGTCCTCACAGCGACGAAGTCCAAGGGCCAAGACATCAACGACGTCGTCGAGAGGCTCGTGAAGCCCTCCAAGACGAAGCTACTCGTCCCACTAGACCTCGGCGAGCTCCCGGTGTCGACCAAAGGCATCGACAGCGCGGTCCTGACCAGAGTGACGAACGACCTCGAGCAGGACCCGGACGTCTTCTACGAGAGGCTCTTTGTGACAAAGAGCCCGGAGACCTGGAGGTTCCGCAGGGTGCGGAAGGACGAGGAGGCCAGGAAGGCCTGGCTCATAGTCGCCAAACCGACCTTCGCCAGCGTGGCCATCTTCGACGAAATCAGGACAGAGGTCGAGCACAAGCTCGGGCTCCAGGTCGTAGTGAAGACGGTCCACGACTGGCGCGAGCGCTTCGCACACGCCTACCTGGTCTTCCCGCCGATCAACGAGAACGAAGCCAAGTGCATCGACCTCTACAACTGGAACCCTAGCATATTCGCGACGCCGGCGCTGAGGGCCAAGGAGGTGCTGAGCAACGAGGAAGCCGAGAAGAGGAGGGCAAGAGAGGATGTCCAAACCAAGCCCGCGGAGGTGGCGGCCCTTGAGTAGGCCCTCCCTACTCTTTGTATTGGCTTGCCTGGTCATGCTACCGATGGTAGCACTTGCGATCATGCCCCCGGCGCATGCCCAAGCGGACAGCGGCAGTCCTGTCACAAGCGCGTCGGTGAACTCACACGGCAACGTCACTGCGGTCTACGTCATCGAGATCGACTCTCCCGGGACCTTCAGCTTCATAAACAGCGTCCAGTTCGGGAGCGTCAACGGCCTGGGGGACCACTATGCGTACGTAGACCTCTCCAGCAACGCCAACACATCCTCCCCCCTTTCGGTGAGGTACGGGATACAATGGGACCAGCGCCCCGAGGGGATGAGCGCTTTCCTGCAGGTCATCCGCAACGGCACCTGGGTCGACCTCAACTCCTCGGCGCTCGTGTTGAGGCCCGGCGGCAGCACCATGGCGCTCCCGCATGGAGGATACCAGAGCGCAGTCAGGGTCGACTTGGTGGTCAGCAATGTCACCACGGGGGACTACAACTTCGACCTCACCGTCTATGGTTACCTCGATGCCTCTCAGGGCGCAGCTACATCGACGAGCGGAAACAGCTCAGCAACTGCATCGACTAGCTCGACCGAGTCTGGCAAGCAACCCCTGGGTCCCTTCCTCGGAATCCAAACTCCCGACCTCGCAATGATGGCCGGAGTCGCGGGGGTCGCAGCCGCGACCACTGCGGTAGCGATGACCCTCCGCAGGGGCGGAATCAGGAGGAGAAAACCCAAGGTCGTTCAGGAATGACTTGAACCGTGAGGGACACAACCAACCCATTGGCAAGGCGGTATTACCTCATCGGGAACATCTTCTTCGAACAGGGTAAGCACGACTTAGCCATCCAGTGCTACACAAGGGCAACGGAGGAGGATCCCGCATACAGCTCCGCCTACTTCAACCGCACTCTATCTTATGCCATTTCGAGCATGTACGATCTGGCGGCGAAAGACGCCATCACCGTGATGAAGATCGAACCAGACAGCCACGATGGTCCCTATGTCATGGGCGTGATATGCGAGTACACGCACAATCTCAAGGCCGCATCTGAATGGTACAAGATGTCGCTGAAAAGGAACCCCGATTATTCGCCAGCAAGGGAAAGGCTGAGGGGCTTAGAGAGCAGGATGGAATTTGACTCTTCGCCGGACTTCACGCCCACATGGAGAGAAACCAACAGCCAGAACGAGCTTCTGGAGACTTCAAGCGCCAATGATGACGTCAGAGAACCGGCCAGCGGACTCGAGGCGCCCTCCTTTGGTTCGTCAGGTGGTGGAGACGCCGCTGCAACTGGTCGCTGGTCTCAGCAAACTGTCGGGCAGACTCTCATAGTCGAAGGGCAGATCAAAGGGCACTCTCTGTACCGCCCGGAGAAGAGAATGTCAGATGTAGCGGGGCTGGATGATCTGAAGAGGAACCTCGAGCGAACAGTGGTAAGACCCGCAAAGAGACCCCAAGGGCTCAAGAGATGGCAGATGTGCGATGGGTTCTCCATATTGCTTTTCGGCCCTAGCGGGTGCGGAAAGACGCACCTAGCTGAAGCCCTCGCTGGCGAGATCGGAGC
>JBEKJM010000003.1:0-68887 GCA_050011215.1 Nitrososphaerales archaeon
CGGATGTGTGCGGACGCCCTTCCGGTCAGACCGTCTTCAGGTAGCCGTTCTGCTCCAGCCATTCCGCGTGGGCCTTGATGTAGCGCCACAGTATGTCCGCCTTCCGGTGGTCGAAGTCCCAGGGAGCCACCAGGACGATGTCGCCTTCGCGTATCCACATCCTCCTCTTGAGCTTGCCCCTGATCCTGCAGTTTCGTGTCTCTCCGTCGGCGCACTTCACTATGACCTGGTCTCCGCCGGTCATCTTGATCGCCTTTCCGAGGATCTCTCCCTGGCCGGGCATCACGAGTTCCTTGAGGTTGGACTCGCTGAGCACCTTCCGCTTACCCAATCACTATCACCTGCTGGCCCTCTCCCAACCCGGGACTGCATCCAGATTAAAGCGCTTCACTTGTACCGCCTCCACTTCATTCCGCCGCCTCGCCGACCCTGGTTGTATCTGCGTCCGCCCCTCCGCCTCCTGTCCCGTCCGGAATCCTCGTAGTCGCTGTGCGAGAAGTGTATTTCGTCCTCGGGCCTCAGCGGCTTGATGGGCGCCTTCGCCAGGCCCATTATCCTCGCGAAATCGGGGTGCTCGTCCCGGCTCACGAAGGTGTAGGCCTTGCCCAGGTCCCCCGCCCTCGCGGTCCTGCCCACCCTGTGGAAGTAGACCGTGGAGTCCTCGGGCACGTCGTAGTTTATCACGCACCCGACCTGCCGCACGTCGATGCCTCTGGCGGCCACGTCGGTGGCCACCAGGACGTCGACCCGGCCCGCCCGGAAGAGGTTCATCGAGTGGTCTCGCTGGTTCTGGCTCAGGTCGCCGTGCAGCTGAGCGACGCTCAGGAAGCGCCTCTCGAGCTCCTTTGCCAGCCTGATGGTCCCGTATCGGGTCCTGCAGAAGATCACGGTGCTCCCCCTCTTCTCCCTCTTCAGGACCTGAAGCAGCAGCTCGAACTTCTCGGGCCGTTCGACTTTCGCGTAGAACTGTTCGAGCGTCGCGACCGTGAGCTCGTTCTCGTCAATCAGGATGTGCTCGGGGTCCTTCATGTACCTCTGGGACAGCTCGATAATCTTCCCCGGCATGGTGGCCGAGAAGAGGCTGAGCTGCCGGTCGTCGGGCGTGGAGGCCAGGATGAAATCGACGTCGTCGATGAAGCCCATGTCGAGCATCACGTCGGCCTCGTCTATGACCACGAATCTGACAGAATCCAGGCGGAGCGTCCGGTGCCTGAGATGATCGATCACCCTTCCTGGGGTGCCTACGACGACGTTTACCCCCCGTCTCAGTGCATCGAGCTGGACGTTCATCGACTGCCCGCCGTATATCGTCAGCACGCTGATGCCGGTGAACGCGCCGATCTTCTTGAGCTCCTGCGTGATCTGGACGGCGAGTTCGCGCGTCGGAGCGAGGACGAGCGCCTGCACTCGGTGGTCGCGGGGATTGACCGCGTGAAGCAGAGGGATCCCGAAGGCCGCGGTCTTTCCTGACCCAGCCTTGGCCTGGCCGACGACGCTCTTGCCCGCCATCAGGGGGCCGATTGCCTTCTCCTGAATCGGGAACGGCTTCCGATAGCCGACAGAGTCGACGCCCCTCAGGACCTCGGGGCTCAGTTCTAATTCTCTGAAACTTTCCAAGTTCTCTTGCTCTTGCTACAACGTCGGAGTCACAATATCAGTCAGGTGTTCGCCGCTGAAACATTATGACGCAGAATTGTAATGAATTATTCGAATCGCCCGGTATTTAAGCGTCCTTGACTCGATGAGATTCGATCGCGCGTCGTGCCTGGTCCGCGGTGTTCGAGGCGAATTCATGGACGCGAACGTAGGGGGAAGCGGGCCCGGTGGGATTCGAACCCATGGTCTTCAGCTCCGAAGGCTGACGCCTTAATCCGTGCTAGGCTACGGGCCCGAAAACGCCAAAGACGACCTAGGTAATTAAGACATGACCCGGGCGATGTTCTCCTCGAACGGCCTCTCGATCAATCCCCTGTCCGACACCATCGCAGTGACGAGTTCCGGAGGCGTCATGTCGAAGGCCGGGTTGGCCACGGAGACGCCCTTCGGCGCGATCCTCCTCCCTCTGATGCGGACGACCTCGTCGAAGCTCCGCTCCTCTATGGTCACCTGCCCGTGGGTGCGGGACAGGTCGAAGGTGGACCGTGGCGCAGCAGGGTAGAACGGGACCCCGTGCCTGTTAGCCAAGACCGCCTCCTGATAGGTCCCTATCTTGTTGAACACGTAACCGTCCTTCGTAATCCTGTCGGCCCCCACGATGACCTTGTCGACCCTGCCGAGGCTGAACATGTGTCCAACGGCCGTGTCCGGGATCAGGGTGCAGTCGATGCCGTCAGTCACCAGCTCGAAGGCCGTCAGGCGCGCGCCCTGGAGCAGAGGCCTCGTCTCGGGCACCAGCACCTTCACCAGCTTCCCCTGATCGACGGCCGCTCTCACCACGCCCAGTGCCGTTCCGTACCCCACGGTCGCGAGCGCGCCGGCGTTGCACTGGGTCAGGACCGTATCTCCGTCCTCGATCAGGTCCGCGCCCGCGCGTCCGAGCCTCCTGTTGGCCTCGACGTCCTCCTCCTCCATCGTCTTCACCTCTGCCGAGACCAGCGTCCTGGCCTCGCGGGCCGACTTCGCGGACCGTGCGACCTTCATGACCCGGTCGATCCCCCAGAAGAGGTTGACCGCCGTGGGCCTGGTCGAGCGGAGCAGGTCCGCGCTGTTCTCGAGCTCCTTCATGAGCTCCCCGAGGTCTTTCGTGGTGGAACGCGCGGCGGCCAGAGCAACTCCCATCGCGGCCGCCACCCCTATCGCAGGCGCACCACGGACTACCATCGTCCTGATCGCCTCGGCCACTTCCTCGGGCCGAGTGTAGGTTACGTAGGTCAGCCTTCCTGGAAGGGCCGTCTGGTCGATCATCTTCACCGAGCCGTCGCCCCAGGTTACCGTGCGCATCGTAAAGAAGTCGGCCAAGGAACGCGCACCGCACCTACTCGGTTCTAAAGCGTTTCCGCCATCGATTCTTTTGAACCTTCAAATACGGTCGGACGGCCTTCGCGAACCGAGAGAGTTGGGAGAGGCCGTCGTCGCCGATGAGCAGGTCCAGCCGTTCAACGCTGTCCTCGTGGAAGGCACCGCGGTGGTGGTCGACCGGGAGCGCCTTGGCGAGCTGGAGGCGTCCGGCTACGGGTCGAAGGAAGGCAAGGACTTGGCCCTGCGCGACTACGAGGCGCTCTATCTTCTCTACGCAGGAAAGCTCGACCTGAAGGACGGGTCTGGGAAGGCGGTCACCTTCGAGAGGCTCGCGGAGCTGACCCAGAAGCGGGCCAGAGACGCCTGGACCAAGTTCATGATCTACAGGGACCTGAGGAGCAGGGGCTACGTGGTGCGGGAAGGATTCGGCTTCGGGACCGACCTGAGGGTCTACGAGAGGGGAGACTACCCGAAGAAGCCCGCGAAGTACGTCGTCTTCGCCCTGGACGAGGGGATCGAGAAGGGGATGGGGGAGCTCCAGCAGTCGGTCAAGGAGATGGCCAAGATGGGGAAGGAGGCGATAATCGCGGTAATCGAGCGCAGGGGCGAAGCGATCTACTACAAGGTGAGCAGGGCAAGGTTCTGACCCGATGAGCCTCAGAGCGGGCCTCGAGCTGATGCGGCCGGCCAACTGCACCATGATCGGCTTCGCCGTCATCGTCGGGGTCTTCGTCTCCAAGCCGGCCGACGTGAAGGTCGTCCAGGGGGCCCTGGGGTTCCTGACCGGGTTCTTCCTCTGCGCCTACTCCATGTCTACGAACGACATCTACGACGTCGAGGTGGACAGGGTGAACCAGCCGGAGCGCCCCATCCCGAGCGGCCGCGTCTCGACCCAGGCGGCGGTCAGGCTCTCCGTGCTCGTCCTCGTGGCGGGCGTCGCCTCCTGCGTCCTGACCCTGAACCCCGCGGCCGTCGGCATCGCCCTGCTGTACGCGTTCCTAATGTGGGTCTACAACAGCCGGGCGAAGCTGACGGGCCTCCCCGGGAACCTCCTCGTCGCTTCCTCCCTCGCCGTCCCCTTCATCTACGGCGGCGTCGTCTCCGGCGGAAGCCTGACGAGGTCCCTGCTGCTGATGATGGCGTTCACGTCGTTCTTTTCCGGTGTGGGGAGGGAAGTGGTGAAGGGGATGGCCGACGTCGAGGGAGACGCTAAGCGGGGGGTCAACTCCGTGGCGAGGAGCAGAGGGCTCAGGGCCGCGTCCTCCGTCGGTGCGGCCTTCTTCCTTCTCGCCGTAGTCACCAGCTGGGTGCCCCTCGCGCTTGGGCTGGCGAACGGGTTCTACACCTTCGGGGTCATCGTGCCCGACGCGGTCTTCGCGTACCTGGCCGCATCCATAGTCGCGAGACACGACCCCGCCAACGCGCACGGGGTGAAGCGGATCGCGCTCGCTGGCATGGCCGTGGGGCTAATCGTCTTCGTGGGAGGCGCCTACTGATTGTGGTCTGAGAAGTACAGGCCTGCCAGCCTGGACCACATGGTGGGCAACGAGGAGGCGAGGGACAGGTTCGTGCTGTGGTTGAGGAAGTGGAAGCGAGGGGCCAGGGCCGCCCTCCTTGTGGGCCCTCCCGGAACGGGGAAGACGACCTGCGTCCACCTCGCCGCCAAGAAGCTGGGGCTCCAGCTCGTGGAGCTGAACGCGAGCGACACCCGCACCAAGGACAGACTTTCGAAGCGCATCGGAGAGGTGATCTCGAGCAGGAACCTTTTCGACACCAGGACGCTCGTCTTCCTCGACGAAGTCGACGGGCTGGCCGGGAGAGCCGACTACGGGGCCATCGATTTCATCAGGGACGCGGTCCGGAAGAGCGAGAACCCCGTGGTCATGGCAGCCAACGACCCGGAGTCGGACCAGGTGAAGAAGCTCTCGGGCGTGACGACCCGGATCGAGTTTCAGAAGCCGGCGCCCGAAGTCGTGGAGGCGCACCTCGCCAGAATCGCCGGGAACGAGGGGCTCTCGCTCGAGGAGGGGGAGCTGGCCTCGATCGCGAAGGCGGCCAACGGCGACTGGCGTTCCGCGATCAACTTCCTGCAGTCGGGAGCCCCTTCCGCGAAGGACGAGGAGATGACCACTTCGCAGGCGATCAACGCCTTCTTCGACGCCGTGGACGAGAAGGCAGCCCTCAAGGCGCTGAGGTCATACCCTGGCCAGCCCAGAGACAAGCTCCGCGACCTGTTCACTGGCGTGGTGAAGGCCAGGGTCCACGAGGAAAGGAAGGCGGCCGCGCTCGAAGCGATCTCGAGGGCCGACCTCCTCATGGGGCGGATCATGAGAGGGCAGGACTGGAGGCTGCTGAGGTACCTCGACCCGATGCTGGCGTCAGGGCTCTGGAGGGCGCTGGGCGACGGGGGGGCGTCCTACTCCATGGACGGCGCCCCTTGGCCCCTGCAGGTTAGGATCTGGAACGACTCGAAGAAGCTCAAGGAGATCGGACGCCTGGGAGGCCGGAGGCTCGGGATAAGCCAGAAGGGCTTCCTTGTCGAGGACATGCCGTACGTGCTGCTGCTCTGCAGGGGAGCGGCGTTCAGGGACGAGCTGGTCAGGAGCCTCGGCCTGGAGGAGAGCTACGCCGAGTTCGTCGCCAAGGAGGCGGGCCGGGCTCGTCCGGCTAGTTGAACGGTTTCTGGCAGGACGCTTCCCTGGCCTCCTGCCACTCCGAGAGGAACCTTGCGATCACGCCGACGAAGGGGTTGCTCCTGTCGACGCGGAAGATGCGGATCCTGTTGAAGCGCTTCTCGGCGAGTATCCCCGACTCAGTCAGGAACTCCAAGTGGCGCGCGGCCGACGTGTGCGAGAGCCCGGACCTCCGCGTGATCTCTGAGATGTTCAGCTCTCCGCTCTTGATCATCACAGTGAGCACCTTGGTCCTCCCGTAGGAGGACAGCAGCTCCTCAACCTGTGGACCACCCACGACTGAAGCACGTGGGCTTCTTGCTTCACTGGCCAAACTTGCTTATCCTCTTCCTTCGCTGGACAAGTAGAGGCTCGGCCTCTACGTGGGCCAGTTCCTGGCCCGCCTTCAGGATATTCCTTGCCGCGTTCACATCCCTGTCCACGACAAGCCCGCACCGTGGGCAGTGGTGGACCCTCTCCGACAGCTCCTTCGGAACCACTTCCCCGCATCCAGAGCATTTCTGCGACGTCCCCCTGGGTTCGACGAGGATCACTCGTCCGCCGTGCCTCTCCGCCTTGTAGGCGGTCAACTGACGCAGCTGCCCCCATGAGGCATCCGTTATTGCCGATGCCAGGCTGTGGTTCTTGACCATCGACGGAATGTGAAGGTCCTCAAAGACTATGGTGGAGTAGTGATTGGCGAGATGATGTGAGAGCCTGTGGGCGTAGTCATCCCTCTGCCTCCTCACCTTCCTCCATGCCTTTCCAAGTGCCACCTTCGTCTTCATCCGGTTGTTCGAGCCCCGTTTCTTTCCGGACAGGTTCCTCTGAAGCCGCTTGATCTGCTTGATCGAGCCGGGCAGGTATCTTGGATTCGGGAACTTCGTTCCGTCGCTGAGAGCAACGAGGTTTGTGATTCCAAGGTCAACTCCGATTGGTCTGTCTAAGACCTGGGCTTCTGTGGGTCTGGGGTTGTATTTCTCTGCCTCCACTGAGATGCAGGCGTACCACTGGTCCACATCCCTGACGACCGTGCAGGTCTTTGATGCCTCCTCGATGGACCTGTGCACCTTCATCTTCACAGAGCCTATCTTCGAAAGTCTCAGTCTGTTTCCGATGATCTTGAACCCTCCAAGCTGTGGGTATCTGAACGAGTTGTACCTGTCCTTGCGCCTGAACCTTGGGCGCTTCGCGAGGCCCACGAAGAACGCCTGATATGCCTTGTCGAGTCTCAGCATGACATCCTGCAGGACCTGCGAGTGGATCGCCTCCAAGAATTTGTTGTCTCGCTTCAATTCCACGAGCATCCTCTTCTGCTCGTAGAATCCAGTCCTGTTCTCTATCCTGTCTGCGAGCATCGCGTTGTAGAGCCTCCTGCAGGTCTCGAGCGTCTCCTCCATGACACCGCTCTGGGTCTCGTTTGGGTAGAGCCTGAATCTGTATGTAATCAGCATCTCTGTTCTTCCGCATCCCTGCAGGATAAGAGGGCCACTCCTGGTTGGAGACACAGATTCATCCCACCCGTGAATGGTGTGGGGTTTCTTTGTTTCCCCGAACCCCTTTCGCTATCTAACGTCTGCGACCATCCCCTTCTCGAGCTCCCCCATCAGCTCCTTCGCCGACACGAGCGACAGCCCGATCAGGGTGGTCCTGCCCTTCATGCCCCTGCCCGAGAGCTGGGTCTCTATGATGCCCTTCCTGGACAGCTCGTTGACGTCGTTCCACACCTGTGTGTGGTGGTTCGCCGCCACCCCCATGCTCTCGCAGAGTACGCCGTAGCTTCTCTCGACCTCGCCTATGGTGACGTAGGTCGAGTCCCCCTTCTTGAGGAGGGCAGAGACCGCCATCAGTATCAGCCGCTGGTGCCTCGACAGGTAGCTCAGCTCCTCCTTGCTGAACCCCGGAGGCAGCGAAGCCTTGGCAGACCTGATGTGTTCGGGCAAGATCCGTGGTGACTCGGAGATGTCAGCGAGCTTCCCGGCCCTGTAGACCAGGTCGAGCGCATACCGAGCGTCGCCGTACAGACTCGCTATGTCTGCCGCCAGCTGCATCGAGTTGTCGCCCAGGGCGCCATCGGTGAACGCTTCGCTCCGAGAGACTATGATGTCCAAGAGCTGGGCAGCCGAGTAGGGTTCGAGCGAGACTTCGTTCCACTGCACCGAGCTGAGGGTGCTGAGGTCCACGGCCTTCATGTAATTGAGCGTCTTCGAAATGAGCAGGGAAGAAAAGACCTGGCTCCCCTGAACCGTCTCTCTCAGGCGCGTTATGGTGTAGAGCGCGGAGGGATCTGAGGTTATGAGGGAGTCAACCTCGTCGAACGCTATGACCAGGTGCATGTGGTTGCTCCTCAGTTCTTCGACGAGGACGGAGAGGAGCTCCTCGAAGCCGTATCCCCTCGACGGATAATTCTGACCGAGGGTGCTGAGCGCTCGGACCATTACTGACTGCAGCGTCTTGTCGATCCTGCAGTTGACGTGCAACATCTTCACCAGGTTCCCATACAGCGCCGCCTTCTTCTGCAGCGATTCGCCGAGCTTCTTGGCGAGCATCGTCTTGCCAGAATTGTGTGTTACCGTGAAATCATCTAAGAGGTATCGTTGATCAGAACCGACTCTAAAACCGAAGTACTCTTCTTCCCCCAGAGGTTTTAGCGTGAAGCCCGTCCTTAAAACGCTCTTCTTCTGCCTTCTTGTCGGTGCCTGTTTTCTACTAACCCTAGTAGGAATTTTGGAAATGTCGCCTGAAATTCCAACTCTGTAATACAGTCCCTCATGACCAAATTGGTCGTGGGAAGATTTTTCCCTGACAAAAGCGTAGAATCCAAGACTTCTAGACACAAATGCCACATCTTCAGCGAGCTGTTTCGACTTGGTGATAAAATCAAAGTATCCTGCATCTAGACTACCGTCTGTGTCCAGTAATCCAGCCAGAACTTCTAGACGTGTTCTTCTTGATCCAAACTTATACTGAGATGGGATGAACTTCGACTCAGATGTTTCCTTGTAAAGCCCTAACGCCATTAAATCCTTGGCTAGCCCATTTAGTAATGCTTGTCCACCTGTCCTCCCCGGAGTCAGCATATATTCTTGGGCTTGGCCTGCTGGGTACTGGCGTACTTTTAGCAAGTACTTTCCAGATTGGCTATTTACTATAGTTGATAGTTCTGCGTCCGCCGAAGTGATAGTGATATGGCCATTGGCACTACTTCCGTCCCCTAAATACACACCAAGAAAGTGAGGGTCTATCGACCCAGCTGGCATCTGAGGAAAATCGACGCCAGTTCTCATTAATTTGTAGAGACCCTTGGGACCAACATACCATCTTGGAAGCTTTAACAGCTCGCTTACTCTAATGTCTTTGATTATCCCTTCAGTATCTTCAGACGGCTTTCGTGGGTGTTTCTTCAGTCGAGTTTGTATGACTGTCAGAACATGGTCCTCAGAAACCACAAATGGTTTTCCCTTTATCGGCTGGACTTCAATCATCCGTCCAAAACCATGTGCCGTCTCAAGCACTTTTCTTGGGGTACTGTCTGGACCCATCAACAAGTCTCCTTGAGTCACGTCTTCGACGCGTTTGAGAGATCCGTCAAACATCAAAACGAGTTGTCCTTTCCTATGGCACCCGACAGGCCCGGAGAGCATCACGTTCTGGCTCGCCTTCGAGGCGTTCTGCACGACGCTCTGGAAGTAGAGTTCGAGGGCCCTGAGCTGGTCGTCGCGGTGAGGGATTTGGTGCGGCAGGTATTCCGGGAAGAGGAATGACTCGTCCCTGAAGACGGAGCGCGGGGGCACCAAGGGGAAGTTCCCCTGATTCGTCGCTCTTCACCTTATAACCTTGATTACGATGATGAGAACGTCCACATTAGGGAGGTCACTGAAAGTGTTTCTTCGCCTCTGGCGCCGGGGCCAAAGACTCGAGCTAGGAGGTGGGCATACCGATATTGGTATGGAACCGAGCTGCTGGACGTCTTGGCAGCCCTGCCTGGATTCGAGCACCTGGAACGGGGTTCCCTGCCTGTCGAGTCCCTAAGCGACGACCTCCCGTTACGCGGTCGGCGCAGCAGGACGCCCTCGACCTAAGGAAGCACAGATTAATACCCGCGAGCCGACAAGCGGTCGGCCTCAATGGACAGGGTGGGCGTCCTCGTCGTCTCGAAGTGCCTCAGCGCGGCCGCCATCGTCGACGCCATCTCCAGAAGCGAGAAGTACAGGCCCGAGTTCTTTGTCGTCGAGAAGCAGCGCAACCCCTTCAACGTCAGGAGGGCCAAGGTCCACGTGGTCGTCCCTGACCTCGCTGTCGCGGACGTCGTGAAGGCCGCCGGGAAGTTCAAGGAAAGGATTGCATTCGGGCTGACGGACACCGAGGACTTCGTAGTGGCGGGTGGTCGGGACGTCCTCGAGCGCGAGACGGGGATTCCAATGATCTGCGTCTCGAAGGAGTACGCCCTGGAGGGGTCCAAGGCGGCGCAGCGGCGCCTGTTCGACAAGACATTCAGAGGCGCAAACCCCAGGTACAGGATCTTCGATCAGAAGGATTACCCCGGGACGCAACAGGCAGTGACCGACTTCAGAAAGGCGATCAGCGAGCTCGGTCCGGCTGTGATCAAGCCGGACGCGCCGGCGAGGGGCGCGGGTGTGGGTGTCTGGGGGAGCGATTTCAGCACGGACAGGGAGGCCGCGCAGTTCTTCCTGAACGCCTTCGCGAAGGGGAGCGTCGTCGTGGAGGAGAAGGTCGAGGGCGAGGAGTCCAGCTTCCACGCCTTCAGCGACGGAAGGCACTTCGTCCCCGCCCCCATGAGCAGGGACTACAAGAGGAGCCTCGACGGCAACCGAGGCCCTCTGACCGGCGGGATGGGAAGCTACAGAGGACCTCGTGCGCACCTCCCCTTCGTCAGAGAATCGGACTGGAGCGGGCTCGTGCAGGCCGAGGAGAGGGCTTTCAGGCTGTGGAAAGGAAGAGGCTCGAACCCGGGCCTGCGCGGCATAGTCCTCTACGACGCGATCATGCACACCGGCGGGGGCTTCAAGGTCCTGGAGAGAAACAGCAGGGGAGGGAACACGGAGCTCATCAACCTGCTGACAACGATCACGGACGACTTCGTCGACGTGTGCTACCGCATGCTGGACGGCGCGCTCAAGGGCATCAAGTTCGGGCGCACGGCTTCGGTGGTGACCTGCGCCGTCCCCGCCTCTTACGGGACCGGCACCCCAGCGCCTGGCATGGACGAGGCGATAGACCTGTCCGGGGCCTACGGCCTGAGCGAGAGGAGCGGGGGGAGTATCAGAATCCTTCCCATGGACGTGCGAATCGAGAGGGGCCGGTGCCTGATGGGTCGCTCGCGCTCAGTGGCAGTCGTCGGGCTCGGCTCGACCCTGGAAGAAGCCCGTCGAGCCTCTCTGCGCGGGGCAGGGTCTCTTGTCGGGCCGGTCAGGTGGAGAAAGGACATCGCGAGTTCCTCGGACCTACGGAGCAGCCGAGACCATCTCAGGAGCCTCCGTCGCGTCGCGCACACTGTCGCTAGTGCTTGAAGGCCCTCGTGTGGGTCAAGACCATAGCCATGCCGTGCTGGTCGGCAGCTTCGATCGACGCCTCGTCGTTCGTAGAGCCTCCGGGCTGAATCACGGCGGAGACCCCGGCCTGACCGAGGAGGTCGATACTGTCGCGGAAGGGGAAGAAGCCGTCTGAGGCGCAGACCGCCCCCTTCGACCTCCCCGCCGCGTTGTCCAGCGCTATCTTCACGGCGCCATTCCTCTTCCTGAAGCTCGCCACCCCCAGGGTCCAGAACCGGGTCAGCCTCTCGCCCTCGAAGCTTCCTTCGACTATCACTATGCCATTCGACTGCACCTTCCTGACGACCTCCCACGCCTCGAGCAGCTTCCTCAGCTGGCGCGCGTCCGGCTTCACCTTCGTCGGGACGGTGGCCTTGGCGGCGTCCAGCTTGGCGCGGTAGTCGGGCGCCTCCTGCAGGAGGATCGCCCCTTCGATCACCTTCAGGTCGTAGGGGTAGTCCGGCCTCTGCGCGGTCTGAATGATCCTGACCTTCTTCTTCTGTTTCTTCTCTAAGGTGGCGAGAGCGTCCGGGGCGAATCCCGGGGCTATCACAATCTCTGTGTACACGGAGCCGTCCTTCGTGCCTTCGTTCCTGCCTATCAGTCTCGCGGCCTGCAGGTCAACCTCCCTGTTCGTCACGACGGTTCCCCCGAAGTCAGCCTCCGGGTCGCAGGAGTGTGCGAGCGAATACGCTTCAGCGACGGTCGGGGCGAAGGCGAAGCCGCTGATCTGGCCGTGCTTGACCGTCGCCACAGCCGCTGTGTCATCGTAGCCCTCGACTATGTCGTAGGCGCTGCCCACGTCGAGGAAGTTGTTGAAGGACAGAACGTCTCCGGCGAGCTGCTTCCAGCCCGACATGGTCCTCCACCCGTCGATGGAGTAGATCACGGCCCTTCGATCGGGATTCTCCCCGTACTTCGCGTCCTGAATCTTCGAGGCGGAAATCAGGAGCTTCCGGGGGAACTCCCCGGCCGCGTCGTGTCTGAGCCCGTTGAAGATGGCGGCGTCGTAGGAGGAGGTCTGGGAGAACGCCTCCACCGCGAGGCGCCTCCTGAAGTCTCTCGTGGTCCCTCCGCCGTGCTTCTTCATCTCCTCTATGACCGGATCGTACAGCAGTGGCGACGGCACGACGGCCACGCTCTCGAAGTTCTTGGAAGCGGCCCTGACCATCGTCGGGCCGCCGATGTCGATGCTCTCGACAAGCGCCTCGTCCGCCGCACCCCGTCGCAGGGCCTCCTGGAAGGGATAGAAGTTGCAGACCACCATGTCCACGGGCTTGACCCCCATGGCGCTCAGTTCCGCCAGGTGCTCGCTCGTCCGCCTCGCCAGGATCGCCGCCTGGAGGGGCGCGTGCAGAGTCTTCACTCTGCCGGAGAGCGCGGTGGGGAGCTTCATGTCGTCCTGCAGGCTCTTGACGGAAAGGCCGGCCTCCTTGAGGGCCGCATAGGTCCCGCCTGTGGCCAGGATCTCGACGCCGAAGCCTGAGAGCGCGCCCGCGAAGCCGACCAGGCCCGCCTTGTCCGAAACACTGAGCACCGCGGTCCCGACCTTCACAACTCCTTCTGACATCGGAACGGGTGCCCCCGAGCCGGTAGATAACGAGGCTTCTCATATCCGCCCGTTCTTTGCACCAACCTGACAATTCCATCTTATATATCATACAGAATTGTCGCCTTCGTGCAACGATCCAAGGTCTTCACTGTGAAGGTCGTCATCTCCAACAGGGACGGTGCGGGCGACCCCGAAGGCGAAACCATCTACAGGGACCTCGTGTCGAAGTCAGTGTTCAAGCAGGTCAAGGGGATACGCAGCGGGAAGTTCCTGAAGGTCTCCGTGGAGGCCGCTGACGCGGCATCCGCGAAGGCGCTCGTCTCCAAGATGTGCGACGAGCTGAGAATCTACAACCCGGCCGCCCATTCCATCACCGTGGAGGTGTGACTGAGATTCAAGCGAAGGTCGCCGTGGTGAGGTTCCCGGGCAGCAACTGCGACCTGGACGCCGTCAGCGCACTGAGGACGTTCCACAACGTGGAAGCCGACCTCGTCTGGCACGAGGAACCTTCGATAGGAGAGTACGACGCGATCGTCCTCCCTGGAGGCTTCTCGTTCGGGGACTACCTCAGGGCGGGCGCCATAGCAGCGAGGAGCCCGGCCCTCAAGCGAGTCACGGAGGCCGCGGAGCGCGGAACGCCGATACTCGGAATCTGCAACGGCTTTCAGATACTCATAGAGGCGGGCCTCCTGCCCGGCTCGCTCCTTAGGAACAATTCTCTGAGGTTCGTGTGCAAGTGGGTCGCGATCAGAGTCGAGAACGACTCCACGAGCTTCACGCGTGGGATGAAGAAGGGGCAGGTCCTCCGGATCCCGATAGCGCACAACGAGGGGAGGTTCTACACCTCAAAGAGAGAGCAGCGGGAATTGGCCGACGGAGGACAAGTGGTCTTCCGGTACTGCGACGAGAGAGGAAGGCCGACGCCGTCCGCGAACCCCACGGGGACCCTGGACGGCATCGCCGGGGTGTGCAACAGAGCAGGCAACGTCGTAGGCCTGATGCCTCATCCCGAAAGGGCGACCGAACCCATCCTGAGTCCCTTCGGGTCCGCCGACGGTTCGCTCATCTTCAAATCGATGCTGGAGAGCATCTGAGTTGCTGGCAATCGGGCCGCGGCTGGGCCTGAGCAGCGACGAGGTCGAGGCCGTCCGCGAGCTCCTCGGCCGGGAGCCGAACGAGACAGAGTGGGCGATCATCGACGCCGAGTGGGCCGAGCACAGTTCCTACAAGTCGTCGAGAGCTCTCCTGAAGCAGTTCCCTACGAGCGGAGAGCGGGTGGTCCTCGGTCCCGGATTCGACGCCGGGGTCGTGGACGTGGGGAAGGGGTACGTCGCGACCCTCCACATCGAGAGCCACAACCACCCCTCGGCCATCGACCCGTACGGGGGGGCCTCCACGGGCATCGGGGGGGTTCTCAGGGACATAATCTCAGTCGGCTCCAGGCCGATAGCGCTGCTGGACGTGCTGAGGTTCGGCGACCCCGAAGAGAGCGGGCACTCGAGGTGGCTTCTCAGGAACGTCGTCAGGGGAATCGCCGACTACGGCAACTGCGTGGGCGTTCCCACGGTGGCCGGGGACGTCGAGTTCGACGACAGCTTCGAGAAGAACTGTCTCGTGGACGTCGCCTGCGTGGGGGTGGCGAAGAAGGGGTCCATCATCCTGGGGGAGGCCAAGCACCCGGGGGACGTGCTGCTGCTGATCGGCGGGAGCACTGGCAGGGACGGCATGGGCGGGGCCGCCTTCGCCTCGAAGAAGCTGGCGAAGGGCCCAGAGACGAGCAGGAGGTCTGTGCAGGTCCCGGATCCCTTCATGAAGAAGCTCCTGCTCGACGCTCTGCTCGAAGCGTCCCAGACCGGATTGATTCACGGGATGAAGGACCTCGGAGGAGGAGGCCTTTCCACCGCACTCTCGGAGGTCGCCTCCAAGGGGGGCACTGGCGTTGACGTCGAGCTCACCAGGGTCGCGGCACGGGAGCAGGGGATGACCCCCGCTGAAATCATGACGTCTGAATCGCAGGAGCGGATGCTTCTGGTGCTCGGTCCAGACGACGCGACCCCCGTTCTGGAGATCCTTGACAGGTACGAAGTCCCCCACGCGGCGATAGGGAAGGTGACCTCGGACGGCGCGATGAAGCTCAGGTGGAACGGGCGCGTCGTGGCGGACCTGCCCGCGAAGGCCGTGGCTGAGGCCCCCGTGATCAAGTGGCCCACCAAGAGGCCGTCAAGGCGCGCCCAGCCGGTGACCCGTCGCCAGAGAGAGCCTCCGGTGGCCAGCGCCATAGCCGCCCTGCTCTCGTCGCCGAACATCGCCAGCAGGAGGTGGATCTACGAGCAGTACGACCACGAGGTGGGCATTCGAACGGTGCTGAAGCCGGGGAACGCCGACGCCTCTCTTCTGAGGCTGCCGAACGGGTCGATGCTCGCCGTGAAGGCCGACGGCAACAGCAAGCACAGCTTCCTGGACCCCCGCCGCGGAGCAGCGGGATGCGTCGCCGAGGCGTGCAGGAACGTCGTCTCCGTAGGCGCCGAGCCGATCGCGATGGTCGACCACCTTCAGTTCGGCGACCCCTCGGACCCGGAAGTGTACTGGGCGTTCACCGAGGCGCTCGAAGGCATGGCGCAGTACTGCAAGGACCTCCCCTTGCCCGTTGTGGGAGGAAAGGTCAGCTTCTACAACGAGGACGCGTCGACGAAGCGCGCGATCAAGCCCTCGCCCATCGCGATGGTGGTAGGCCTCCTGCAGGAAGCAGGCAGGCTTCCGTCTTCGGCGTTCCACCGGGCTGCCGAGCCGGTCTTCGTCGTGGGGACCACAAAGGCTGAGCTGGGGGGCTCCGAGTACTGCGAAACCGTCCTGAAGGCGCAGGGAGGCAGAGTCCCCGCCCCCGATGCCCGCGAGGACTCCCGGACCTACAGGGCGATTCTGTCGCTGATCCGGTCGGGCGCGGCGGGCGCGGTCCACGACTGCTCGAAGGGCGGCCTCGCCATCGCGGTGGCCGAGATGTGCATCCAAGGCGGCGTCGGGGCGGCGGTGGACGCAGGGAGAATCCCCGGCTGGCCCCTTTCGCCTACCGAGGCGCTCTTCTCGGAATCGCACGGACGATTCGTCGTCTCGGCAAGAGAAGGAGCGAAGGCAGAGGCCCTCCTGAGGAGAGAGGGGATACCCTACTCGCTGGTCGGTGAGACTGGAGGGGACGCACTCAGGATCTCAGTCGGAGGGAAGACCGTAGCCAGTCTTGAGATCGACGCGATCAGGGACATCTGGGAGAGACCGCTCGCGAGGCTGATGGGATGAGAGGCGTGAAGGAGAAGTGCGGGATTGTCGGGGCGTACTCCGCGAAGGGTTCGGACGTGGTGCCCAAGATCCTGCGCGGGCTGGAGGCCCTCCAGCACAGAGGCCAGGAGTCGTGGGGGATCGCCGTCGAGCGGAAGCCCATCTTCCAGAGGATGGGGCTCGTCACCAATTGGTACCTGGATGCAAAGGAGCTCCTCAGGTGCCGCGGTCCGTCGGGCATAGGCCACGTCAGGTACTCGACCAAAGGCAGGTCCGTCCTCGGCAACGCTCAACCTATCCAGATAGGAGAGGAGTTCTCGATTGCCCACAATGGCACGATCGTGAACGCGGAGCAGCTCGCCGCGCCCGTGAACGAGGAGTTCGGCATCTCGTGCGAGGCAGACACCCGCGCCGCAGGGTACAGGCTGCTCCACCACCTGAAGGAGACGGGAAGCATGTTCGAGGCATTCGAGCGCTTTTCTCCCGAGGCCTTCGGTTCCTACTGCTTCGTCATCCTGGGGAAGGAGGGAGAGGTCTTCGCCGCGCGGGACCCCAGAGGCTACAGGCCCCTGTCCCTCGGATGGCATGAAGCCTCCAAGACGTTCGTAGCCGCGTCCGAGTCCTGCGCCCTCGAGGCCGTCGAAGCCGACTTCGTGAGGGACATCGAACCAGGCGAGGTCGTCAGGTTCGGCCCGCCCGACGGGACGCTCGAGTCCCACAGGTTCTCTCCCAAGGTGCCGACCGCGTACTGCTCGTTCGAGTACACCTACTTCGCCCATCCGTCCTCGCGCCTCAACGGGATCAGCGTCTACGAGTCGAGGAAGAGGGTCGGCCGGATCCTCGCGAAGCGCTTCCGAATGGAGGCAGACGTTGTCATCCCGGTCCCCGATTCGGCGAGGCCAGCCGCGCTGGGCTTCGCGCTGGAGAGCGGCCTCCCGATGGACGAAGGCCTGATGAAGGACAGGTACAGAAGGAAGGGGAGCATCCGCAGCTTCATCGAGCCGGGGCAGGGAGAGAGGGAGGATGTGGTGAAGCGGATAGTCCCGATACGCGACGCGATACACGGAAAGGACATAGTTCTGGTCGATGACAGTCTGGTCAGAGGCACGAGCTCCAAGATAATCGCGAAGTCCCTGAGGAAGGCGGGGGCCAAGAGCGTGAAGATGGTCGTGACATTCCCCGCGATCAGGCACCCCTGCTTCATGGGCATGGACTTCCCGAGCAGGGACGAGCTGCTGGCCCACCGGGTCGCGCAGGGCGAGGAGGTCCCCGAAAGAACTGACGAAAGGGTCGCCAGAGCGATAGGGGTGGACGAGTTCCACTACAACGACATCGAGGGCCTGAGCGAGGCGATAGGCCTCCCCGCCGACAGCCTCTGCTTCTCGTGCATCACGGGCGACTACTCCAAGATCGGGGTCAGCCCGCCGCTGCTGTCGCAGGAGGAGGTGAAGGTCTGAGCTTGCTCCAGATCGGGGTCCTCGTCTCAGGCAGGGGTTCGAACCTCGATGCAATCCTTGGGGCGATTGAGCACGGTGCCATCAAGCGCGCCCGGGTAACAGTCGTGATCAGCAACGACCCTACCGCCAAGGCCCTGAGCGTGGCCAGGCGGCACGGGGTCAAGGCGTTGGCCCTGGAGAGCAAGGGAACCCCAAGAGAGGAGTACGACGCGAAGCTGGCCGAGGCCCTCAGGAGCCACGGAGTCGGGCCCGAGAGCGGGCTCGTCCTGTTGGCAGGATTCATGAGGATACTCTCGAAGCAGTTCGTCGAGGCCTACCAGGGTAGAATGATGAACATACATCCCTCGCTCCTTCCTGCCTTTCCCGGCCTGAGAGCTCAGCAGCAGGCAATCTCGCACGGCGTCAAGGTCGCCGGGTGCACGGTCCATTTCGTGGTTCCAGAAGTCGATGCTGGGCCGATAATCGTCCAGAAATCGGTGCCGGTCAAGGAGGACGACGACGAGGAGTCGCTGTCGGCCAGAATCCTGAGGCAGGAGCACAGGATTTACCCCCTCGCAGTGAAGCTGTTCGCCGAGGGACGCCTGCGTGTAGAGGGAAGCAAGGTGAAGATCGCCAGATGACCGCGATACCCATGGATGGCAGGGCGCTCTCAGCGAGCCTCGAGGAGCGCCTGAAAGCCGCCGCCGAGAAGATGAAAGCCTCAGGCGCAGAGCCGATGCTCGCGACCATCCTGGTGGGGGACGACCAGGCTTCGAGAGTCTACGTCGCGAGCAAGCACAAGGCCGCCGGACGGGTCGGGATCGGGTCGCGAAGCTGCGTCCTCCCCGAGCAGGCCACGGAGAATGAGCTCGCGTCTCTGATCGCAGGGCTCAACGCCGACAAGTCCGTGAACGGAATCCTCCTTCAGCTCCCCCTTCCTCCTCAGTTCGACGAGCTGAAAATGCTCGAGAGAATTGACCCCGAGAAGGACGTGGATGGCCTGACTGCCACGAACGCCGGGAGGCTTGTCTATGGAAGGGCCGACCTGATACCATGCACGCCCAGGGGCATCATGGAACTGCTGCACCACTACCGCATACCCATAAGATCCTCGAGGGCCGTCATCATAAACCGCAGCACGCTCGTTGGGAAGCCCCTGCACCACCTTCTCCTCGCCGAGGACGCCACAGTGACCGTCTGCCACTCGAAGTCCACCGAACTCCCCTCCCTTACGCAGCAAGCGGACATACTGGTGACGGCCGTTGGCCGGCGGCCCCACTTCGTGGTGACCGCGGACATGGTCAAAGAAGGTGCCGTGGTGGTGGACGTGGCGATGAACCGCGTGGACGGGAAGCTCGTCGGGGACGTGGACTACCAAGGCGTGTCGGAGAAGGCTTCGTACATAACCCCCGTGCCCGGAGGAGTGGGGCCGATGACGGTCGTCATGCTCATGCAGAACACGCTGATCGCTACTGAGCGGCAGAACCACCTCGTGGTCTCGCAGATGGAATCGTCATGAGCAAGGCGGACGTCAGGCGTGACGCCCTGAAGGCGAGGCGCTCCCTCTCGGCGGAGCAGGTAGAAACGCTGAGCGCGCGGATACAGGACGCCCTCATGGCGCTCCCTGAGTTCCTGGAGGCCGTAGTCGTCGCAAGCTACGCGGCGAAGATCGACGAGGCCCAGACGGGGAAGATAATGCTGTCCGCGCTGTCGTCAGGGAAGAGGCTCCTCGTGCCGAGGACCGACCCTCACACCCTGAGCCTCCGCTTCTGCGAGATTTCGTCTCTTGACCAGCTGGCTCCCGGGTACCTAGGCATCCTCGAGCCGCCTCTCGCGTCGAAGGCTGTCCCGCTGAGCGAGTCTCAGCTAGTCGTCGTTCCGGTGGTAGCGTGGGACGACACGGGCCAACGCCTGGGCTACGGGAAGGGGTACTTCGACAGGGAGCTCAGGTCCATTGGGAGGGCAGCGTCCGCCGGTCTGGCGTTCGAATCCCAGCGCCGCGACCGGCTCCCAGCGACGCCCTCTGACGTCCCCCTGGACATCATCGTGACCGAGAGGAGGGTCCTACGCTTCGGAGGGGCGTCCATTGGCTGAACCCCCCAGGGTCGCCATCGTGGCCGGGAGCAAGAGTGACCAGGCGGTCGCCGACGAGGCGGCAAAGGTCCTGCAGGAGCTTGGCGTCTCCTTCGATGTCAGGTTCATCTCCGCCCACAGGAACCCGGACGGATTGAGGCAATACCTGGCCGCGTCCCAGGCCAAGGTCTTCATAGCGATCGCGGGCCTGTCGGCCCACCTCCCCGGGGTCGTGGCGTCGATGACCCTGAGACCCGTGATCGGCGTCCCGGTCAGCGCCAAGCTGGGTGGTCTAGATTCCCTTCTCTCGATTGTCCAGATGCCGTCGGGAGTGCCGGTCGGTTGCGTCGGAATCGACAGTGCCCGGAACGCGGGCATCCTGGCAGCAGAGATCCTCGCGCTCGACGACACGGCCTTAGCCGCCAACCTGGCGAAGATGAGGGAAGCATGGAGATGAACAGGCCCGGCAGGTTCGTCCGCTCTGGCAAGGTGAAGGACATCTACGAGCTCGACGACGGACACCTGCTCTTCCGCTTCACGGACAGGGTCTCGGCCTACGACGTCGTGCTTCCGACGGTCATTCCCCGCAAGGGAGAAGTCCTCTGCAAGCTGGGCGCACACCTCTTCGAGACCCTCGGCGTGCCCAACCACATGATCAGGCTAGAGGGTGAAGACTCGATGGTAGTGAAGAAGATGGACATGATAATGGTGGAATGCGTGGTCAGAGGCTACCTCTACGGGAGCCTGATGGACAGGGCGAGAACGGGGGAGGTGTCGCTGCCCGTCGAGACGGTCCTGGCGGCGAAGCTCCCAGAGCCGTACTTCGACCCGACGACGAAGTCCGACCTGAAGGACGAGCCCATGACCGAGGAAGAGATAGTCAGTCAGGGGCGGGCCACCCCCGCAGAACTCGCCCGCATCAGGAGGTCCTCGATTCAGATCTACGAGCTCATCAGGTCGAGGGCGGCAAACGCCGGGTTCATCCTCGCCGACATCAAGCTGGAGTTCGGCAGGCACGGAAGCGACATCCTCCTGGGCGACTCCATAGGTCCGGACGAGTTCAGGATGTGGCCTGCGTCCAAGTACGAGCCCGGGAAGGCTCAGGAGAGCTACGACAAGCAGCCAATCAGGGATTGGCTCTCCGCCGAAGGCTACAAGGCGAAGCTCGACCAGGCGAGGAAGGCCGGCGCCCCGACGCCGCCCCCGCCCAAGCTCCCCGAATGGCTCGTGGAAGAAATGAGCAGGAGGTACGTGGCGGTGTTCGAAAGCCTGTCGGGGAAGAAGCTCTAGGGGCGAGGGTCCTGCCCCAAGAATCGTACGCGAAGGCAGGGGTCAACCTGCGAAAGGTCGGCCGAATCCAGCGCTCAATGGGGGCGCTGCTCGAAGCCACGTTCCCCTTCAGGGCGGGGAAGATCGGCGCCCCGCTGATGCCCATAGGGCACTACGCCGGTCTCATCGACATCGGACACGGCAACGCCCTGACGATGCATACCGACGGCGTTGGCACGAAGGTCCTTGTGGCTCAGGAGATGGGGAGGTTCAACACTGTCGGCATCGACTGCATCGCCATGACGGTCAACGACCTGATCTGTCTGGGGTCCGAGCCTGTGGCACTGCTCGACTACATCGCGTTGGAAAGGGAGAACAAGGAGCTCGTCGCGGAGCTAGGGAAGGGCCTCGTCGAAGGGGCCAGGCGCGCATCAGTCGCCATCGTGGGAGGCGAGACGGCCATCCTTGGGGGCGTGATCAAGGGGAAGGCAGGGCGGGGTTTCGACCTTGCCTCGATGGGAGTGGGAACCGTCAAGCAGGACGAGGTGATCGACGGCTCTGCAGTCGAGAAAGGGGACGCGGTGATCGGCGTGGCGAGCTCGGGGCTTCATTCCAACGGCTACACCCTGGCCAGAAAGGCGCTGCGCCGCCGCTCCCTGGGGGAGCGCGTGGACGAGCTCGGCTCGACGCTCGGAGAGGCCCTGCTGACGCCAACCTCCATCTATGTCAAGCCCTCGCTCGAGGCCATCAGGCGGTGCGAGATTCACGGCCTCGCGCACATCACCGGCGGCTCGTTCTCGAAGCTAGCCAGGCTCGTCGGAGGAAGGAGGCTCGGGTTCGACGTCACGCTGCCTCCGCCGCCGGAGATCTTCAACCTGCTAGGGCGTGAAGGAGGCATCTCCGAACGAGAGATGTACAGGACTTTCAACATGGGTGTGGGCCTCTGCGTCTGCCTCCCCGAGTCAGAGGCGGGCACGTGTGCCCGGGTCTTCAAGTCCCACGGCTTCCCCGCCTACCACCTGGGCTCCGTAAGAAGGGGTACGGGCGTCAGGGTCAACGGGCTCGGGGTTTCCTGAGCGGCCCACCATTGCCTCACTTCCTTGACTATGCATTGCGGAGAACGACCGACATATGCTTCGGCGAAACTGCTCCTCAGAAGGGTAAAAAGAACGCTGAACACGCCGACAGCCGATGAAGGCTGTAAGATTCCACAGGCATGGAGGCCCGGAGGTCCTCCAGTACGAGGACGCGCCCGAACCGCTGCCGAGCAGCGACGAGGCGTTGGTGAGGGTCAGGGCCTGCGCCCTGAACCACCTGGACCTCTGGGCGAGAAACGGTCTTCCCAACGTCGAGATACCGCTCCCGCACATTTCTGGGAGCGACATAGCTGGTGTCGTGGAGTGGGTCCCGCCGGAGGAGAGGGAGTTCAAGAAAGGCGACGAGGTGATTGTAAACCCCGGAATCGGGTGCGGAAGATGCGACAGGTGCCTGACAGGGAAGGACAATCAGTGTAGGCGCTACACCATAATCGGGTACGGCGTCGACGGCGGCTACGCAGAGCTGGCCAAGGTTCCCAGAGCGAACCTGATCCCGAAGCCAGAAGGGATGAGCTTCGAGGAAGCGGCCTCCTTCCCGCTCGTCTTCCTAACGGCGTATCACATGCTGGTGACCAAGGCGGGCGTCGGGGCAGGGGACACTGTCCTCGTTCTCGCATCGAGCTCCGGTGTCGGCTCCGCTGCGATTCAGCTGGCGAAGCTGTACGGCGCAGGAGTGATAGCGACGGGCGGAGATGCGGAGAAGCTGGAGCGAGCGAAGGAACTCGGAGCCGACTACGTGATCGACCACTACAGACAGGACGTCCTTGGCGAGGTCAGAAGAATCACCGGGAAGAGAGGCGTCGACATCGTCGTCGAGCACGTGGGCAAGGCCACCTGGGAGTCCAGCGTGAAGGCCCTTGCGAAGGGGGGCAGACTGGTCCTGTGCGGGGCAACGACCGGGGCCGAAGTGGCCACAGACCTCAGGTACGTCTACAACAGGGAGCTGACCATCTATGGAAGCTTCATGTCGAGCAAGGGTGAGCTGCTCAAGGTCGTGGACCTCTTCAGGACGAGAAGGCTGAAGACCGTCGTCGACTCCGTCTTCCTCTTGGAAAGGGCAGGCGAGGCGCAGCGAAGGATGGAAGAAAGCCGGCACTTCGGCAAGATAGTTCTGAAGGTCTAGGGCACGATCTCGTAGGAGTATATCGGCTCAAGATAGATAACAAAGGAGCGAAAAAACCTATTCACGCATAGACGTCCGGGATCTTCTTCTCGATCACGCGCCAGAGCCCGGCGTCCCCTTTGTGGCAGTACCTTCGCGCCCAGTTCCGGTCCTTGACCTTGAACCATTCCAGGAGGTCGTTCTCCGTCAGCTCATAGTCTGCTCCCATCTGTGAAGCCCTCTGCGACCTGAACCAGTGAGCCCAGAGCTCCACGCCCGCCCTCTTCCCCTGCTCGACGACGATATTGTATGCCTGCTTCCTGGTGAAAGGAAAGAGCATAGAGTCGGGGCGCTTGAGTCCGGCCAGGTACTGCTCGACATAGGGCCAGACGGGCTCTCCCCGCGGGAAGCTGAAGGTCCTCGAGCGCTTCCCTAGCTTCTGCTTGACTATGGGGACGTCGACGCAGCGGACCCGCTTCGGGTCTGCCAGGTCGAAGGTCGACCGCCTGAGCTGGATTCCTTCGCTGACCCGGCAGCCCGTGAGGAAGAGCGCAGCCGGCAGAGCCTTGTTCCTGGGAGAACCGCCCGCCTCGCATATCTCCCGGAGCTTGGGCCAGCCTACGAACTCCTCAATCTCCTGGACGCTGTGTCTGTGGTATTCGTGGCCGCTGGACCTAGCCCAATAGCCCAAAATCCTTGTCTCAGACATTGGAAAGCTCCCCATCACCCCGCCATTCTGGACCTTTCATACTGAGAGGAGTAATCCACGGTCAAATCGAAACGCCCAAGTCCCTGGAAGGGGCGAAAAACGGCATAACCTATCTGCCTAACAATGAGGAAACCCACGACACCCTCAGGAAGCGACGTCCGACTCACCCGAGGTTTTTTGGTCGAGTTTGGCCCTTATGCCTCGCGCACGGTCCCGGCCTATGTCGAAAGAGCCCATGAGGGCACTAATGGAATAGACCCCACGCTGCTGGTACTTCTCAGGAGTCTTCAGGACTTCATCCATGATGTCACTGTTGCTTTTCATGGGCCTCTCGCCGGCCTTCAGGCGCTTCGAGTATGAGAGGTAAAGCTGGTCCTGGACCCGTTGCTTCTTCGCTTCGTAGGCTTTCAGAAGGGCCTCGCCGGGGAGCGTGAAGTGCTGGACGTCGACGATGGTCTTGAACCAGGGCGTCGAGCCGAACTTGTCCGGGATCTGCTTGAAGACCTCGCCCTTGCCGTGGGCCGTGATGTTGATCAGGAAACTGACCAAGGTCTTCGCGTCCTTATCGAGAAGGCCCAAGCTCGGGATGCAAAGGAACGTCACGAACCGTTTGAACCGATATCCGATCATCGTCTTTGAGAGGATGATATTCGCCTCAGACATGAACTGCCTGTGATGCCAGCTTTGGCCGGGTTCATCGTAGATCAGACATGAGAACTTTGGAAGGCTCGTCACGGCGTCCATGTATTCAGACGCCGCAAAGACGACCTGGTGCTCGACGGCCTTCTCGGGATCGTCGATGAACGTGGAATCGATAAGCTCCGCGAGCCGGAGGGCCGCGTAGCTCTTCCCAAGTCCGGCCTCACCCTCAATGATGATCCTCGAGTCCATGTTGAGCTTGTTCCGGCGCTCGATTTCTCTGAGAAGAATCCCCTTGTAGCCTTGGGAGTGTTCTCGCAGCTGCCTTTCAAGGACTCTGGTGTGCTCTTCGCGGAATGTATCGATTATGAAGTCGCTCATATCTGGTCTGCCTCCGAGCTGCTTCCGCTAGTGCTAAAGTGGGAAACACCCTGGACACCGTGGACAGGGCGGACACGGAAGGTGGTATAGTCCAGCGTGTCCAGTGTGTCCACGGTTCCCCCCACTTTAGGCCCAGAGAACGTCAACCTTCAGCCTCCTTCAAGCCCTCTTCCTCTTCCTCCTCCGGTAAGGCCTTCCCCCACTCTTCGCTAGGCCGGAGCCCCAGGCCCAGGAAGTACCTCACGCGCTTCCCCTTCGGCCCTTCCCTCGACTCCTCGAGATGGCGTCCCGGAAAGTAGAGAGGCAGATTCTTGAAGAACGTGTCCGAAGTCACGACTGGCAGCTTCCGGAGCTTGCAGTAGTGGACAAACGCCTCGAAGAGAGCCTGCTTCGCAACCGAGGCGCTTGACTCCTGCTTTGTGCAATCGAGAAGGAATGCCTTCATGGGCGAGCTGCGGCGGATATAGTCGAGCCTCACGTCCTCGGTCGACTTCGAATTAGAGAAGGTCCAGCCGTTGTCTCTGAGTCTCTTCAGGCCCTCCAGAGCCCAATTCAGCACGCCCGAGAGCTCGTCCGGCGTGGTGAGCTTCTTCAGGAGGCCTTTGTCTGCGAGAGCTCCTTCGAAGGCGTGTGGGAATTGGATGATGATCCAGCGCCGAAAGAAGGCGGTGGTATCCTCATGGACCTCAGGAACCACGTTGCACGAGAAGGTGAGCTTCGCGAAGTTAACAAAGGGAAAAGAATTGTGGAATTTCTTTTCCCCCCTGATCGGGTCGCCCCCGGTGAGCATCTTGAAAGTCCCGACGCTCTGCAAAGCGGAGTCCGGCAAGTCGGCGTAGATATTCGCGAGTTTGCCGAAGAGGTCGACCTTCGCGAACCTGTTTGTTTCGAGCTCCTGAAGCGAGACGGCGCTGATGTTGTCGACGCCCAGGAACGACTTCAGGACGGAAAGAAGGGTACTCTTTCCGTTGTTTCCGTCGCCGACGAAGAGGATCGCGACCTGGGCGGGATATCCTCGGTGTAGGCAGTACCCGAACCACTCTTGAAGGACCGCGATATCCTCTGAGTACAGAACTTGAGACAGGAACGCCTTGAAGAGCTGACAGTCCTTAGAAGGGTCGAAAATGACCGGCAGCTTGCTCATGCTGTAAAAATCGGCCCTATGGGGTGCGGTTTGGTTTGTCTCCGTGTCTAGAAGGCCGTTCTCCACGACGAGGACCGGCCCCTCTGTGTTGAACTCTCCCCTGCTAATGAAAGTCGACCTTTGGACATGGCCCTCCACCTCGTTAACCAGATGGGCGGTGACGTCTCGCGTATTCGAGACGAATTTCTGGACCCGGCGCTTGATCAGGGCCTCGCCCCCCTCGACGTAGACGCCTTCCTTGTAGACGTAGACCTCTTCGGAACCGTTGAGGGTCGCGAAGTGGTCAGCTTCCATCAGCTTTTTTGCGATCCGCCAGGCATCAGTCCCGATCTCCCTTGCCTCTAAGTCCTCGAGCGTCGTGCCTTTCGAAGCGAGCTCCTTGACCGCCTCCGCGTGGAGTTTGTTCTCGGGGATTGTCCCTTCGGCAAGATATCTACGGTAGTCAGCCATCAGGTCGGCGGACCTCATGGGGTCAGCCCCGCCTTGAAAGCCAAGACCGCGTTAGTTTGTGTGGGCCTGGCAGAGCCCGAAGGCGTCAGCTCGAAGGGGACTAGCAGGAAACAAAAGTAAGCGTAGTCAAACCGCCCCTTCGCGCCCTCATGATCGGAGGGCTTGATTCCGGTCGTGACCTTTACGCCGGGGAGGGACTCGCTGAAGAATCGAATCAGCGCCGCTATCTCCTCCGGCGTGTTGCCCTGAATCTTGACGGAGCAGGTCCGATTATTTCTCTCTGGGCTCATGGTTTTGATTCAGCTTACCCGGTTCCCGAAGGTCAGCTAGAATAGAATCAACGATTGTATGCGCCCGTTCCAAGCGTGAGAGAATCGGGTCCTTGGAAGGTGCTTCGCTCATACCCTGGAGCTCCCTTTCTGCTCGACAGCCTTCTCTAGAGCTCGCGCAACGAATTTGCTCCGTGGAACGTCCCCCCGAAGCTGCTCGACCTTCTTGAGCAGGTCCTTATTGAGGGAAATCGCCACCGTCACGCTAGACATTGGGTCTAATGGAATTATCAACCTTAATAAGTGGTCAGTCGCGACTGACCAGTCAGATGTCACTGGACAACATCCAAGAAGGAATTGTGTCTTTGCTCGAAAAGAATCCCCAAGGGCTAGGACAAAATCAAATGTGGAGGGAACTTTCCTGTGCTAAGGGGACATTCCTCGACCGATTAAACAAACTGGAGAAAGCGGGAATGGTGACATATACCGAAGGTTCCAGGAAGTCAAAGATCTATCAGCTCAACGATGAAATCCTGAAAGGGAATCGCGCAACGTGGGCCTTCAACATTCTGATGCTGCATGACGCGATAAATCTGCTGAGCGAAGAGGCCGCTTCAAGACATTCAAACCGCCTCAAATTGGCTCGCGCAACGTTCCTCGTTCAGAACGAGGTTTCGAAGTACATCTTTCGGCTCATGTACTTGAAGAATATCGAGGGATTGCTCATGAACTGGGACCGCGAACAGATGCTTTCAGGCGTGGTGGTGGACAGCCTGTTCGACGCCTATGCAGCGTTCCAAAGGAAGATCGGGGCAACTCATGGGGAGGTCGATTCTGCGATCATCGAGGTGGACCTGAGCAGATCGGCCGCAGCAATCCTTTGGACTAAGCTAAGAATGGACCGGTCACGGAAAGACGTAGACGAGTGGTTGAAAGAGCTTCCCAGACAGCTTCCAAGGCTTTGGAAGCGCACAGAGACAACAGTGAATTTGGCAGCTCGTTCTACGGCGTCCTTGTGGGAGAAGGCACGAAAGAGAAGTGACGAGTATCAAGAGCTCCTCCAAAAACCAGAGGCAGAGCTCCGGGACACCTTCAAGCGAGAAATCGAAGTGTCTTTCAAGTAGCCCGTGGATTTCGACTTCTACCCCATGGATATCATGGGGTCACGCTGACTTTCTTCCCCTTCAGCTCCTTCCGCCTCTCCTCCATGCTCTCCTCGATCATTTGCTGAAGCTCGTTGAACCTTGCTTCCCAGTTCGCCTTCTCGGAGTCAAACCGTTTCTGGGCCTCCTTCAGTTCGGCTGATGGCTTGTAGAGCCTTAGAGAGTCGTATGCGTTTCGGTAGGCATCCCTTAGCTGCGCGTCCGAAGGCTTGGAGTACGCTGACGCGGACGCTCCCCTGGGGATATGCCCGAGAAGCATATCGACCCAATTCAGGGGGACGCCGGACCCCTCGAGAATCGTCTGCGCCCTCTGCCTCAGAACGTGGGGATGGAACGTCTTAAGACCCGTCCGCGTGGTGATGAGCCCGGCGTCGTATGCCACGTTCCCAATCCGTCCGATTATAGTCGTGTGAGAGAGCGCCCTTCCGGTGCGGCTCTCGAAGAGATAGGAGTCGTCGTTCAACGGCCTGCCCTCAATCGTCCGGACCTTCCCGTGAATATCCTTCCCTTGCCTGTCCGTCGAGCGCCATGTCAGATAGTCCTTGAGCGCAGCCGCCGCGTCCGCCCCGATGAAACCCACGTATGCCCTCCCTCCCTTCGTTATCGAGGCGGGGAAGCTCACCCGGCAGGGAAGGACCCCGGCCTCAAAGTCCGGCTTGATGTGCTTGTATCTGAGCTTCAGGACGGAGCCGATCCGCGCCCCCGAGTCTGTCAGGAATAGGACCAGGGCCTTTAGCTGCCGGGTCCCCGCAGCCTCCGCCAAGTCCCTTAGCTTTGCGTCGCTCGGCAGGCCGACCGGCTCCCTTTGAGGCGGAGGCCGGACTAGCTTCAGGTCTAAGTGGAGGTGGTTCGCAGCAAAGAAGGACTTGACGTATGCCCCGTAAGTGTGCGCCCCCTTCACGTTCTTGACGAAACCCCTTACCGTGTCCTCCGTCTTGAAACGGGCCTTCGCGCTCTTCTCTGTGAGCTCTGCCTCCTTAGCCGCGATCAATTCCTCCGGGTCCTTCCCCGTGTACTTCGAATATCTCAGGATCGAATAGAGGGCTGCCCCCCTAGTCCGTTCGGAAGCGCTCAGGCTGTTAAGCCAATTCTCGACTGATGGAAGGACCTCGAGCCGCGCGTATTCCGCCTTCAGATAACACTCAGGCATGGGTCCTGAGCATGGGGGCGGGGCGTCTTAAGGGTTGTGAGTTATCTATTTGCAATAATCTCGTAGGAGTGGGTTATCTTAGCGGTGGGAGACAGGGACGCGCCCACGCTGCAAAACTTCTCCGTGCTTTCCTTGATTGCTTCCTCGACGAAGCGCTTGTCGAGCTTCTTCCCCGACAGCACGTACTTGACGTGAATCGAAACCCATGGCCTTGGGAGGCCGTACTCCGGGCGTTCGCCTGACAACAGAATCCTAAGAGACGTCAGCGCCTGTTTTCTCTTCTTCAGGATTGCGACGATGTCCATCCCCGTACACGCCCCGAGAGCCGTCAGGACAGCCCTCATCGGCCCTATTCCCTTCATCACCCCGTCGTTGGAGTCATAGACGACCGTGTGGCCTGAGGTGTCGGAACCGAGGAAAACGTTCTCCCCCGACCAGGAGACCTCGGCCAGCCAGTTCTCCTTACTCAACCTCGACCACCAATGGCCTCGACTTTGAGGACACCGAGCCCTTCTCTATGAAGCTCCTGCGACCCCAGCTCGCATCGGCGCTCCCGACCAACCTGTGCTTGCCCCTGCCAAGCGCCGAGGCTGAGAATCTAAGCGTCTTCTCCACATCGAACATCTCTGACTTCGCGTCCTCCACGCTTCGGGGTATCTTTGGGGGCCCGCCGTCTTCTGGGACGACCATGGCCCAGATTCTGTAGGGGAGGTCCGGGTCCCTGCTCCAGAAGAGGCTGGCCTTCCTCACCTCTCTCCTGATCACGACGAGCTTCCGTGTGAGCAGGCCTCGCTGGACCCCCAGCGACATCCTCAACGTCAGCCTCACCGATTTGTCGAAATCCTCCCAGGCCATCGTCCAGACCTCCGGCTGGAAAGCCTCTCTGAGTCCGCCCACGACCCGGAACTCAAGATTGGCAGTCACAGTGTCATTAGGAGAATACGATTTCTTGTCTGTGATCAGTTTGACCCCGTTAAGCTTGGTCTGCCTCCAGGAGTATTCGCCCCTCCTGTTCTTTAGCGGCAACGCGGTTCGGTCGCGGTCTGCTCTGGTTAAAAGCTTGATAGTTCCGTGTCTCGAACAGCTGTTCTGCCTGCGATGGCGTTCTCCATTCGTTTCTCTTCCAGGGGCATGCGCGATGCTGTCATTCTTTGGACATTGCATGGTCAATAAGCCAGAAGTTCGAGGCAAATTCCCTTTGGAAAGGCCAAAATCCCTTGTAAGGCCTGTCCCGCCTGTGCAACGAGTGGAAAGGAGCGATCATGGTCGTCGACTTCAATTCGGAATTGTGGATTGGGAATCGGCACAGCTTAAATCAGAACTCTACGTGCGACGTCGCGGGGACTGTAGGGGGACCTAGATGACGATAGTCAAGTCGGAGCCTGCCAACGTGAATGCCAGGACGGCCCAGCTTGTGAAGCTCCTTACGGAGGTCGGACCCGATGTCCCGGAGATTTCTCGGAGGCTGGGGCAGTTCAAGGAATCGGTGAGATACCGTTACAAGGAGAAGATTCTGAACAAGGGTTTCGCGGTCCAGGGTAAGGCGGACCATGAGAAACTCGGCCTTCGCAGGGTCATAGTGGTGCTCGATTTCGCCGATGCCTACAGGAAGTTCGCCCAGTCGATCCTGGCGTCGATGAACGAGCTCTGCTACCTCGTCAGCTTCGCTAAGACAATGCCAAGGGGATACTACATCGCTAGCTTCAGCGCACCACGCGAGTTCGTCAACCAACTGAAGTTCTTCCTCGGCGTAATGAAGGAGAAGGGAATGTTCTCCCGTCTTGACGTTGTAGACTTCGACTGGATGAGAGTCGTGCCTATGAAGTCGGAGTTCTACGACTTCGACACAGGGAGGTGGGACTTCGACTGGACGGCCAAGGAAACCAGTGACTTCGGGTCGGCCCACTACATGCCTTCTGGCCCGGCAAAGTTCGACTACGTGGACCTGCTGATCATCAAGGAGCTTCAGATGGACGCGAACAAGTCGCTAAAGGAGATTTCAGACAAGCTGAAGGTGAACTACAAAAAGCTCGCGTGGCACTACACCACGCACGTGGTGGCCAGGCGCCTTCTCAGCGGTTACTCGGTCAACTGGATGGGCACGAGGTACGACTATGGAATCGAGAAGGCCCTTCACCGGCAGCATCAGTACTTTGCGGTCACTCTCATGGTCCGCGGAGTCACGGAATACGAGACGATGTCTTTGAGACAGGCCGTCGACAGGCTTCCGTTCCTCTGGTCCGAGGCGGTCGGGACCAACTACTTCTGCGAGTTCGCCTTTCCAGTCGATTTCGTCGTCGAAGGGCTCCAGTACCTGACCGAGATGATATCGGCGGTCAAGGAGAGGGCAGAGATCTACGCCGTTGACCAGTCAGACGCGGCATCCTTCACAATCTCCTACAGCCGGTTTGACCAAGATCTGAAGAAATGGGAATTCGACCTGAATGACCTGATCGGTAGGTTCGAAACGCTGATTGTGGAAATAAAGAAAGAGACACACTAGGCGAGCCTAGTGTGTTCCGTAACCGCCGATTATCTCGAGCGGGCCGAGTTTCAGGCCCAGGGACGCAAAAACAAGGCTTGCGCCAGCCAGAGCCAGCATCCCGAAGCGGATCTTCTCGTCTGTGGTCATGTCTGAGGGGTCTCCCGGACTCCCTTTTAAAAATGAGCCTACGCATGAGCGTCGCCCATCAACCCTAAGCGTATTCCAATAGAACCGTTCAGGCGGCGCTGGCGCGACCCCGAGATACAGATCACGCTGGAAGGTGGAGCTCCTTTCCTCACGGTTCAGAACTACCCTTTCCGGCCTATGCTTGCCTACCGTTGTCCTTCCTGCCGGACAAGGAACCCGCACAGCCAAGAAGTAATCGAATGGGGTGTCTTCGAGTGGATGAGGCAGAACCCCCGCGCATCCTGAACAGGTCTTCGAGAACCTTCACATCAGCGATGAAGCCTATGACAAGACCCTTAGTCGGCAACATGAACTGGAATCGGAACTCGTTCTTGGTAGTCAGCATCTTCCGGTTCAAGCGAGAGTCATAGAACCAACGGGGCCGTTTAACAGTTCGGGCCTCTCCACGATGTCCCGAACCAAGTGTCTGTGGCATGGGTTCCCGTCCTTCTCAAAACACAGAAGAGTGATGTCTTCCTTCTCGCTTAGTTCGTTCAGGGCATGAATCGCTTCCAGACTCGCAACATCGCCCTTGATTTGACCGATGAACTCCCGCTTGAACTCGTCCCAGTCTATCTTCCCTTCCTTGAAGGCAAACAGCAGGTCTGGATTCGGAGAAAGAACCGACGCCCAATCATAGAAGGTCTCTCTCGCCACGCCTCTTGGGTAGAACCGCGTGATTAGGATTCGACAGCCGTCTTCCCTCTCGGCAGGCTGGAAGATGCTTTTCGTCCTAACTGCCATTGGCTTGCGCTCCTCTCGATTTCCTGATAAGCGTTCTTCCCAATACGGTCTATGGAACGGGGGGTCTAAGACGAAACAGCTAGGGGTGAACGGCCATCAACCGACTTTTGACAGTCCGAAGGATTACCACTTTCAACCGTCAACTTGACAGAGCCGACGCGGACCCTGCAAGCCCTAAATACAAAAACGACGGCTCCCAGGCTGAAGACCACTGCCTGAGAGCTCGCAGGAGAAGCACCCGCACATCCCCGCCCGTCGGGTCCTAGACAGGATCGTTCTCGGAGGCAGCGACGGAGCGATTGAGGCTATGGCGATGACGGCCGCCCTCAACGGCGCCGGCGTAGCCTTCCACACCATACTGATTGCCGGGTTCGCCTTCGCCGTGGCGGGAGGTCTGTCGATGTTCTTCAGCAGCTATCTGTCCAGCCGGTCCGAGATGGATCTGCTGCGAATCGACGTTCAGCGGGAGCGGATGGAGATTGAGACTGAGCCCGAGGAGGAGAAGGCCGAGCTCGAGGAGCTCCTGAAGAAGGAAGGGTACGACCAGAGGGAGGTCGAGGTGATAATGGGAAGGCTGGTCAAGGACAAGGAACTGTGGCTCAGGACCCAGCTGAATCACGAGTTGCGGGTGCACATGGAGGACCTCGCGACCAACCAGTTGGTCAGACCGGGCTCCTCCGGAATCGCCTTCTTCATCCTGGCGCTGGTCGCACTTTCCCCATACGAATTCGCCTCGGGCTACCTTCCCGCCCTGCTCATCTCAGTCGTCCTCTCCCTCATCGCGCTCTTCACGCTCGCGTCGAGGCTATTCAACCCAAGCCACTTCAACCTGAGAGCGGGTCTGGAGTCTGTCGCAGTGGGCGGAGTCGCCGCCGGGTTCCTCTACGCCCTGGGTCTAGTCATCTCGTCGGCGTAAAGAGACTTACATTCAATAACGAGCTTCGTCCTGTCAGCTTTAGGAATGTCAGAAGAGGAGACCCATCAGGAACCGATCTTCTCGCTAGGACCGAGCGCGGTGAAGGAACTGCTCGGGAGGGAGAGGCTTGCGCTCATGTTGACGGTGCTCCTCGTCGAGCTGATGATATTCTTCGTCGCGACATCGGTGCCCATGGGCACGGCCACCCAGCAGGCACTGCAGCAGGAGGCGAACAGTGTCAAAGAAGTTTCGAACGGCTTGACCCCAACAGGCGAATTGGTCTACATCTTCACCCACAACGCGGCGATTGCGTTTGGTGAGATGGTTCCGGTAATCGGAGGCCTCCTCTGGGTCTTCTCCATTTACGTGACAGGACAGATATTCCAGGTGGTGGCTCTCTCCTATGGTGTTCCTGGAGCGCTGTACGGCCTCCTCCTCCTCGTGTTCTACCCATTCGCAATCGTAGAGCTGTCCGCATACGCGGTTGCGGTCAACTCCGGAGTGATGCTGATTGTCGCCTGGAGGCGGCGCCGACTCAGGAGCGAAACGAGGGTTTTCGCGCTGGAAGTCGGAATCGTCGCCGCTTTGCTCCTAGTGGCGGCCTCAATGGAGACCATCACCCTCCTGAATCAGGACGTGGGCATCGCCCTCTGGATTCCGACCGGCCTCACAATCGCGGCTCTGGCTCTAGTCTCCCACAGGGTCCAGTCCAAGCCTTACTTGGGACCGACCCGGGAGACAGCAAGCTAACTCCTTTGGATCTTTCCGGCCATCTTGAGGAGATCTGAACCTCTTCTTGTTAGCTCATAGAAGACTCGCTCCCTACCCCTCGCTGTCACGACTCCTGACCTCCTCACCAGGGCGAGTCCCTCAAGCTCGCCAAGGTGCTGGTAGACGCTTGCAGTGGTGATCGTCCTTCCCGCTGAAAGCTCCTTCCAGAGCTCGTATCCGAAACGTGGCCTGCTTGTCAACGAGCGGAGCAGTTTCAGCTTGGTCTCCCCGATTTGCACCCGCGCGACGGGGTAGTCTTCCTTCACGACCACCTGTTTAGTCGCCTTGGCAATCCTGGAAATCGCTTTCGTATCCTTAAGCCCCGCACCAGTAATCACGCAGACTATCACCTCGTCGGCGTCGATCAGCCCTTGCGACTTTGCCGTCTGCAGTGCCGCCACGACCGAAGCGGCTGCAGGCTCTGCAAAGATGCCCTCGGTCCCAGCAAGAAGACCCGTTGCGTCGATTGTCCCCTTCGCGGTTGTCTCGACCCATTGCCCCCCAGACTCCTGCATCGCCCTCATCGCCTCGCTTCTGAGAATGGGCTCGGATTCCTCCAGCTCGGTGAAAAGCCCTTCGGCTTGCTCTGTGTAGTTCGTCCGACGCGGACCCCCAGAGGTAGGCGCAACCCCCGAGAACTGCACCCCTACGAGCCTGCAACTCGATCTGTCTATCAGCCCAGAATCCTTCAGCTGCCGGACAGCCCTCCAGAACATGCTGAGATGCCCTCCTGTGCCGACGGGGACGAGTATCACATCTGGCGTCTTCCATCCCAGGTCCTGAACGATCTCGAAGCACGTCGTCTTCTCTCCTTCCAAGACGTACGGGTTCCCTGCGGTCACGGAGATAGAGCGGTCGTTGGACCCGCCTTTCCTCGCGGGCGTTGAGGATGTTTCGATGCGCGCACCGTAGGCGATCATCTGGTATAGCTTGCCCCGGTCAGTGTTTGGGCGTATCCTGATCTCGGCACCGATGCCCGCCTTCGCGCAGTAGGCTGCGAGCGAAGCGCCCAAGTTACCCGTGGTCACACAGGAACAGGTCTTGACGCCCCTCTCCTTTGCCAGGCTCACCAAGACCGTCGAGCCGCGGTCCATGAAGGACCCCGTAGGGTTCCTACTTTCGTCCTTGACCAGAAGATGGCCGAACCCCAGCTCCGACCCGAGCCTCGTCGCCCGCATCAGAGGAGTGCCGCCTTCGCCTAGGCTGACGACATCCTCAGTTGCTGTCTTCGGCAGGAGGGCCCGGTACCTCCAGACCCCAGGAGGGAGCCTCTCTAGGTCCTCCCTGTCGACAGAAGGCTTCTCTCTCCCGGTGAAGATGACCGCCGAACCACAAGCATCACAAGCCGCATCGAGCGAATTGGTCTCGAAGGTTTGAGAACAACTCACACATTCAAAGAGTGCCATCAGCTGGGATGACGGCGGCTGAGACCAATATATAGGTTGGAGCTTATATATCCAAGGCAGTTGCCGCGGCCTCGAACCACATCATGATGCGGAACGCCCCTGAGCGGAAGTCCGCATGACCGCAAGAACAGCAATCCTGGAGCTGAAGAGAACAGACAACTGGGCTGTCGCCAACGCAGCCGCCTTCGATGCGTTGCTAAGGGGACGATCCTGTCGAAGAGTGAACAAATGAGCTCAGAGAAGAAAAGAATCAATAATGGGACGATAGCCGCGACGGCTGTCTTTACTGCTTTCGTAGCCGCAGCAACCTCGGTTTTCTCAGTCTACATTCCTGCTACGACCGGATACTTCAACGTCGGCGAAATCATGGTGTACACATCAGCCCTGCTCATGGGCCCTTATGTCGGAGCCTTCGCCGGAGGAGTCGGATCAATGCTCTCTGACCTTTCGCTCGGCTACCCCTACTATGCTCCTGGAACGCTTCTGGTAAAGGGCCTTGAAGGATTCATAGTCGGCTATCTGGCAACCAAGACCTTCGCAAAGGTCACGAAGGCGGTCTGGAGAGGCGTTGCTCTGACTTCAGGGCTGCTCTTCGCTTTTGCCCTTTCCTATGTGGGAACCACTTTTCTTTCGGGTAACTTCCCACTTACACTCGGCGGGGTGTGGGACTTACCGGCATACACTGTCAACTTCCAAGTGCCCGCTCTCTGGTGGATTGCGCTAGCGGCTCTCTCATTCGTCGTCATACTTTTCGTTGGGCTGAAGATCGAAACAAGGTCGGGTCTAATCGTCCTGTCCGTTCTTGCCGGTGGGACAGAGATGGTCGCTGGGTACTACCTTTACGAATCCTTCGTCATGCACCTCATCGCACCTGCTTCGGTGGTCGCCACTCTAGCCCCGGCAGCCGAAGTTCCAGTCAACGTAGCACAGATGCTGATTGGATTGCTCGTTTCAGTTCCCCTAACTAGGAGCATCAAGAAGATGATTGCGAGGTCGTTTACGACTGCGGGAGCTGGCGCGAAATCGCTGGGAGCTCAGGTAACTCCTTGAAGCGACTTCCCACGGGCAAGATCCCGATTGGGCTGCTGAAGTCGACGGTCCTCAGGATGACGGGGGCCCGGTCGGATGCCATCGTCACGCCGCCCGAGGCAGGGCTGGACTTCGCCGCCATCAAGCTGGACAGCGGGTACATGGTCGTGTCTGCAGACCCAATCACCGGGGTTTCGGAGGACATCGGGCACTACGCCATCGACGTCAGCGCCAATGACGTGGCCACCAGTGGGAACAGGCCTCAGTTCGCGGAGTCGGTCGTGCTGCTGCCTGAAGGATCATCTGCGAAGGACGTCGGAGAAGTGGCCAGACAGATGCACAGGGAGGCAAGGAATCTAGGGATAGCGATAGTGGGAGGTCACACCGAGGTCACCCCAGGCTTAGGGTTTCCCATAGTTGCTGCGACTGTGTTCAGCTTCGTCGAGAGCTACGTCTCCTCTCGAGACGCGCGAGTCGGAGACGTCATCATGATGACGAAGTCTGCTGGCATAGAAGGAACCGCGGCCCTAGCCCAGCATGGCAGCCTGAGCGGAAGGGTCCCGGCGGGTGCCACTCTGAGAGCGCGCGGCTTCCGCGCGAGGCTGAGCGTCGTCGAAGACTCGGTCGCCGCATTCCAGACCGGATTCGTCCGTGCGATGCACGACTGCACGGAGGGCGGGGTCCTCGGCGCGGTCTTCGAGATGTCTCTGGCATCGGATCTGGGGTTCATTCTGAGAGAAGGTGCTGTTCCTGTGGCCAAAGAGACGCGCCTAATCTGCGAGGCGCTCTCCCTCGATCCCCTGAAATTGATCGGGTCGGGCTCAGTCCTCCTTTCTGTGAAGAAGGGAAGGGAGGGTCGCGTGGTGAAGGCTCTAGAACCGGTCTGCAAAGTGACGACCATAGGGGAGTTCACCGAGAAGAGCAGAGTCCTGGTCAAGAAAGATGGCGGAGAGGAAACTGTGCGCACGGCTCCCGAAGACGAACTGTGGCGCGCTTGGCCAGCGCATCTGAGGACGTCGCCTCGACCGGGACTCCGCGACTCGAGGAATTGGTAGCCTACTCGACCCAAGAGAACTTCTTCTGCATCGACTTGCTGTAGATCCTGGCCCAGTCGAGTCCGACCTCGTCGCACCACGACTTGTAGACCCTGGGGTCTATGTAGTTCTTCAGCGATGTGTTGAGATTGTAGTTCTTCGTCCTCTTGAAGAAGTCCAGCTCCATCTCGAGCTTCCTCACCTTCTTGTCGCTTGACCCAGCGGTCTTCGCCTCATGGAGCCTCTGTTCCTTCTTCTCCAAGGACTGTTCCCAAGTCTTCGGAGGGGTCCTCTGATGGTTGCAGAATTCCGCCGCCTTAAGGTTGGCTTCCTTTGCGTGGTACAGCTTGTCAAGGTCTTCGGCGTCTCTGAGGTCACTCGAACGGAGCGCCTCTTCTGCCTTCGCAGTGGCGTGGTACGTCCTGAAGACCTTTGCAGATAGGCTTGGGACAATCGACGAGAGAAACTCATTCACCATTCTGGAGCTGACATCGTGAAAGACTTCGGCCTCGGGCTCTTTGCCCGCGGTGAATTCGCGGAGGTTCCTGACGACTGCGGGTGGAGGGCTGTCCTTCTTGTTCCAAGGAACGCTGTCCTTGCCGAGAAAGTTGAACTCAACGTCGTTTCCCTTCACTGTCACGTGTTCGACCCTGAGGGTGCTTGCGCCTACGGTGTCCGCCTCGTCCTCGTCTTTCTCGTCTCCGACCCTCATCCCCAGGGTGTCTATGAGGTAGCAGACGGTCGCCACCTGACGAGCCCGCTCGTCCTTGGAATCGAGACCCTTGAGAATCCTAGCCCTTATTCGCTGGAGGTTCTTCCCGACTTTGAGCGCTTTGTCATACTTCGCCTTGTTTCGGGACTGCTGCAGAGGAGAACTTTCGTGCAGCCAGACGTACTTCTCCCTGTCTGTCAGCTTGTCGATCCACTTGGCCATCCACATCGAGCCATGGTCGTGTACCACTGCCCCCCACTCGCCAGGCGGAATCTGAGCTGACTCCCCGAGGTTCAGCGTCACATCCTTCTGTTGGACCCTCGGCTTCCACCTCCCTCTTAGCGGGTGCTGCCCCCTTCCCATGAAGAGCCCAGGGGGTTCAACCATCCAGTTGGCGAAGTCCACCTCCTTTCCGTCGAGGAGCGCTCGTCCATATCGAACCTTCAGGGCCTCCTTCCGTTCCTTGCGAGAGGCGGCCAGCGTCTTCTTTTCATCCTTGCCCATCGCCTCCTTCTGGGCCCTCTCTTCGTCCACGACACGGAAAAGCTCGGAGAAGTCGACGTCGGAAAACTTGGCGCCTCTGGACCAGTCCGGAAGCTGCCCAGCGAAGTCGAGCATGAAGTTGGCCGTGAAGACCGGGTCCTTGATGTAGGGAGTGTCCTTCTTCTTGGCGAGGTTGTACGCCATCTCCTCGGCCAGCGGCGACAGGGAGGCGAGCCTCCCCTTGACCTTCACGGACAGGCCTCGCGGGGAATAGACATCAGGAAAGTTGACCCCGTTGTGCGAAAGGGTGGTCCAGTAAGCAGTCATGAATCGGCTGGGCCTAGCCCCCCTCGCACGTATATAAGAAAAATGGCTGTCGCCCCATGCGACTCCCTGCATCCCGACAACGGATTAATACGCTAGGGAGCCGGCGCTGCGATGCATCTCCCATGTGGCTTGACTTCGAAAGAATGAAGACCCCTACCCTAAGGAACCCGGCGATGGTAGTCGCCGTCTCCACCTCGCTTCAGCAGTACAGGGCAATGTACTCCCAGGCGCGAGAGTTGGGCGACTACTTGCTCAGGAGGATGAAGTTCGAGCGCATCGCGACAATCCGCGCGTCCGCATTCCCGCCCGAAGTCATTGTCAGGGACGGGGGCATCTCTTCCCTGCCCGAATGCCATTTCCATCTGAACAGAGAGAAAAGAGACTTGGTCCTCTTCACAGGCGACACAAGCCCCGTGGACGGGCAATACGAATTTGCAATGACCTTCCTCGACTACGCCGAGGAGCTCGGCGTGAAGGAACTGTACTCCGTGGGGACAAGGTGGACGGAGAACCCCCTCCCTCCAGGCACTGAGCCCGAGCCCAATGGGTTCTCCACTGACCGCGTCGGAGTCGTGAAGCTGAAGAAGAACGGAGTCAAGATCATAACAGAAGAACCGGCTCCCTTCTTCGCGTCGATGGTCGTCGGCATGGCCAAGGAGCGCGGGATTAGGGGATACAAACTGTCCGTCGACCACGGAGAGCCGAGTCCGCACTCCCGGTCGGTGGCCAGGCTGCTCGGTGTGCTTTCGACCATGGCAGGCTTTCAGGTCCAGCTCGAGGAACAGAAAGCGAGTTCAGAGCCTTCTTCGCCGCCAAAACAGGCCAGGGACAGCGCAATCTATCGGTGACGGAATCCATTGGATGTGTAGGCGATGGTGTCCGCCTCTCTGTCGCAGCAATCAAGCGCTGGTGTTATCGTTGCAATGACAGGTCAAACAGCAGCGGCCGCCGTACTCGAGTGGCCTGCCGAAGCGCCTGGGAGTCCTAGGTTCCCGTGATAGGCTGCATCAGGAGAGGTTCCCCAAGCTCGCCTGCAACGCATCCGCAACCGGCAGCGTGATTTCCCCGTCTTAGAGTTCCCCTGTAGAGGTCGTCTTCCAGCTTCTTGCCGGTCTTGGCTTCCCATGCCTCGACGGGCATGCCGTATTTCTGTTGAATCCTGTCACGGTACCATTCTGGGAGGACATTGAAGCTGCAGAATGGAATTATCCTCAAGTCAGGTGTAAGGTAGTGGATGTCGCATCTCTGCACCCTCTCCTCATCCTGATTGTACTTGTCCTGGAAGTGCATCATTCCAAGGAACATGCTCTTCAAGTGGAACTGGCCCACTGACGAGTAGTCGTGCTTGACCAGCGCGTCCGTCAACAGCTTCGCAAAACTCAGGCCCTTGGGCTGTTTTTCTTTGTTGACGAAGGACGATATCCTGGTCAGGATCTTGGCGGCAACCAGATAGCGGTTGGTTCCAGAGTTGATCTCTTCGGCCTTCTCGTCGAGGTATTCTATCATCCCAGGGATGTCAACGAACTCAGGCAATGGGACGAGCCTCTTCCTGTCGGGGTCGTTGAAGACATAGGTTCCTGCGCCGCACGCAAAGTGTATCGAAAGCTCGTACTGGTCCTTCTTGGTGAATGCTTCGATGAACCCAGTCACGGGTGAGCAGGACGGCACGGGGAACCAGCTTTCCTTCGGGATTTCTCCATTGGTCTGTTCCTCGACCCTCTCGATGCAGTCAGGGATCGTAATCCTGTACTTCGCCCGCTCGCCCTTCGTGAGTCTTCCCGTCAGCGAGACAGGCTGGAAGTTCACCGCGTGGACTGTGTCGATGTTCCTGTGACCGAAGCGTATTATGTCGCCCAGCTCATGGTCATTAATCGACTTGATGATGGTCGGTACGAGGACGACGCCGAGCCCCTGTCTCCGGCAGGCGTCTATAGCGTATGGGGCCTCCCAGTGGTTCTTCGGGTTGGTCTTCGGGGTCGTCCCGTCGAAGCTCATGTAGAGGTTTGAGACCCCGGCTTCCCTCAGTCTCTTGGCGAGGCCCTGGTCCAGAGCCAGGTTGATGCCATTGGTGTTCAGCTGGATGTGGTCTACTCCCTCCTCCTTCAGAATCCTAACGATGGCCGGCAGGTCCTCCCTCAGCGTTGGTTCGCCGCCTGTGATCTGGACGGAGTTCCCGGGGACCGGTCTTTCTGCTTTCAACGAGCGGCCCATCTCCCTGATCTGGTCCAGCGTCGGCTCGTAGACGTAGGCTCCTTCGAGCCCCTTCTTGACATAGAAGAAGCAGTACCAGCAGGTCAGGTCGCATCTGTTGGTGACTGTGACGTTGGAGAGCCCGGTATGAGACAGGTGACTGGAACAGAGGCCGCAGTTCGCAGGGCATGAGCAGACGTCCAGAGGCACGTTGGCCGCGTGGGCGCTCCTCCCATCCTTCCAATAGCGCGAGAACCTGCTGTACATTTCGTATGACCCGAAGTAGAGCTCCTCAGTCTCGCCGTGCTCGGGGCAGGTCTTCGTCATCCAGACCTTGTCGTCTCGCTCGAAGACGATCGCGGGAAGGATGCGGTTACAGTCAGGACAGATCGACTGAGTCTGTCGGATGAGATTCCCTTTCGAAATCTCTTTCTTGAGTTCTAGACTAACGTCTGCGATTTGAGTCATTGGAAAGCGCTCGTCAATGTCCTTGCCGCGGTAACCATATAAGCATTTTAACTTTACAGAGGGTGAAAGGTTAAGACGTGGGTTAGCTCTTCATCGGCCCTGAGAGACCCCGTTGAATCCCTTCTGCCGCGATGGCAGGCCGGCCGGGCCTGAGGACGAGATGGTTGTTGCTTGCCTTTCATCTGAAGCGCGCCTGACGCCATCGTCAGCTTGTCATTGGTACAGGCAATTGACTCCCGTGCCGAAGGATAGTCCTCTGTCTGGCTTCAAGGGAGGGCGGCGGTGCAACCTCGAAGCACTGCCCACAGAAGAGGGTCGAATGGGGGGACCGTCCAGCAATTGAGCCTGAGTGACGCTGCGGGAGCGGCTCTCGTAGCCCTTGGTCTTACTGGCAGCGAGGTCAAGGCATACGTCGCGCTTCTGAAGGGCGGAACGATGACAGCGAGTGAGGTAAGCAGGGAGGCGAGGATACCCTACTCGAAGGTGTACGTAGCGCTCGAGTCGCTGCACGAAAAGGGGTGGGTCGAGGAACAGAAGAGTAGGCCAATCGTCTATACCGCCAAGCCTCCCGACACCGCACTCGATGGACTGAGGTCGAGGCAGGAGACGGCTAGAAGGGAAAAGGAACAGATGGCGCTAGAGGAGCTGATGGGAATCTATGTCAGTCGGGGTGAGCAAGAGAAGCCGGACATCTGGATAATGAGGGGCACGAATGAGATTCTGTCGAGGGTGAAGAACCTCCTCCTGAACTGCAGGACAGAACTCCTGATCGCGCTCCCGCCCCAGTTGCTGCCTTTTATCGAGAGAATCGAGCCCTTGCTGGCCGCCCTGAAGGAGAAGGGGGTCAAGAGCCTGATACTCACCTCGCCTGAAATCGCGGGAGAAGTGGCTGAAAAGCTGTCAAGGTCCGCCGAAATCAGGACAAGAAAGACGATGTACGGAGGAGGCCTCGTCTCTGACTCCAGAGAGGTTGTCCTCCTGTTGGGTGGAGGGGAGCAGGGAACCCTGCCGCTCGCAATCTGGGCCTCACATCACGGATTGGCGAGTTACGCCAAGGATTACTTCGAGTTCCTCTGGAATTCGCAAGGGACTTCCAAGGTCTGAAGACGGCATTGGGCCCAGGTCTCACCGTCTCCTGAGGGACGAGGGGGGAATCGTCAGACTCTCGGGACCCAAGTACGCCTGTCGAAGAACGAGCTGACACTTGAGCTGATTCCCGTCGACAAAGCCGCAACGGAGAAAAGGGCGGACGAGAGGGGCACGTAGGAAAGCTTGAGCGATTGCCCCCACGAAATCGTGTTCATAGGAATGGTGAACGTCAACAGGGACAACTACCTCCAGGGGGTCGTCGACGTCTGGAGGTGCAGGAAGTGCAAGACGCTCTATTGCGACGACAGGCGGTACGGAGAGAACCTGAAGGCGAGCGTAGGCTTCGAGTCGATTCCTGACGACGAAAAGTGGGGCATCTTGACTTGCACGACGGTCAAAGAAGTCGCGATGAACAGTCTGGGAGTAAAACCAGGGAAGAAGGTTACCCATTCCTGTAGGAACGGAGAGACGCACGAGTTCATAGTTGGTGAGGACTACTCCCTCACTCCAGAGGTCGCCAATCCGATCCACAGGCTCTACCTCGTTGAGGAGCACGTCAACAAGAACATTGAAGCAGGATACTACAGGCTGACGCTGCGATAGACTTGGTCGGGATCGCTACCTTTGCTGCCGGCGCTGGGATACTGGCAGGTCTGTTGACAGCCGGAGCATGGTTCTCCGGACTCGCCCCCCTTCGTCCTGTCTGGGCGACGCTAACGCTGGCGGTGGCGATTGCTCTGGTCTTCGATTCATTGGTAGCCCTCATTGGACCGAAGAGGATCTTCTACGTCTCAGCCCTGCTTTCGGCTCTGCTGGCTGGGTCGGAATGGCTCGGCTCGGGCTCTGACGCGACAGCCGCCAACCCTCTGGTCATAGCGATAGCAGGCGTCACGCTGGTTCTGAGCATCGTTGCGGCAAGATACGAGCCCGAGATCTCTGAGCAGTCCCACCCCCTGAACCTCCCGATCTTCGGCTAGATCCTGAAGACTTCGAACCGAGGTAGGAGGGTCAGATTCAGTCGCGCGAGCGGAGCGGAAGGCAAAGAAAAGGGGAGAAGCCAGTTTGTGGTTGGGCTTTGTTTGGTGGGTTCCCGACTCAAGATCTTTCTCATTGTGTTCAATCGGGCTAATCCGGTCATCACCCACCATGGCGGGCTGTTGGTGGCTTTCGTTAAAGTCTTGAGTTGAGAGAAAGGGCTCTCGCGCTGGCGGGAGATCTCATGCTGTTGTGCTGTCCATCTTGAGCAGGAGAACCACCATCTGCCCAGAAATCGAATGGGAATAGGACAGGAATCAGTTTATAACCACTAAGCCGTTCGAGGGGCTTCGGCGTGGGGATTTGGTAGAGCTCGACCTGACCTGCAACCTCGAAGGTTTCCGCAGGTTCCTGATCAACAGCACATGCAGGAGCTACATCCCCGAATCCTATTTTCGCGACCCGGAAGTCTTCCCCGAAAAGGAGGGAGATCAGGGATCGATCTATGTCGAGGCCGTCGACAAGGTGGACCTGAAGAAGATCAGAGACGTGAAGTTCATCAACGCCCGCGACGTTCTGGGGATAATCTATACGTCAAAGAGCGGGAACACGAAGTTGAAGTGGAGGCAGTTGAGAGGAAGAATCGGCAGGATGTCAGGGGAGGCTTCCGGAAACTCGCTAGGGAACTTGGTGATGGCGCGCGTACTCTCGCCGGACGATGTAGAGGAGATAGTCGCAAGCCAGCGGACCGAGGGCGGAACCCAACAACAGGAGGAGCTCACCCCCGAGGAAGGGAACCAGCCTCAGCCAGACCTCACTTCAGAGTAGATCAGATTCTAGCAAGAAGGCAGTCCGCAGACGCATCATCCGCTTAGTTTATAGTGGGCAGGCCTCTGGTTCGGACTGATGGGCAAGGTAAAGGTCAACAGGATAAGCAGTGTGACCGACCCCCTGACCGGGCTTCCGGCAAAGCAAATCGAATTGATTGAGGTTCGTGATTCGCGCAGGCCAGAGATGTTTCCTGCCAGCGACGAGGGAAGGGCGATCCAGGGGATGGTGTCCCAATTGCAGTCGATGGGCCTGATGCCCCAAATGAGAGAGTTCGGGTTCTCCAAGGTGATAATGACCCTCACGGAATCCGAGTACGACATGCTCGGCATCCGCCTTGATGTCAATGAGTTCTACGAACTCGAAATCAAGAATGGGTCGCTTTCGCTAAAGAAGATGACGGAAGGCACCTGAAGGACGTACTTACCGAGAGCTCGCGTGAAGCCAATGAGCGGGAAGATCAAGGAAGAGGATACGGCGTCCAACTTCGATGGGCTACACCACACACACGCGCGCGCGCGCGCGCTCCAGCCCAGCATCTTGGGCGGGTTGATTCTGTACCAGTCCATCCTTATTTATTGGCATAGCCGCGCGTCCTGAGAACTCGATTCCCTGCCCATGACTCATCCTGCACCGGCTATTGAGGCCGAGGGACTGACCAAGAAGTTCGGTGACCTCACCGCGGTCGATGGCGTGACCTTCCGAGTCGAGGAGGGAGAGGTGTTCGGATTCCTGGGGCCCAACGGGGCAGGAAAGACCACCACGGTGAGGATGCTGTGCTGCCTGATATCGAAGACAAGCGGCGAGGCAAGGATAGGGGGCTACCAAGTAGGTAACGAGGAGGACTCTCTGAAGATAAGGAAACTCATCGGATTTGTTCCTGACAATGTGGGCCTCTACGATGGTCTCAGCGCCTACGACAACCTGGACTTCTACGGGAAGCTCTATGACTGCACAGAACAGCAGCGGAAGGAGAACATCCAACGCTTCCTCACGATGCTTGGACTCTGGGAGAAGAAAGATGTAGCAGCAGGGACCTTCTCAAAAGGGATGAAGCAGAAGCTTGCGATTGCACGGTCCCTCATCCATGACCCTCAGATACTCTTCATGGACGAGCCCACAGTGAACCTGGACCCCGAATCGTCGAAGACGGTCAGGGATTTCATCCTCGAGCTCAAGAAGGAGAAGAGGACGATCTTCCTGAACACGCACAACCTCGACGAGGCTCAGAGGATCTGCGACAGGATTGCGATACTGAACACCAAACTGATGGCGATTGGCACCCCGGCTGAGCTCGAGCGGTCGGTGAGCGGCAGAAAGACCGTGATTCAGCTGGAGCAGGTGAACGATGCGGTTCTTGTTGCTCTCAGGAAGCTACCAATCGGGAACCTGGTCGTCGACGGCAGCAAACTGACAATCGACGTGAAGGACCCCGAGAAAGAGAATGCCGCCATAGTAGACGCGGTAGTTCGAGCGGGCGGCCACCTTCAGTCCGTCACCATTGTCGGCTCGACACTGGAGGACGCCTATCTGAAACTCGTGAGGGAAGCCAAATGAGGCTCTCCAAATCGTGGATCATCGCGTCCAAGGACTTCAAGACGTTCAGGAAAAAGAGGACCATAATCTACTCGTTGGTGGTCGTCCCTCTGATCATCGCCGTCCTCATCCCGGCCGTTATAGAATACGCGGGCCACAAGAGTGGCGGGACCGGCATCCCTGCGGCATCCCTGCTGATACTTCTTCCCGCCTTCGCCTTCTTCTACGTCATCCTCGCGGCGTATCTCCCAACTCCCATCGCCTCCTACACCATAGTGGGCGAGAAGGTGGAGAAGAGCCTGGAGCCGCTGCTGGCGACGCCCACGACGGACAGCGAAATCCTGCTTGGAAAGGGGATCGCGGCCTTCCTCCCACCCATTGGAGCAGTCCTGGGAGGGTCGGCGGTCTTCATGACTCTCATGGACCTTGCGACCCGGAGTACGTTGCGTGGTTACTACTTTCCCAACTGGGGCACTGGTATCGAGCTCTTCCTTTTGGCCCCGCTCGCGGCCCTACTGAGCGTCCAGGTGAACGTCATCGTTTCGTCGAGAATGAGCGACGTCAGGACCAGCCAACAACTCGGGGCCCTTACGATTCTGCCCTTCGCCGGGCTTTATGTGGCGGGCGAGCTCAAAATAGTTGACCTCGGCTCGACGTCAAACCTCCTCATCATCGCAGCCGCCCTTCTCGTGGTGGACGTGCTCCTCTTCTTTGTCTCGAGAGCCACCTTCCGCAGGGAGGAGATCTTGACAAAATGGAAGTAGCATGAATAGCCCGAATCAGGCTTATTCTCACCGACAGAGTCCATTCTGAGCTTATTTCTGGTGCGGCCTCCGGGATGCGCAGCGATAATGTTGCTGGAGTGGGATTCAGATGAGGGATTATGCCTCTGATGACTCGGACTCGCGTCAGACTCGGTCCAAAATGTGATGATTCGGAAGGCCAAGGGTTTGGGCCGGAAGGTACCCATCCGGATATCCGTATGGAACCTGTTTTTCTCGTGGACATGCTTGATCAATTCAGTTCTAACATTGGCTTCATTATTTATGCCCCCACCCGATTGTGACAAGGCTATGCGATTGTGCGTTTGAATCTCACTGGCCCCATCCTATTTACCGTTCATGATGGTGTTACTGCTGCAGAGCGCTATATCCTCGGTTTCAGGTGCTCGAACTCCGCGCTGGCTTCCCGTCCACGAGCACCTTCAATTCCCTCCCCTTTACAAATGCGACCAGGGGCAAAGTCATTCCTAGGCTGACTTCGACCTTGTGTACCTCAGAGCTTCCTACGTCGAAAGAGAATTTCTTCGCACCGAGCGAGTAGTAGTATTCATCGGCCAGCTTCTCTCCGTCCAGCTCGATGCGGATATGCTTCATTACCCTGTCCCTATCTACTGTGAGTATATGCTTCTCCTTCTCTCCAACTTCGAAACTGGATTTGGCCACGCGTCTTGCGAAGGGTGAAGGAACATAAAAGAGATTCGCGCCGTCCAAATTTTGGACCGGCTTCGAAGCTGAGGCGCCTACTTCCATTTTGTCAGTATCTCCTCTCTGCGGAAGGTGGCTCTCGAGACAAAGAAGAGGAGCACGTCCACCACGAGAAGGGCGGCTGCGATTATCAGCAGGTTGCCGGCGTCTCCGAGGTTGATTAGGCCCAGTTCTCCGGAGGCGTACAGCCCAACGAATGGAACGATGGCCAGGCCACCCAGTTGCTGTCCAGCCCTGACGTCGGTCACCCTCGAGGAGATGATTACGTTCACCTGCACGCTCATCAACAACGCGAGCGGAACGAGCAGGAGCAGGACCAGGGCCGAATTCGGGTCTGGGAAGTAGTAGTAACCGAGCTTGCCCTTGGTGGTCAGGTCCATGAGAATCATGAAGAGCGCGGATCCTCCCCAAAGCGGTGCCAGCGGCGGAAGGAAGGCAGCTATCCCCTTCCCGAGGAGGATCTCGCTGTCCGTCGTGGGTGTCGCAAGGAGCGGCTCGAGGCTCTTTTCGACCTTTTCTCCGACGATGGTGTAGGAGGCGATGGGGGTCGCGAGGTACGCAGCCAGGATTACGTAGTAGAAGAGGAACGCAGGCAGAAACACAACCAGCTCGGCAGGGGACTTGTGGGCGACGTAGCCTATCACCGCTGGAATGAGGACGGCGATGAGAAAGGGAATGACGAACAACGTATAGATGATGTTCTTCTTCTTGCGGAGGGTCTTGAAATCCTTCGCCGCTATGATCCACGACCTGGCGAGCCGCACGTTCCTAACTCCCTCCTTCCTTCACCAGCTTCAGGTATACGTCTTCTAGCGAGGCGCCGACTATCGTCGCGGACTGGATGTGTCCTCCGGCCTTGGATATCGCCTCGATGACATCGGCGTTCTCCTTCTCAGGGTCCTTCAGCTCGATTGTCAGTTGGTTCCCTTCCGCCGTGACGTTCCCTGATAGCCGTCTCACTCCCGCCAGTATCGCGTCAGTCGCTTGCTCCTGGAGCAGCACGACCGTCCTTCTGGTCCCTCCGCTGCTCAGCGATCTCTCGAGCTCCTGCGGGGTACCCGTCGCGATGAGCTTGGTGCTCAGGATTCCGATCCTGTCGCATATCCTCTGGGCCTCGTCAAGGTTGTGCGTGTTGAGGAAGATGGTCTTCTTCTCCTTCTTCAGCTCGAGGATGAAGTCCCTGACCGTCTTGGCGGACTCCGGGTCCAGGTTGGCCGTGGGTTCGTCCATGAAGAGGAGCTTTGGCTCGTGTATGAGGGCGCGCGCGATGGCGAGCTTCTGCTTCATCCCCTTGGAGAAGGTTCCGGCCACGGCGTCCCTCTTCTCCCACAGACCCAGCATCGTCAGGAATCGCTGGATGTTCTCTTTCCGCTGGGCATCCGGGCAGTCGTACAGCTTGCCGTAAAAGTCCAAGTTGTCGTAGGCGCTCAGGTCCTCGTAGAGGCCCACGTTGTCCGGTACAAGGCCGATGAGCTTCCTGATCTTGAGCGCGTCGGCTTCCTTGCCGACGTCATAGTCTGCTATCCTCGCTTCGCCGCTCGTCTTCGAGATGAGGCAGCAGAGCATCCTCACAGTTGTCGTCTTGCCTGCGCCGTTGGGACCGAGAAAACCGAAGACCTCGCCATCGTTGACGTTGATCGTAACTGAGTCGACGGCCGTGAGGTCGCCAAACTTCTTGGTGAGATTCTGGGTCTGGATCATAGCGCACCATGACTCAGGCCCGATAAGCGGAACATGCCCAGAGAACGGGAGCAGAGAATCAAGAAGAACCTCGAGTCCTAGTCCATTTCCATTTCAATACACTACCCACAACTATTACAATTACAGTAAGGACGACAACTAAGACGATTTGGTGAGTACTAATCAATTCATACGACCCAGTTTTAGAACCTTCCATCCCCAGATAAATGCAATTCGGCTGGTACAAGATTTGTACCAAGCAGATCGGCCGATAATGCAATCCCCTCCGCGCTCATCGCCAGCACTATCCATTCCTAATGAATAATTCAAATCCAAAGAACGAAAGTATACTGGTCGAAGCTCACCGGTCCTACCAATTAACTCGGTCTCGTCCTCCCGAGTTCAATGATCGACCCGGCAGGGATCGCCAGCCAGGTCAAGGGTTCGAATCCTTGGCTTCTACAAGGGGTTCCGAACGAGCTCGAACATCGCTTAACTTGACAAACGGAACTCATTCTAAGCTATTTTTGAACAGTGGGCCGGAAGGGATTCGAACCCAGTGACAGAATGTTGTTTAGAATGGCTCAGATTGGGCTATTACAACGAATTGGAGTTCATTTCGAGCTTATTCTTGGTGCGGCCTCCGGGATTCGGACCCGGGCGAACGGCTGTCTCCTCTCCGCGATTGGGAAGCCGCTATCCTAACCAGGCTGGATCAAGGCCGCGCCACCATGCCCTAGAATGGAAATACTATAAACGAAGCCATCCTGGACAGGTCCCGAATGAATCGGGACTTGATGGCCGAGGTTGTACCCCGGCTGAAGGGACTGACCCAGGGTGGGTATGAGAGGGAGTACCGGCATCGTGGGAGGCTTTTCAAGACAAGCACACACCAGCTCATCGCGGACCTTCTCGATTCCCTAAGAATCCCATTCAAGGAGAACGTCCAGATCCCCGGCGCTGGTTCAATGGCCGCCGATTTCCTGGTCAATGAGATCTGGGTCTTCGTGGAAAGATCCCTCAGCAGGACGGAGATGCGGAGGCTGAGGAGAGTCGGCAGGAACTGCGTCTTCATCAGCAGGGATGCCTTCAGAAGTGATGGCTCAGACCACGGGATACGGGTCCTGGGCCTCGAAGAATCGGGCGGCCTCCAGACCATCTTCCTGGACGACCCTTCATTCAACTTCGACTATGCGCACATCCTACCCAGGACCAAGAAGTGTTCCGTGATGCACGGGCACACGTCGTCAGCCTTGGTCGAAGTGGTCGGACGGCCAATCGACGGCATGGTCGTCGACTTCGGGGTCGCGAAGGAGATCATTCGGGACGCAATCAGGAGCCTCGACCATAAGCTGTTCATCAATGAGAGATATGTCACGAGGATGGACGCGAAGAGCATCACCCTCAGGTTCAAGACTATCCACGGAGATTTTGCGATTCAGGCCCCCAAGCCCACGACCGTCCTGCTGTCAGGCGAGGCCACCGTCGAGAACCTCGCAAGGGAAGTTGTATCTAGGATAGCGCCCCGGATGCCAGGGAATGTGACGGCGGTGGGGGTCTACGTGTACGAGGGACTAAACAAGGGGAGCCACCTGCTGGCACAGATCCACCAAGACAGTGAGAGGCCACGAAAGAAGCCATAGTGCTTCTCTCGGGTGGCATAGACTCTGCGACCTGCGTCCGGCTGATGAAAGAGAGATACAACGTTCGGACCTTGACTTTCGGGTACCACGGCATGGCAAGAAGGGAGCTGGAGGCGGCCCGGGCAATCGTTCGAGCGGCGGGCATCAGCGAGCACCGCTTCGTCAGGCTTCCCGACCTCTTGGAGGCGGGCGACATCAGGAGAGTGACCTTCGTAGGCGTGCCGTCCACCTACATTCCGATGAGGAACAGTATCTTCTACTCCCTAGCCGCATCTTACGCCGAAGAGGTAGGCGCGGACTTCATAGTTGGAGGACACAACAAAGAGGACGTCAGGACCTTCGCAGACGCGGCACCGGCCTTCTTCGACGCGCTTCAGAGGGCATTCCGAGTGGGTTCGCCCATTCTCAAGAAGAGGCGGACGAGGATCTTACTACCCTTGTCAGAGAAGACGAAGGCTCAGGTGGTCAGGCTCGCCTCTTCCTTGGAGGTACCTCTGGGACTGACCTGGAGCTGCCATGGAGAAAGCGGGAACCACTGCTGGGAGTGCGATGGGTGCCGTGCAAGGATGGCAGCATTCGAGAAGGCGGGCGTCGTCGACCCCTTGAGAGAACCAGGTGAAGCGGGGAAAATTTCATAAGCAATCGGGAATCCGTGATGATACCTTTGGTGTCCAAAGACCACCGCTCACCAGGCGCTCTCGAGTTCATCGATACCACAGCGGACGTCCAGTCCGAGTCATCCCACCTGCCGGTGGTCGCGGGAGTCGCAAACCTGAGGGTCATGTTCAGCGCTGGTCGCCTGAACATGCCGGTTGACCTTTCCATCCAGACCTCGACGGGACTCCACAGGGGCGTCCACATGAGCAGGCTCGTCAGGGCCGCGAACAACCGGAACGCGACGGGCATGGAGGAGTGGCTGAGGTGGATCTGCAGGGAGGTGAACAAGACGCAGCCGGGCACCTCGGTGACCTCTACGTTTGAGCTTCCGTACGACGACCAGTTCGCCCGCATGAGGATAAGGACGACGGAGAGGGGTGCGCTCACGTACATGTTCAAGGTGAGTGGGATGACTGCGTGTCCTTGCAGCAAGAAGATGGTAGGCGTGGGGCATATGCAGAGGGCAGAGATTTCGGTGGTCCTGAGGAGTAGGAAGACCCTCGACTCGCTGAGGGTGATTGGCCGCATCAACGAGTGCTTCTCCGCTGTCCCCAAGGAAGAGATGAAGAGAGTCGAGGAGGCGAAGAAGATCATGGAAGCACAGGCGAATCCTAAGTTCGCCGAGGATCTCGTGAGGGAGTGTGTCGCCAGGTTCCCCGACGCCGAGTACGTGAATGCGAGGACCTTCGAATCTATCCACCTTCACGACGCGGTGGCGACCTGGTCGGCGCGGCCGGGTTGGATGCCCGCGATGTAGCTACGGGGAAACCATCAGCTTAAATCGACAAGAGTCAGCCAAACCCAGACGGATGTCCGAGCTTCTCGTCGGTACGTCAGGCTGGTCGTACAGTGAATGGACAGGCGTCTTCTACCCGAGTTCCAGCACCAACAAGCTATCCTTCTATTCGAAGGTCTTTGGGACCGCGGAGATCGACTCCACGTTCTATGCATACCCGTCGAAGGGCCTCGTCCTTGGATGGTCCAGGTACTCTCCGGAAGAATTCATCTTCTCAGCGAAGCTGCCGAGGGCGATAACCCACGAGAAGAGGCTGGACCTGAGCAGGGGAGCCGAATCCGATCTGCTCAGGTTCCTTAGCCTGATGAAGCCACTCATCGCGACAGGGAAGCTGGGGCCCGTCCTGATCCAGCTCCCTCCCAGCTACTCCTACGAGGAGGACTTCGGGAAACTGAAGTCGTTCCTGGAGGTAGTACCTGACGACGTCAGGTTCGCCGTTGAATTCCGCCATCCTTCATGGCTGAGAGATGAAGTCTGGTCGCTCCTGAAGTCGAGGAACGTGGCCAACGTGATAGTCGACGAACCCCTGCTGCCCCCGGAAACCGTGGTGACCGCCGACTTCGCCTTCATCAGATGGCACGGGAGAGGCACGCGCCCCTGGTACAACTACAGGTACACGGAGGCAGAGCTCAGAAAGTGGGTCCCGAAGGTGAAGGAGGTATCGTCGAGGGTGAACAGAACCTTCGGATACTTCAATAACCACTTCAGGGGCTTTGCGGTGGAGAACTCCCTAAAGATGATGGGGATGCTCGGAGTCTCGACGCCGGAGCAGGACGAGGCGGGAGCCAAGGCCTCAAGGTTCCTTGAGGGCGGAGGCAGGAGGGAAGGAGAGGGGAGCATGCTCGAGTACGTAGGCGGGAAGGGAGTGTGAGTCCGTGAAGGTAAAGATGCTCCTCGATGACGGGAGGCCGAAGATTGAACCTGAAGAGCTGAAGGAGGTGATCGAGAAGGCGGGTATGACGGTGGGAGACAGGAAGGCCGACATCGGCGTGGTCGTTGGCGGCGACGGGATCTTCAGCATGTTCGGCAGGAGCGAAGAGATGCCTCTGCTGTTCGTCGGCGTCAGGTCGAGAGGCGCGACGGGTTCGAAGGCTTACATGGCCGCAGCCTACTTCGACGAACTGCCGTCTGCCCTGGAGGAGATTGCCGCAGGCCGCTTCACTGTAGAAGAACACGGACGCCTTGAGGTTCTGAAGAACGAGAAGCGTCTGGGGGAGGTCTTCACGGACGTCTACCTGCAGAGGGGAGCAGAAAGCAACTGCATCAGGTACAGGCTCAAGATCACTTCGACGGACATGGCCATCGAAGAGGCGGCAATCGGGGACGGCGTCGTGGTCACGACATCGGCAGGATCCACGGGTTACTATTCGTATCCAGACAAGGTGGACGGAAAAGAGATGCGGGTCGACGCCCATTCGACCGTCAGGAGAGACGAGATAGGAATCTGCCACATAACACCCACCTACACTGAACGCTCCGGGACCGGTGAGCATCCGTTCAGGTACACGGTTCCGTGGGGCAGCAGAGTCGAGCTTTGGATTTCGAGGCCTGCCGATGCAAGGCTCTATGGAGCCACAGCCAGCCGGAAGGGAGTCGAGATCGGAATGCGTGATCGGATAACAGTAATCCCCAGCAGGAACACCACGAAGGTCATAGTTCTGAAGCCTTCGTAGTCAGTCGTTGGGCTCTACGCCGGTCACGATGTAGTCAACCATCTCACCGATGTATGTGGCATGGTCTGAGATGCGCTCCAAGTACCTCAGAATCAGGTTAGCGGACACCGCACATCTGATGTCCTTCTTCTGGTCGAGGACGGCCCGGAGGTTCTGCCTGTAGCTGTCGTCCACTGCGTCGTCAAGCTTGGGGATTTGTCTCGCAAGGGCGACGTCCCTCCTCGCGAAGGCGTCCACGCTCATCCTGATCATCTCCTGGGTGTCGCGAGCGGTCTCGACGACTGCCCCGTGGTCGCACTTGCTGAGGTCGCCGAAAATCTCCAGCACCTCAACGATGTCAAGCGCGTACCTTCCGAAGCGGAAGAATCCATAGGATATCTCGAAACAGGCTTTGATGAACCTGAGGTCTGATGCTACGGGCTGGAACCGGGCGATCAGCTCCATCGAGAGATCACTCACCTGGCGATGCAGGGTCTGGAGACGCCTCGACCGCTCTCTGACCTCCGCGCCCTTGCCGCCCTTGCTGTAGGCTTCGATTGAAGCAGCGACTGCGTTCTCCGAGAGGGTGGCCATCTCGAGCAGCATGTCGTTGAGCTTGTCGAGGCCCATGTCCATGAGTCTAGGCAATTCTCTTCACCTACCCGAATTTCCCTGTGATGTACCTCTCAGTCAGTTCTTGTTGGGGGTTTTCGAAGATCCTCGCTGTCTCGTCATATTCAATCAGCTTCCCCAGATACATGAAGGCAGTGTAGTCTGCGACCCTTGAGGCCTGCTGCATGTTGTGTGTTACAACCACAACTGTATACTGCGTCTTGAGACTAATCATCAGCCCCTCGATTTTTGCAGTGGCAGCCGGGTCCAGGGCCGAACAGGGCTCGTCCATCAGGATGACCTCGGGCTCAAGTGCAATGGCCCGAGCTATGCAAAGCCTCTGTTGCTGTCCTCCTGAGATGCTGGTCCCAGGCTTGTTTAGGTCGTCCCTCACTTCCTCCCAAAGCCCAGCCTGTTCCAGACTCCGCCTGACAATCTCATCAAGGTTCCTCCCTCTCTTCATGCCCGTCAGTTTCAGGCCTGCCGCTACGTTATCGTAGATCGACATCGTCGGGAACGGATTTGGCTTCTGAAAGACCATGCCTACTCTCCTCCGGATCAGCACAGGGTCTACCCTCTTGGCATAGATGTCCTCATCATCAAGGAAGACCTGGCCTGAAGTGGTTGCTCCAGGAACGAGTTCGTGCATCCTGTTCAAGCAGCGCACGTAGGTCGATTTCCCACAACCTGACGGCCCTATGATTGCAGTCACTGCGTTGCTGGTTATCTTCAGGGAGACCTCGCTCAGCGCCTGTTTTCCGTGGTACCAGGCACTCAGATCAACGGTCCTTATCTTCTCCGAGCCCTGCCCCTGCATCGGCATGTGGTAACCATTGTCGACTTCTAATGTCTTCATCGCGCTCAAATCCAAGATTGGAGTTGTCATCTGCGTCCCATCCGTCTTTCCCGGCTTGCAAGCCGCACTGCTACGTTGATGGCTAGAACAATGAGAATCAAGACGAGCGCTGCGCCCCAGGCCGCCTGTTGGTATCCGCTGTACGGCTGCTTCCAGTCTGTGAAGATGTACATCGTAAGCGATCCCGTTGGCCCGTTCAAGCCATGTAGGTAGTAGGTGTTGCCGAATGCGGTGAACAATAGTGGTGCCGTCTCACCGGCTACTCTTGCAACCGCGAGCAGAGAACCCGTTATCAGGCCAGAACGTGCGGCCCTGAGGACGATGCTGACCGTCGCTCTCCATTTCCTGATGCCGAGAGCTGAAGAGCCTTCCCTTATGGAGTTCGGCACCAGCTTGATTGACTCCTCGGTCGTCCTGGAAACGATTGGAATCAGGATGAAAGAGAGAGCAAGCGCGCCCGCCAGCGGGGAGTAGCCGAAAACAAGGACGAAAATGAGGTAGACTGTGATGCCAGCTATAATGGTTGGAAACTCAGTCAGCACGTCGCTGAAGAATCTCATAGCAGATGCGTACCTGTTGTCGCCGTACTCGGCAAGGTAAATGCCAGACATGACTCCAATGGGTATTCCGATAAGACTCGTCAGGCCGACCATGATCAGGGTCCCCTGAATTGCCGGACCTATGCCACCTGGGCTCGTCGGGGACGGGAGCGAACTCGAGGTAAGGAATTTCCAACTCAGGGCCGGCGCGCCTTTGACTACGACGTCAAGGAGTATGCTTCCCAGGGGAATTACCGCGATTATGACACATGCGGCTCCGAGAAAGGTGAAGAGCCTGTTCTTGAACCGTCGGACTGCGTATCTGTCCAATCTACTCGATCGCTCCTCCCTTGACCTTCAGGACTCTGGTGACCATTAGCCGCGCTATGATGTTGATGGAAAAGGCGAGAACCATGAGGAAAAGCCCAACCCCGAGGATGGCCGAAAATTCTTGGGTTCCCGGCGTGGCTTCGAAGAAGAGATTGAGGATCAAAGACGACATGGTCTGGCCGGGCTTTAGCAGTGAAGTCGGGAGAGCTGAGGGGCCGATCGTGTTGCCAATCACCATGCTGACCGCGATGGTCTCGCCTACGGCCCGGCCGAGGCCCAAAATGACAGCCCCGAAGAGGCCAGAACGGGCATAGCCAAGAACCCAATTTCTGGTTACCTCCCACCTAGTGGCGCCGATGCTGTAAGCGCCTTCCCTGACGGAATTCGGGACTGCGGAGATGACCTCCCTGCTCACAGAGGAGACCGTTGGGATTATCATGATTGCGAGTATGCAGCCCGCGGTAAGCACGTCGACGCCAATGGGTGGTCCGCTGAAGATGGGTATCCATCCAAAATAGGTTGACAGAGGAGTCTCTATGTAATCGGCTATGAAGAACCGGAATACGAAGAAACCCCACAAGCCGTAGATCACGCTCGGGACGGCCGCAAGCAGCTCGACGAGGTTCGAGACAGGAATTCGAATTCCTCTTGGCGACATCTCCGAAAGGAAGATTGCGATGCCGAGGCTTATCGGGACGCCGATTATCAATGCAATGGCTGAAGTAACTAACGTGCCGAGCATGTAGGGCAGGGCTCCGTAGATCTCCTTTCCAGCCGCAGAGTTCCACTTCGTACCAGTGAAGAAGTATAGCCCGAACCTTTTCAGCACTGGAATCGAGCTGCTCAGTAGCGTGTAACCCATTAGCAAGAGGATTACTAGAGCAGAAGCCGCCAGCGCTGCGGCGACCAGCTTGAATGCGTAGTCGCTAGTTGGGAATCTACTCAAGCGCATCGACAACCCGGAGTATTCTAAAAAAGATGAGGGGCAGGTGTCGGTTATCCGACACCATGCCTAGGTCGTTAGTAGGGATTGCCCGTTGTATGTTATGGATTGGATGGTCTGTTCGTCCAATGTGACCACGTTCTGTGGGAGTGGGACGTACCCAAGTGCCATATTTTGTTGCTGCCCGGTGGTGACTACCCACCATAGGAATTGGACCAAGGCCGTAGCGCCCGCCGCAGACTTGCCGGAGGTCTGCGCCGTGTTCACGCTCAAATCCTGGTAGACGAATATGTAGGTGAATGTCACGATTGGGTAGGTGCCTGCACCTGCCTGATTGAGGAGGTTGACGCTAGCCCAGCTTGCATTTCCAGCCGGAAGGGAGGGAAGGGCGGTTGCGGCAGCCGCGGAAGTAGCCTGCGTCGGCAGGACGTAATCTCCCGCCGGGTTCTGGACAGCAGCGACTGTAATCTTGGGTGTAGAGGTCAGTGCGTAGGCCAGTTCGACGTAGCCCATGGTGTAGTGGGTGCCTTGGACGAATCCCGCCACGCCTGCATTACCGTTTGCGCCGTATCCTGTTGGCCAGGTGGGGGCCTTAGCCTGTCCTACCTCTTTCGCCCACGCAGCGCTGTCTTCAGTGAGGAATCCTGTGAATGTGAATGATGTCCCTGAACTGTCAGACCTGTGCACGACGATGATTTGCTGGTTCGGAAGGGCAGCCTTCAGCGTCGCGTTGGTTTGCAGGCTCAGAATTGCCGGGTCGTTCCACTTTGTGATGTTCCCGGCGAATATCTGCGCCATGACGGCTCCGGTGAGGTTGAGCCCTGACGCGATGTGGGGAAGGTTGTAGGCCACTGTGACCGATCCTATGGCGTCTGGGATCGTAAGGGCCTTCGGCGCCTTCGCCTGGTCAGCTGCCTGCAGCGGGGCGTCCGACGCGGCGTAGTCAACCGTATGCCCTTCAAGGTCCGTGATTCCGGCTCCACTTCCTATTGACTGGTAGTTGATTTGGATGTTCGGGTAGAGGGACGTGTATTGGGTGATCCACGCGGACATGAGGGGGTAGACGAATGTCGAACCAGCGCCGTCCAGCGAGAACGATTGAGATTTTGTGGAAGACGTCGTGGTGACGGAGGTGCTGATACTGGTGGTGACACTGGTACTTATACTGGTGCTGATTTTAGTAGTCGTTGCAGTCACAGTTGTGGACTTTCCCGTGTCGACCGCGATGTATGCGGCCGCGGCTATGACCACGATGATGAGCACGACTGTCAGAGCGACTGTAATTGTGCTGATACCTTTCTTGCTGATCTTCATCTTCAGAGACGGGCAGTGAACGACTGAATATATTGCTCCCCGAATTACTTCCAATTCTGGTATTGTACTCACAGCGAAGTATATGGAGTTCTTGCAGAACTGATGGTTTATATATTGACATATAGGTTCAACGACACATATGGACTTCCGAAAGGTCCAGGTCACAGGTGGGAACAGCTTCGTCGTCTCGCTTCCCAAGACATGGGTGAAGGACGTGGGCCTTAAGCCCAAAGATGCCGTCGCGATAATCGTGCAGCCAGACTCATCGCTCCTGATAATTCCAAGGAAAGAGCTCCGAGAGGCAGCCAAGTCTGAGGCCGTGATTGAAGCCTCACCGGGACTCGACAAGGACGCATTGCTGAGACACTTCATCTCATTCTACCTAGCAGGCTACGACATCATCAGAATCAACCTCGGAAGATCGGATGGATCGCTTAGAAGGTCAATCAAGGAAGGAATACGGCGGAAGCTGGTTGGCGTCGAGATCATAGAGGAATCTCAGACCGGAATCCTTACCCAGTGCCTCTCTGGATATATCGATCTCCCGCTGAAGAAGGCCCTCGAGAGGATGGCGATAATAGCGGCAGGAATGATCACAGATGCGGCCGCAGCACTTCATGACGACACTACGGGGATGGCCGAGGAAGTAATCCAACGCGACGACGAGGTGGACAGGTTCTATCACTTCATCCTTAGGCAGCTAAACATCGCGGTCAGGGATCGCTCGGTGATTCAGGAGATTGGTCTTAGTTCTGCCAGAGACTGTCTTGGCTATAGACTGGTGGCTAAGAGCACGGAAAGAGTGGCGGATCACGCCGTGTTGATAGCGACCCAGGCTGAGACACTGAAGTCGGTTCCTGAAGGGTCCGTGAGGAAGGTCCAGGAGATGACCGCGCTTTCACGGAAGATCTTTGAGAGTTCTATAACCGCCCTGCTGAGGTTGGATGCAAAGATGGCGGAAGAGGCGATATCGAAGACAAAGGAAGTAGCAAGACTTGAGGAGAAGCTGAGCTCAGAGATCCTGGTGCCCAGGATGAGCGGAACGCAGGTCGCCTCGGTCAAGCTGATGCTCGAAAGCATCCGGAGGGTGGCTGAATACGGCGCAGACATATCTGAAGCGGCCTTGGACCTCGCTGTCAGCGAGCCTTAGAATCAATGACAACGAAAGTGAAGGGTCGAGATCCTCTATCTCTCGGGGAGCTCGCACATCTGCTCCATTTCACGGAGAAGAACTCTCTCGCCCTCGTCGGTGAGGCACAGGGTTTGCTTGACACCGCTTCCATCAAGCTCAGAGACCACGCCCACTAAGCGGTTCCTGCGGAGTCGGTCGAGCAGCTGCCCGAACTCGGAAGGCTTCATTCCGAAGGAGGCATGCAGCTCTCCGTTCGTGAGGGGCTTCCGCGCCAGGGCAAGCAAAACAACGAAGCCTTGGCCCGAAACCCTGCTGCCGTGGCCAAAGCTCTTGGCCCCGATTTCTTGGATTTCTTGCATCATCGGAGTGAAGATGATGATGTGCGGCTAAATGGGTTGTCGAATTGAACTATAGTCGCGACGAGAAGTATAGAGATTCGCCAAGCTGTACCTACGCTCATGTGCAGCCAGCGCCAGGCTCTGTCACACTCAGGTCGCGGTATCCTGCTCGGCGTCAACATCCTGAGAGGATGCAGGCACATCGGCAGTTCTCAAGTTTGGGAATCATCCCCACGAGTTAAATCCGTTGCCACGAGCGAAATGATTAGTGGAACGATGCCGGAACAAAGCGTGCAGAAGGCGGAACACAAGTTGGGGATCGTAGTCTTCGACACAAAGTTCGGGAACACCGAGAAGATAGCGAAGTCTATCGCGGCCGGGCTAGAACGAGCAGGGGTCGCGGTGAAGTGCACCAGCGTGAGCGAGGCGCACCCCGGGTCTCTAAAAGACTACGATCTCATAGCTGTCGGAGCGCCAACCCAGACCTTCACCGCATCGAAACCCATGAAGGAGTTCATCTGCCTCGTAGAGAACGCTGGTGGGCTGGCAGGGAAAAGCTTCTACGCGTTCGACACCAGGCTTCCGAGCAAGTTCTCAGGGAGTGCCGCGAAGTACATCGAGTCCAAGCTGGAGAAGCTGGGACTCCGACCTGCAGCACCTAGGTCATCTGCGATAGGGCGGGGAAGCGTCTTCAGGCTGGATGACGGGGAAGAGATGAGGTTCGAGCGAATCGGGTTCGAGGTAGGCACGAACCTGTCGAAATCAAGCTAGGCGTGCCCCTAACCCGGGTCAGAATGCAGACTCCCCAAGCTTGTGATCCGAGTATTCCTATTCGATCAATCTCTTCAGGACGACAGACGCGCACCCAATGAAGAAGAGCGTGGAGAGCAGTAGGGCTAGGATGTCGACTGGCAACGCTGAGTAATCCCCCGTCAGGAGCATGCACCTTATTGCATCTACACCGTAGCTAAGCGGGTTGAACTTCGAGATGTACTGTAGCCAGACTGGCATCAAAGAAACAGGGTAGATTGCGTTGCTCGCGAAAAAGAGAGGCATTGTTATCGCTTGTCCGATGCCCATCATCCTGTCACGCGTCTTGAGGAATGAAGCGAGCGTCATTGACAAGCAAGCGAAACACATGGCCAAGAGGACAGCCGCTATGAAGACTCCAGTCACGTCAAGCGGGTCGAAACGGAGATTGATTCCAATGATGAGTGCCAGAGCGAATACCATCACTCCTTGGAAAATCCCTCTGACCCCCGCCGCCAGCGACTTGCCAACTACGATAGAAAGCCTCGGCGAGGGGGTAGAGAGCAACTTGGTAAGCAAACCGACGTCCCTTTCCCAGACTATTGTTATCCCGTAGAAGATTGCGACGAAGAGAACCGACTGTGCTAGAACACCGGGTGCGATGTATTGGATATAGCTGTACCCAGGTATCGAAAGACTTCGAACGGCATTGAAGACCTCACCGAAGACCAACAACCAGAGCGCGGGCTGGACTGTCCTCATCCACAGTTCTGTCGAATCGTGCCGAATCTTCCTTGCTTCAATTTCGGCGATTGTCAGCGCACTTGATACGGACCGCTGTAGATTGATCATCTTCCATGCCTCGCGATGCTGCGCCTGGCCGAACGTGCTTCTCTGAATGTCCCGTCCTGCTGCAGACTTGTCTTCGCGTACTTCATGAAGACATCGTCGAGGGTCGGCCTGCTCAAGGATACAGACTCCACCACGGCACCGTTCCGTTCGAAGTATTCCATAAGTCGGGGGATTGCTGCCTCGCCATCCTCCGTGAGAATCTTTACTGTCCCCTGTTCCGAACTGATGACCGAACCCAGGCCTGTCGGTAGAGTAGCAGCTGCCTGACCAGTCACCTTGACCGTCAATACATCTCCACCCACAGAATGCTTAAGGTCAGCCGGCGCGCCAGAGATAGCTATCTTTCCCATATTCATTATCGCCAACCTATTGCACAGGACGTCAGCCTCAGCCATATCATGAGTCGTAATGAGGATAGTCGTTCCGAACTCCCGGTTCAACTCCCGTATCTGTTCGATGACCTGCTTCTTCGAATACGGGTCCAGTCCAATGCTCGGCTCATCCAGGAACATTATCTTGGGACGGTTCACCAAGGCCTGGGCGATTTCCAGACGCCTCATCATGCCTCCCGAATAGTTCTTCACAAGTTCGTTCGCACGGTCGGCAAGTCCGAAGTACTCCAAGGCATCAAGTATCCTCTGCTTCCTATCCTCGCGACTCACGAAGAAGAGCTTTGCAAAGACGAGCAAGTTCTCGTATCCCGTCAGGTCGCCGTCCACTGAGATTGCCTGGGGAACGAAGCCAAGCATCTGTCTTACCTCCTGGGGAGCGCGCTGCACATCAATACCGAAGACCCTTATCGAACCCGCGGTCGGCCGAGCGAGGGTTGTTATGGTCTTGATGGCAGTAGTCTTGCCCGCGCCGTTGGGACCAAGTAGTCCGAAGATTTCACCCTCCTCCACCGAGAAACTCACGCCGTCGACAGCTCTCGTTCCGTTGGGGTAGACCTTTGTCAGGGAATCGACCTCAATCGCTTTCGTGGTTCGTTCGCCAGCGGGAGGTCATAATGCAGCCATTATAAGGTGGAAAACAGTCTCCTGTCCTTCATCGTCGCCCACGGCTCAAATCCATGTTCGTGGAGGAATCAAGAACCATTCGATTGAATGGGCAGGAAGGAGTCTGTCCTAAACTAACGGCCGAGAATGCGACACGTACACATGTCTGGAACAACTCGCAGAAGAGTTCTTTCGAGTTCAGGGGATTTACTTCTCTTGCAGTTTCTGTTAAAGTGATGGATAATTGTTGCAATAATACCCGTTCAAACCACCTGAACGGCCGTTCCATTCCGCTCGTTCATATCGACTCCATTCCTATGCTCAAGGTATGAGCAGTGGAAAACAAGTCGTCTCGGCAGGAATGGTCGGCCTCATATTGGCCGTTGCCCTGATCGCTGGGGCGGCGTTATTCCTAGCAAGTCCAACGACAATTGGAACCCCAAGTCAAACGAGCTCTTCGACACAAGTCAACTCCTCCACCCAATCCGTAGGAGGTCAGGGTACCCTCGACGTCCTACTCACAGACCCGCCAAACGTCCCGGCTGGGGTCACCGCCGTCTACGTGACTTACAGCAATGTGGCCGTACACGTTAGAGATGCGGGTAACCAAAGCGGATGGACGAACTCCAACACAGCGGGGACCATCGATCTAATGAAATTGGTCAACTATAGTACAACCATAGCCAGCATCAAGGTGACGGCCGGAGTCTACAACGCCCTGCGCTTCAACATCTCCTCAGCGGCGGTAACCTTCAATGGCAAGAACTACACCGCCTTCGTCCCACGGGCCATGCTGACCGTCCTTATTCCGGGCGGGATCAGCGTGAACGCAAAAAACAGCAGCGCAGAGATCATCGATGTGTCGCCCACAGTCTTGAACATCGGCAGCGAGTCGACGCCCGAGTTCATCATTAGCACGGCTGCATCCTGCTTTCGCGTCCCGTCCAGCATTCTCCTAGTGACGAAGAACATAGACCATCGTGGGTTCATCCTAGGACTCGCTGGCGCAACCTGGTGGCACCAGATACGGGAAGGCTACACGGCGAACGTGACCATAAGCGAGGCGTCGCTGTCGGCCAGTTCGCTCTCCGTGACCGTGGAGAATACAGGCTCGACACCGCTGAACCTCAGCGCTGTCATCGTCACCTCACTTGGATACGAGTGTGCAATGCAAACCTCGACCAGCAGCATCACCACCTCTACAGCCCACCCTGGAAATCACGTCCGGATCCCAGATTGCCTCACCAGATCAGCTACGTTCCTCATTGACAACGGAACCCTACTCTCCTTGAAAGATAGACCAGTCTGTCTCGCGCAAGTCTTGTCCTCACCATGGTCGCTGTTCGGCAAGATGGGACTCACCGTTGCGCCGGGAGGCTCGGCTACGCTGACCTATAGCGGGCCAATCAACTTCGTGATCTCGGGAGACAAGTACAGCACAACCGTCGTCGGATCGCAGGCTCTCGCACAGACAGACGTGGCGGCTTCCTAGAGCCTCCACTCTCCACTTTTTCACTGGAAGTTGCTCTTTTTCCAACCTGCAAGTGCACTAGTCCTGGCCGGTTCTTGAGTGGAGGGAAATTGACCGTATGATGTTGCCATCCACCCCGGGGATTCCACCGTCTGACCAACTAACCCATCTCTGGTCGGAAGGTTTGCGAATTCTAGAACAATGCGTCCATGACGAACCTGCTGCCGTCGAGGATCCTGCCGTCCTCCCCTATCCGTGACTCTCGCGTGATCCTGCCGTCGCGGACCGCGCACACGCGGTTGCACTCCGCCACCACAATAGGATCGTGAGTTACCAAGACGAAGGTTGCGTGCTCCTCCTTTCGCAGCGACTTCATCACCTCCATCAGCTTCTTCGCCGATTTCGAATCCAGGTCCCCCGTCGGCTCATCGGCGAGCACAACGGACGGATGATTGGCCAGGGCGCGTGCGACGGCGACTCGCTGCTGCTCGCCTCCGCTCAGTTCGTCGGGCATGTGATCTGCTCTCGCTTCCAGCCCCACGGCCTCCAGGAGGTTCAGCGCACGCTCCCTTTGCTCTGCAGCAGGCAGTTTCGCCAGGGCCATCGGGAGTTCGACGTTTTCAACAGAACTCAGTGTCGGGATCAAGTTGTAGAACTGGAAGACAAACCCGACCTTGCGCAGTCTGTAGGCCGTAAGTTCCGCGTCGCTCAGCTTGTCCAGTTCCACTCCGTCCACCTGGACGGTCCCCTTGGTGGGCCTGTCCAACCCGCCTATCAGATTGAGCAGGGTCGTCTTCCCCGATCCTGAGGGCCCTATTATGCCCAAGATTTCGCCCTTTCCGACCGTCAGGTTCACTCCGTTTAGGGCAGGCACAGGGAACTTACCGCGCTTGTACCGTCTCTGCAGATCGACGGTCCTCACCATGGCTTCAGACATGCCGCAAGGCCTCCACCGGGTCCATCCTGGACGCACGGAGCGCGGGGTAGACCCCCGCGGCGATTCCGACGAGGCTCCCCAGAGCAAAACTCAACACGAGGTTGAAGGATGTCAGCGTCGGTAGAAGTTTGCCCGGGATGAAACCCCCAAGGCCTCTAGCTCCGCTCGAGGCGGCCGCGCCGGTGAGGGATGGGAGTGCGAACGACACGACGACCCCGATGAAGACCCCGACAGTCGCTCCGATCAGTCCGATCAGGAATGCCTCGCTCAGAAACATCTTCAAGACCTGTCTCTTCGTCGCACCGATCGCACGGAGGGTCCCGATCTCACGGGTTCTTTCGCCGATTGACATCATCATGGTGTTGATCACCCCGAATGCCCCCGCCAGGAGGGCGACCAGGCCGATCACGATGAAGAATGTGGTCATGGTGTTCGTCAGTGTTGTTGCGGAGCCCGCAATTCCGCTGGCAACGTTGGCTGTGACGCCTGAAATCGTGTCTATGTCTGACGCAATCTGATTGACGAGCGTCGAGTCCGTCGCCTTGACGTAGATTTCGGTGACCAACCCCTCCCGGCCGCTGATGTTCTGAGCGTCCGAGAGCTCCATGTACCCCGATCTGTCCAGTGGTCCAAACGTGCTTCCACTCGAATAGATGCCGACGACCGTGTACTTTGCACCTCCCGTGGAGTTGGCTCCGACGGTGACCTGCGAGCCGACCTTCACGCCCAGATTCGCCGCGGTCACGCTGTTCAACATGATCTGGCCCGTCGAGGAGAGGTCCGAGCCGCTTGTGAGAGTCAGATTGCTTGCGGCCTGCGAGTAGGTGCCCGGGTCTATGCCGTAGAGAAACACACTGTCCCCGTCCACGTAGCCCGAAGTTGTGAGCGCAGGCGAAGCCACGAAGACCCCACTCATGTTCTCAATCGAGTCGACGAGACTCTCGTTTATCGTGTTCCCCGCGCCGAAGAAACCCCCGAAGCCTCCGCCGCCAAATCCCCCGCCACCGCCGCCGGTCCTGGTGAAATTGAACCCACCTCCCGGAAAGGTCGGAGTGGTTGAGTTCACAACCGTGATCTCCGAGCCGATTACGTTCCTCAGGAGGCCGCCAGTCTGAGCTGAGGTTCCGGCCGCAAGCGAGAGCAGCACGAGAATCATGGCCACACCGACAACAATGCCTGACACTGTCAGGACGGTTCTCATTCTCCGATGCCTGAGGTTTCTGATCGCCATGCTCATGGACGACGTGTCGAATCAGCTCCAGACGCTAGGACGCACCCATAGCTTGGCAGCTAGGAATGAATCACCTAGACTCAGTGAACAATTCCTCAAGGAGGACCTGGCAGGCTGTAGTGGTTTCAGGAACGGGTTGCCTACTACGAACAGGACAAGCCCGGCTATGTTCAAGTAGGCGCCAAGCGTCCAGGCCATACACCTGTCCGCGGCCTCGAGCATCAACGCACCCAGTGCGACCGATGCTGCCCCAAGCGCACGGGTCTTGTTTCCCAAAGATGTCAGCTCGCCAGAGCCGAGCGGAGTCAGAGTAATATCCCTGTTCCAAGAACGTTCCCAAATCGCTCCAAGATCGTAGCAAGAATGAGAAGCCCGACACTCAGTCGGTAATGGGCCCGGTGGGGCGTTCTGTCAGGTCAATGAGCCACTCGGGCTGCGCGCCTCGCCCCACTGTCCGCGTCGGGTTGGCCCTGTGTCCTTCCTCCCTTTCCCGAAATCAAGCCAAGGCTGTACGAGCATCACTGCCTGCCTTGGCCATGGATCCACCGGGACTCAGACGGCCCGACTTCCAGGGTTTCATTACCAGATCCCAACGAGAAATGACTAGCCCACCTTCCGAGACAAGGCAATCGTCTGGCTCGTCGCCGATCATCCTCGCTGCCTCGTTCAACGACGCTCCAGGAGCCACCACGCGGGCGCTTCGTGTGCCCAGCACAGAGACCGTCTCGTCGCACCACTCCTCCGGGCTCCTCCTAGCCACTTGAAGCCGTTCAGGGGTGAGCATGAACTCGATCACCGACCGACTCGAGATGAACTCGCCAGGGCGGTCCTGCGGGAAGAGTCTCCTCACCCGGAACTTGAGCATCATCTTGACGGCTTCCCCGATTTCAGCGTCGGATGAAATCGACAGTGGCTTGGAGCCTACCTGTTCAACCCGCATGTCAGAGACGAGCGAGTGGTTTCTCATGGCCCCGACCAAGTCGGCCAGTGTGACCACAGTGTATATGTCATGATTGCTCACCCGCGCAGCGCCGAACTTCGTAACCTCGAACACGTGAAGCAGGTCGCTTACTGGATTGCCAAAATCAACGGACCCTATCCAGACTGCGATCTCTTTGCTTGGAGTCTGGAGGAGATCATAGTAGTCCTTCGGCTTCGTCTTCACGAACTTCTCGAGAAACGAGTATCCGCTGAGCGCCCCGTAAAGGACCAGCCCTGTCCGCCTGTCCCTTCGTGGCCTCAGCCCCTTCATGACGGGCAGGATGTGGAGATCTGAGGTGTTGAGGATGAAACCGGCGTGGATGAGCGGACTGTTTCCGTCGGCAATCGGGCGGTTGAGCTTGAACAGACCGGGTATGAGGGACGAGATACTCGGGCCGTCGCCACGGACACCCAATGGCTTGCCCATTGCCTGCCATGAGGGCACCACCCTGTACACTTCTGTCGGGACCTTGACATTCTTCAGTTCGACGGGGCCTACCTTGACGATCTGGACGTCCACTTCGTTCCAAATGAAGTCGTAGACTTGCTGGCTGATGCAGATGCCACCCGGCTCTGCAAGGGACACGATCCGCGAAGCCAAATTCACGGCATGACCGTACACATCATTCTCGCTGTGGATGACTTCGCCGACATTGATGCCAATTCGCAATTGAATTCTCTCCGTCGTCCCACCCGCACCCTGCTCCGACATCAGACGCTGTATCTCAATGGCACAACGGACGGCACTGACCGCGCTTGCGAACTCCACGAGGAAGGCGTCCCCGATAGTCTTTACTTCGCGTCCCCCGTGTCTAGCGAATGTCGGTCGTAGAAGCCCTCGGTGCTCCTCGAGAAGCACAATTGCCTTTGTCTGGTCAAGCAAGGTGTAACCGACAATGTCAGTGAACATTATCACCCCGATTCTTCGCTCGCCGACGGACCGTTCCATTCTCGACCCTCCTCTCAGATTTGCTGGGATTTGAACTGTCATGACCTTAGACCGCTCTGGCTCTTTCGCCCTTCGCTACTGGACTTCAGCGTCTAATCGCTCCTCGAATCCAGGACTAAGCGGGGGTGGTACGATGCACCTGATTCTCTGGGCGAATCTCCAAGTGAGCGCGGCCATCAGCTCCGAAGGTGGTGTTCAAGCCCCGCAGCCCAACCCTTTTCCTAGGGTGCCCCAGGTTGGTCTGACTAGCTGCAACCTTCCTTTGTCAGACTTTCTAACTTCGTCAGGCTTTAGCTGCATTACATTGGTTTCCGTTGAGTTATTCCCTAACGTATTAGGCATGTCCTAAATTGCGATATTTAACCCTGACGTACATCGCCTCAGAGCGTCCTGAGACTCCGCCCACTGCACCGAAACTGGTGAGTGTCAGGAGACGGGTTGATGGTGTCTAAGGGATTCACAGTACCATCTAACGAGCATTGAGGCGTTCTAGAACGGAGTCATTCCCCCAAGGCCGAGATTCGTCGTTTGATTCAGTGTGTTGACAAACGCAGAGTCGTGACATCCTCCCACGACTAAAGCCGTGGGCTTCCCGCTTCACTGCTCGAGCTTACCCATTCCCTGAGGGAGGGCAGAGGCCCTTGTTCTGCGGGTGACGAACCCCTGTCCGGGGCCGG
>JBEKJM010000004.1:0-66314 GCA_050011215.1 Nitrososphaerales archaeon
TGCGCCTTCGGCCCTTGGACCGCCACCATTGCCGAGGAGCTGGTCAGGTCCTCAATCTCGACACCTTCAGGAGGCCCCCGGCTTTTGATGTGATCCATGTCAGTCCCGGCGTTCGCCGCGTTGACCACCACCAGGAACTCGGTCTCTCCCAACCGGAGAAGCACCAGGTCGTCGATTATCCCGGCTTGGTCGTTGAGAAGGAGCGTGTAAAATTCCTTGCCGACCGACTGCTTCTGGACCTGAGTGGGCACCAAACCTTCCAAGAACGAGGCCGCGGGTCCGCCCCTCACCATGAAGCGACCCATGTGAGAGACATCGAAGATTCCGGAGCTATTCCTGACGGCCAGGTGTTCGTCCATGGTCGTCGTATACCAGAGCGGCATCTCGTAGCCCGCGAACTCCGTCAATTTCGCGTGTTCCAGGTGATATTGGTGAAACTGCGTCGTCTTCAACATACCCGAGCGACCGTTCAGTCTATTTAAGAGGGCATGCATCGATGTTGTTGCTTTCAAGGAGCGATGTAAGCTCCTGTGAGGAGCTTCGGGTTCGACGAGGTGGAGCGGATGGGAGATAAGCTCTGAAGGATTCAGAAGGATGGAGAAGCACTGACCGTATCGAGTAGATACATCGCGATTTCGGAAGGGCAGGTTGTGACCCTCCAGGAAGTTCGGTCTAGACGACAGCCGGCAACCTGAATTCAACGGTGGAGATGCTAATGAGAGAATCTGATGATGGGATGCCAATCGCGTTGGTCAGGGTTTGAGAAGCCTGACTGAGAACATCGAAAACTCGGTTCGGAGGTTTACGCGTGCCATGAACGAATGCGTAATGCATCTATCTTCGGAGTTTTGGGCACACCTTGCCTCCAGGCTGGAACCAGAATACGCTTTTAGGCAAGATAGCTCGTGCGAATGCGCCGATGACCTACGAAATCGTTTGTATGTCGTGTGGGACGTCGTTGTACTCTGGGTTCGACCTGAGGTCTCCGGGAGACGTGCTCAAGGCCGTGGATTACAAGTGCAAGAAATGTGGGACCAAACTCTCCACTGACAAATTCCATGTCAGTGTCAAGAAGATAGACGGGTCATACTCCTAGCGGAGACAGAAGACTCAAGCTCTCCTGCCTTTGGTTCAAGTTGTCGGTTTTGAAATCCGCTGCTTCGGGTCACACGTTGGTGTTATGCGAAAAGCCTGACGCAGCCTGGAGGATTGCAGAAGCCCTGTCTGGTGGAGGCGCGCAAAGCTCGACTGCCGATGGAGTGACGGTCTTCAGGTTTGCCAGGCAGGGAGAAGACTTTGTGGTCTGCTCTGCGCAGGGACACGTCTACGAAATCTCGGACCCCTTCGAGGAGCGAGCCGTCTATCCCGTCTTTGATGTAGAATGGTACCCATCTAGTCTCGTGGAAGAGAAGAACGCCAGCGCCGCCCGCAGGATTGATGTAATCCGCAGGCTCGCAGGAAATGCGACCAGGTTCATCAACGCGTGCGACTTCGATGCCGAAGGAGAGACGATAGGCTTCAACATCCTCCGGTACGCGTGTGGAGGCAAAGAGACGGAAGCCCTCCGGGCGAAGTTCTCCACGTTGACCAAAGATGATGTGGTAGTTGCATTCAGGCAGGCAAAACCCCAAGCTGGGGTGGGGCTGGCACGTGCGGGGAGGACTAGGCACCTCATTGATTTTGTCTGGGGCGTCAACCTCTCCCGAGCACTCTCCCAGTCGGTGTCGAGTTCTGGGCACAGGTACAAGACGGTCAGTATGGGAAGGGTCCAAGGGCCAACGCTGGAATTCCTCGCGAAAAGGGAGACGGAAATACGCGAATTCGTGCCCTTGCCGTTCTGGAAGGTATCTGGAACGTTCGAGAGGAATGGGATACAGTTCGCGGCCAGATACTCGAAGGAGAGGGTCAAATCCAAGACGGCGGCCGAGAGAGTGAGGGATGATTGCAGAGGTGAGGAAGGCGTCGCGATTAGTGTCGTGAGGAGCGCGGTCCAGGTGCCTCCTCCACTACCCTTCAACACGGGCGACCTCCAGAAAGAGGCGTACAGAATCTTTGGGTTCTCGCCGAGCCGGACACTTCAGATAGCTGAAAGACTTTACCTGAACGCCCTGGTCTCGTACCCGAGGACCAGCAGCCAACACCTCCCGCCGTCAATCAACTACAGGGCCATCCTCCAAGGGCTTGAAAGGCTCGATCATTACGCGAAAGTGGTCAAGAACCTCCTCGGGGGCACATTGAATCCAGCACAGGGAGCCAAAGTAGACCCAGCGCATCCGGCAGTCTATCCAACCGGTGAGGTGCCGCGCAGGCATCTGAACCCGTCTGAGACAGCAGTCTTCGACTTGATCACCAGGAGATTCTTCGCTGCATTCGGGCCTCCCGCCCGGAGGGAATTGGTCACCGTGAGACTTTCTGTTGGAGGACATGAGTTCTTGCTCAGTGGTGAGAGAACGCTGTATCGAGGATGGATTGGCTCATGCGGTAGATATGCGAGCGTCAGAGATGTGAACGTGCCGAGCGTAGCTGAGGGCGATAGGTTCAGAGTCGTCAAGGTGGGCGTCGAGGAGAAGTTCGAGCAAGGGCCGCCGAGGTATAACCAGAGTAGTCTCCTTGGGAAGATGGAAAGGGAGAACATCGGGACGAAGGCGACCAGGGCTGATATCATCTCAACCCTGGTGAAGAGAGGTTACGTCGAAGAAGGCAACATGAGGGTAACCGAGCTGGGTTTTGCGGTCATCAAGACCATGGAGAAGTACGCGCCTATGATTGTGACTACGAAGCTGACGAGAGAGATTGAGGAGAAACTCGAGGAGATCGAAGATGGGGCTAGGGGGGACGCAGAACTAGTCCGGGAGACGGTCCGCTCGATAGCCCAGCAGTTGGTGGGGCTCAGCACGAACGAAGACGTGGTGGGCCGAGAGATTGACGCAGCGCTGGTCGCGATGGTCACGGCGTCATACGTCCTTGGGCCCTGCCCCGTATGCAAGTCGGGGCAACTGAAAATGATTAGATCCAAGAAGACCAAGAAGAGGTTTGTTGGCTGTTCGAATTACGCCTTGGGGTGTCGGGCGTCGGCGCCCCTTCCACAGAAAGGGGTCATCAAGACGACGCCTAAGGCCTGTCCACACTGCTCTTGGCCTGTCATATGTGTAATGGCCGGAAGGACACCGTGGAGGCTATGCGTCAACCCTGCGTGCCCCGCAAAGGGTGAAAGGAAGAAGGCATGAAGTATGTGCTGTGCAGTAGGAAAGCGATCTTGGACCTGTGCATCTACCACAGGGGAGCGAAGCGAGGGTCAAATCTGTCTACCGTCTACTGACCGAGACTTGTGAGGAGATGGAACGCAGAGATTATCTTGATAAGGTTAAACGCATCGAATGAACGGGCCAGTGGGCAAAGGAGATAGCGAAGATGCTGGAAGGTCTGTAGAATGATCAGGGAGCTCATCAAATCGGGATATGAAAGGACAATAGGTACCCTGAAGAGCACCTTCTGGGGTCTTTTCGGCCCGATTCTGAGAAGGGGAGGCCTTCTGACGGTCGTTTATGTGATTATTCTGGTCGGAATCTTGGGCGGCTTCGTCAACGCGGTTGTCCAACAAGTGCCGAACCAAGGCCTTGTGGTCTACCCGGGCCAGGGGGCACAAACGATAGCGGAGACAATCATAGATTCGTTCGTGATTTTGACCGGCGGGGCAGGCATCTACCTGGTTTACATGAGTGGAAGGCAGACGACCCGGGCGAGAGCGGTCAACATGTACCTAGGGCTCGCTCTCCTGCTGCTAGTTGTTTCGCTGCTGGCAGGAACGCAGTTGTTTCTGCTCAAGTGATCCTGAGAGAGAACCTTCCGTCGGGCCAAGCCGTTCCACGCTCGCACTTCATCAACAGCCCTGAGCCGTTGACTTCGATGGAGACGGTCGTGTCCGAAAGGTCGGAGATGGACCTACCACCGCCACTCCTCATTGTCTTCTCCCTCCTGTACATCGTGAAGAGGACCGCTTTCCCGCTGGTCCTAGCGAGGTACGAAAGACCGGCTACGGCGAACGCGAACTTCCTGCTCCTAGATTTCACACCGGATGACGAGAACAGATGGTAGAGGGTGTTGAGGCTATCGACTATGAAGACCCCCGATTTGGCCCTGAAGAGCCTCGAGAGCTCGGTTTCGACGCTCGACCCGGGCTCAGGGACGAAGATGCACGTTGACCTTGCCGCGCTTGGGGGAAGGGCCGACAGGATCTTGTCGCAGTTTGACGAATAGAACGCGTCGATGTCGAAGATGGCAAAGCCGCTCGCGGTCATTGCGGTCAGCGAAACGACGCTCCTGGCGAACGAAAGGTTGACCCGCCTGCTGTCGACAAGGAAGGTGACGGTCTTGCCCCTGAGCGGCCCGAGGAAGGAGTGCGCTTGCTGCTCGCCAAAACTCATTAGTGCTGCAGGTCCTCACTTCCTGGCGCAGGTATTTCAGAGTGAATCGAATCTGCGTGGTGACTTCGAAGGCGGCAACGTACTACGCAATCGTTTCAAGGATGAGGAAGGCTGGCCTTCCCTTCAGCAGTGTGTTGCCCGGCACGAGCCGCGAGGATTGTACCTTGATCATAACCAGCGCGGAGGAGGTGGGGGAATTTGGCGGGCTGGCTCTCGCCCTGGAGGACCTTGACGAGAACCCTGGGGTCTTCAAGGGTCAACTGCTTTCACGGCTGAATGGGGGCGGCGATGAAATGCTCATAGGGATCGACCCGGGAATAAGAATCGGGTTGGCCGTCTTTTACGGAGAGACCAACCTGGAGTACAGCACGCTCAGTTCTGCCATGAAGCTCAGCCTCAAGGTAGGAGCGTTCGTGCGTGGCGTGCCTGCAAAGAAGTTCGTGATTAGGATAGGGAACGGCGACCTCGCCATGGCGGCCAAGCTCATCGAATCGCTAAGATTCGAGGCTCCTCATGCAGTGATCGAGATGGTCGACGAATCCGGCACATCGGTCAGGCCGGCGAGAATGAGAGGCATCCAGGGAGACCAGGGTGCAGCTGCGAAGATAGCCTTTCGGAAGGGCGAGGTCATCAGCCCCAAGAACTCCGGAATTGGTGTGTGAGCACCCCGAGGCCCTCGTCAGCGAAACAATTGACGAAAGTCCCTCCCGGTGTCTTGAAGACGCCAAGTCCCTGATGACCTCGGAGCTGAATCTACCGTCGTCTCTGTGATGAAGGTCTCTCCCGAGCATTGGGTTTTGCAGACCCCCAGGGTCAGTTCCTTCCGGCCCTGGCCGGAGGATTCCTAGGCGGAGACCACCTCCATGCCCGGGTATGGTCAGGGTCGACCGCCATCATACCGCTCTCCTCAGACCGAAATCTTGGTGATGAAACTCTTGTCTTTGAACATCTCGACCGTGGCCCTCTCGACCGCGCGCCTGTTTTCCACGGTAGTGTAGATGCGCAGTACATCCATGAAGCCTGCAATTGATCCGACCAGAGGCAGCTCGCTCAGAGGCACTGACTTCACGAACCGCCTCCCACCCTTGGTCTGCACGAGTCGAACCGAAGTGAAAGCCTCCCTCGAAGAGGTGTATGGTACCGAAGGTGTTGTGGGGACGTCAAGGAAGACGTGCATCCTGTCAACGCCTGCGGCCTCTGCTAGCTCGGCCGTGAGCTGCTCCCTGACCCTCTCCTTCGCGAAGAGGTTCGAGACCAGTTGGTCCTTGCGCTGGACCAGCCTCTCGAAGACGCACTTGACTAGGTTCCGGTTCCGGAAGCCCAAGGCGAGTCGCTTAGCCTCTTTCAGCTTGGGCGTAGAGGGACTCAACGAGGTCAGTCTCTGCAGCACGATCTCATCTGTCAGCTCAAGGTAGTTGTTGAGGTCTGATAGGTCCGTCAGCCCGAGGACGTTGTCGGCGAGCTTCATGGACTGCACGAGCATCAACTCGGCTGCCCTGACCGTCCTGTGAAAGTAGACAGCTTTGAACATCTCGTACCGGGCCAGCAGGAGCGCCTCGAAGGCGTAAAGTGCTGCGTTCTCGACGGCCAGACGTCCCTCGGCGACCTGCAGCGAGTCTATCACCCTTCTGATGTCAACCTTCCCGTATTCGACTCCGGTGAAGTAGGAGTCCCGGAGTAGATAGTCCATTATGTCTGCGCTCAGACCGCCCGCTATGATCTCGTTCATGAAACGAGGCCGCCTGTTCTGTTTGCCCACGGCGAAGGCCGACATCTTCTTCGCGGAGAAGCCGTTCCTCTCCAGGACGTCGCGTATCGATGTCTCCAGCACGATCCTCTGCGAGATGTCCTCATGGGTCACGTCTGTTCTCTCCGCCAGGACCTCCTCGTACATGTGGGAGAAGGGGCCGTGCCCGACGTCGTGGAGGAGCGCGGCAATTCTCACTTCTTGAACCTGATCGGGGCCGATTCCTGATGTCGGCGCCAGAGACTCAGCTATCTGACCCGCTACGTGCATTGCCCCCAGCACGTGCTCGAACCTGGTGTGAACCGCTCCCGGATAGACGAGATATGAGCCGGCGAGTTGGTGGACCCTCCTGAGGCGCTGGACGAAGGATGTGTCTATGAGGTCGCGCTCGACCTCGGTCAATTTGACGTAGCCATGGACCGGATCCCGGATTTCTGCGACCGCCTTAAGGATCAAGGCTGCTTGAAGCCAGCTCTTCTCGTCTTAAACGGTTCGGCCAGTGGCCTTGAGTGAATCTGAAACTATATGAGTTAATGCTCGGCTGGTGGCATCTATCCCTCCGGTCGCGTCGACCACCTTCCAGCCGAGGTCGCCGGCAAGCTTGAGGTACGCCTCCCGAGTTCTTTCTTGGAGACCGACGTTCCGCTCGTACTCGTCCTTGTCGGACCCGCGCCGCGAATGGAGTGCAACTGGAGGAGCATCCAAAACAATCACGGTGTCAGGCTTAGGGAGGCCTGCCTCGAGGTTAACAAGCCATTCCAGCTTCAGGCCGTTCGCGAGACCATACGCAAGGTTCGACTCGGAGTACCTGTTGACTACGACAATGTCGGTCTTGGCAAGGATTGATTTCAGTTCGTCCTTCTTCTCCCAACGGTTCGCGGCGAAAAGCATGTGCCTGACTTCTGGGGGGTAGTACCTAGTACCAAGGAGGAACCTCTTGATTTCCCTTCCGAGAGTCGTCCCGTAGTTAGGGAAGGAGATGGTGCGAGTGTTGTAGCCCCTCGAACGCAACCACGAGCTCAGAATTGAAGTCTGTGTCCTCTTGCCCACGGCGTCGATTCCCTCGATACCGATGAGAAAGCCCTTGGAGCCGCTGTCCATGGGCGCATTGGCTCCCCGTCCGCCTAAATCCCTTTCTCACAGGACGAGCGAGAGGATGAGCAGAATGGCAACCGAGACCGCGGCGAATCTGAAGTATCTCCTCGCCAGCGCTGAGCTGGACTGGGTGATTACGGCGAACTCTTCAAGCGCTTTGGCCCCGAAGACCTTGACCGTGCTCGTGAACAGGCCAGATCCGTAGCTGCTCTGCGAGAGCCTAGTTTCTGCAAGCTTCGCGATGTCTACCACCAGCTTGACCAATGACTCGACGGGAGTCGCCTCGCCTAGCGCTCTGTAGCCCCGCGAGACAGTCAGACCTCTCGCGGCGAGGTTGTGGCTGTCGGAGGTGCAGAACTCGATTAGCTCGTAGCCCAGAGGACTTAGAGCCTTGGCGATCTCGGCCCGCAAGGACGGAATGGCGTTGTTGGCGTCGGCCAAAACGAGGACAGACTTGCTGTGGGCCGTCTCAAACATGATCAGGCCGATGCCGTTCTCCGTCAGGTCTTCACGCGCCCCGAACCCGAACTCATTTGAGTGTGCGTAACCAACTCTGAAGGGCATCGCCTCAGCCAGCTTCATCCGCTCGAACAGCTGTATCCAGCCGGGATCGGCTGAGTCGACCGATTCCTGATGGTCTTCAAGTGAATTGTGGGCATCGATGGCCGTGGCTTCGAACCCGGCGGCGGAAGCCGGTCCCGAGAGTTCCGTCTCGATTCCCGCGTTCAGGTCATCGGACCCCAAGGGAGCAAAGGACACCGTGAGAATCATGTCCGCAAAGAAAGCCGTGGCGCTGACGTTGGCATTCCCGATGCGTGTTTGAATCGGCCCCCTAACACTAGCTTCCACGGCCGACAAAGAAATCGTCTGGGCGAATCTGCTCGTCTCTTCCGCGTACCTGTCCGTTTCCTCACGAGTGGCAAGGTTCCGTTCGTGCCCCCCGGGCCTGTGAAATGTCATCACGGTTCCCTGTCCCTTGAAGGTCTTGGAGATAACCCCCGGCAGGTCGTAGCTACCGACCGGATAGAACGGACCTGGGTGGACTCCGGGCAGGACCAAGAACACGTCACCGGCCTTGGTTTGGAACCTGACCACCTTGGTAGTGACCTGCGTCTCCTCTGAATGAGAGGCGATTATGCGTTCAAGATCTGCGGCCTCACCGCCAACCCACGTCTTCATGAACGCCCGGAAGAGACCGAGGGCGCTGTGACCCTCACTCGTTTTCCTCCTTTTCAGCAGGATTATGAAAGTGGCCACAATCGCGTAAGCGAGGACTCCGAAGAATATGGGGAGAGGGTCGAACCCCAGCGAGAGCTCAGCGAATCTGAGGATGACTAAGGTCACGGCAGGATGAATTGCGGCGAGGGTTACGGCAAGCCAACTACGCTCAGTGAAGACGCCGTCAATTACCAGGAACTCGAGTCCGGCAGACACGAAAGCCCCGAAGAGAAAGACATTGCTGAACGCGCCGGCCGATCCTGTCAGCCAAGCGAAGACGACCCCGCAGGCCACGAATATGATCCATAGGACATCGCCAGCCAATAGGACACCACAGATCCGTCGAAAGTCGGCGATGCTCCTCCGGTCGGCCAGCAGGAGGGCGTTTGAAATGACCGCGGCTGAAAGGATGAAGATGAAGAACGTCAGCAAGGACGAGGCGACCCCGTTGGTTCCCTTTGACGCGAAGCCCAGGAGGAAGGACGCTACTGCTGAATAGAACAGTAACGTTAGGGTGGACGGCAGGACGAAAAGGTGTCTGTAGCGGCTGGCAAGAGTCTCTGTCGCCGAACGTCTCGGAGGTTCCTGCTCAACGGAAGAGGACGTTGATGACAATTGATGCAGCGATAAGGGTTATCGAGCCAATTAGGATTAGCTCAGGCCTGACCTTGACTCCGTTTGTCGCCTCATTGAAGAAGGTGAGGAGGCCTGCGCTCGAAGCGGGCATCGGCGCGTTGTTCTTCTTGTCACTCATTGAATCCGCTGACACTCCCTCGCTTCTTAAGCGTAGCGACTCGAGCCCGCTGACGCCGGGGAAATCGCCGGTATGCCTTGTTACAAATGTATAATTATGAACAGTATTCATCTCGTTTCATGCCATCCTACGATTCTGAGTTCAGGTCGGTCATCAGAAAGGTCAGGGCGCATGAGAAGTGGTTCTCTCAGAGTCTGCCGATGATTGCGAGTGAGAATGTGGCCTCGAGACACGTCAGGGAGGTCATGTCGTCAGACCTCGGCCACAGGTACGCGGAGGGATGGCCAGGCGAAAGAGTCTACGCCGGATGCAAATACATCGACCAAATCGAGTTACAAGCTATCGCCCTCGGAAAGAAGTTATTCAAGGCCGACTACGTCGACGTCAGGCCGGTCTCTGGGGTGGTCGCCAACCTCGCCCTCTATTCGGCGCTGAGCGGCCCCGGCGACCGGATGATGGCCCTTTCGATACCCAATGGGGGGCACATCTCGCACGGCAAGAAGGACTTCTCGGGCTCGGCTGGGCTGGTCCACTCCCTCGACATCGAATACTTCGCGTTCGACAAGGACCGGATGAACATCGACGTCGACGAGACGAAGAAGAGGATCAAGAGCCTGAAGTCGCTCAGGCTCGCCATGTTCGGTGGGAGCCTATTCTTGTTCCCCCACCCCGTGAAGGAGCTGTCCCAAACCGTCCGGGACGCGGGCGCGACCGTCTGCTACGACGCGGCGCACGTCATCGGGCTGATTGCAGGCGGCATTTTCCAGGACCCGCTGCGCGAGGGCGCCCAGGTCATGACCTTCAGCACGCATAAGACGCTTTTCGGCCCGCAGGGAGGGGCCATAGTTTCAGGCGCCGAGTTCGCCGACCAGCTGAAGAAGGCAGTCTTCCCCGGGACGACCAGCAACCACCATCTCCACAGCGTCGCGGCCAAGGCGCTCCTCTTCGCCGAGTTCCTGCAGTTCGGGCGTCAATACGCCAGGGACGTCGTCAGGAACGCGCAAGTTCTCGCGCAGGAGCTGGCTGGGCTCGGCGAGAAGGTCCTAGGCGAGAAAGAGGGCTACACCATGTCACACCAGGTCGCGGTGGACGTGACGAAGTACGGCGACGGGGGCGCGATGGAGAAGCTTCTTGAGAGCCAGAATGTCATCGTCAACAGGCAGTTGATTCCCGGTGACTTGCAGGCAGGGAGGCACTACACCAACCCCGGAGGGATAAGACTCGGGGTCGCCGAGCTGACACGGCTCGGGATGGGCAAGGGAGAGATGGTTGAGGTGGCGGAGCTCGTCCACACCGCCATGACCGGGGAGAAGAAGCGTGAGGTGACCCAGAGGATAGCGGAGATGAGGAAAGGGTTCCAGAAGGTAAAGTATTCCTTCGCGGATTCACCGGCGTACTTCTTCCGCTAGGACTGGCTTCAGGAAGTCGGTCAACATGAGCTGGTCGGCTTTCCTCTCGCCATGCAGGAGTTGGTCGAGCTCCCTCTGAAGCATGTCTAGACGGTTCCTCAGGTAGAGGTCGACCTCGTAGTCCCTGGCCAGCCTCTGGGCGATCGAGAGATACTTCTCGACCGATGCACGGGTCAGCGTCCCCCTGATGGGCCCTCCGCAGTTAGGGCAGGTCTGCGACAGCGGAGGTCTGCGCATGGTCGTGCCGCACTTCCTGCACTTGAAGGCCTGAGTCGCGTATTTCTTCGCGTTCCCCATGATGTCCCTGATCAGATGCGTCCTGATTATCGACTCGACGACCTCCTTGGTCGATACCGCTTCTACCTTCGAGGCAACCTCAATCTGTTTCGCGATCTTCTCTGCGAGGGTCCGCATCGTAGAGTAAGAGGCTCTCGAGCGCCTGATTGTAAGGGCGTTCGTGGGGTGAGTGAACCCGTAGCCGTAGAATTGGGTCTCGCTCTCCAGCCTCGAGCCGATGCACTCGATAAGGTCCTGGACCGACGCGGCCGACGGTGATTCCCGGGTCTTCTCGTAGAACTCTCGGGGATAGAAGCCGGCGATGTCGAAGTTGTGGGCCTGTTCGTCGACCTCTGATGGTAGGAGGATGGGCTGGATTAGAAGGGGTGTGTCCATCAAACCGCCTATCTGGTGCGGGATGTACTCGAGTGAGAAGTTGAGGAGGGCGTCCAGCAGCAGTAGGAGTGAGTCGCCGTCACCGTCGCAGTCCCGCCTCTTGGCCGCGTGCCAGTACGGGTTCGCGAAGCAGACCTGGGTTGATGAGAACCCGATGATTCTGCCTGCCACGCCGACAGAGGTATGGGGGGCCAAGCCTATGGCAATCTTCCCCATTAGGTCGGCCGGCCTTTGGACGTTGTAGTACGGCGGCAGGCCGTAAAGGCCCTGCACTTCGTCGTCGACGAATTGAGCCATCCTGACTAAATCGTCTGCTATGTCTATTGGGACAATAATGTCCTGTGGCTTCAGTTCGAGGAGTTGGTCGTCTCTTTCAAGGGGCTTACCCTCGCAATCGCACTCATATCCCAGCCTCGCCAGAGCCTCCGGGTCGGCCTTAATGTCGCGGGGCCTGAAGTGAGTTAGCGGGGCATTGGTCACGTCGATTCTCAGGGTCCCATCCTTGTAGACGAAGACCTGGTGTCTGCTCCTGATGATGCCCTTCTCCAGAGGTTCTGGTGTCTTCGAGACGCTCATGAGACCCCGTACTCCTTTCACTGGCTTTGAAGGGTCGAATGAGATTTTCGTCTTGGTGGCGTCGAGCTTGGCGCGAAGGTCATAGTCGAAATTCGAGTAGGGCATGGTCTTCGTCCTGCAGTTGGGGCAGACATCGCTGGAAGTTGTCGAGTGGCAACGCGGGCAGGCCTTGAAGGGCGCTGTCCCCGAGCCGCAGACCTCACATCTTGAGGAGAGGCGTCTCTGTTCGCATTCGGGACAGTATCTGTTCACGACCTCTATCCTCACGGGTCCATGCTTCGAGGCTGTGATGATGTCCCTGTGCGCACCGCCAGCAAAGCCGACGGGGAAAAGGGTGTGGACGGGGGGTTTCAGCTTCCTGATCATCGCCTTTTCCGGCCTCCCGACCCTGACACCTACGGTCGTCGTCGTTTGCCTGCCGAGAATCAGTCCTGAGAGAGTTTTGACGAACTCGACGGGGTCGGAAGGAGCGGAGATTTCTGATTTGTCTTCGAGCCTCAAGAGGGTGGTCATAATCATGGCGGCGTCGCCTGATATGATAGCCGAATTGCCCTCGAGTCGGTGCTCCACCAAGCACTTCCGGAGGACCCACTCCCTGTGATTCGATGTGATATCAACTACCACATCACACCCCTCGATTCGGCTGCCGGCGCGAAGATCAGCTAGGTCTGAAGCGTTGACCCGGTCGAACCGCGGAGTATAGATGGGATGGAGAGGGATTCCTAGAAGACGAGAGATAGCAACGGCCTCGGCTGGTGAGGGAACCAAGTCGGGTTCACCGAGGCTCAGCTCCGTCATCCTTCCGCTTGAGACGCCTTGTGCAGTCATCCTCTCAAAGGCCCCGGGGACCGTTGCCATGGCCTGCCGCAGGTCTTGGACCCACCACTCAGAGACATAGGGTGATGGTGGGAGGTTCCTGTTGTTCTCTAGGAAGTCCCCGTAGCTGATGAGAATGTCTCCGAGATCTATTATCTTCTCCAAGTTCTCCTTTTCCCGCTCGGCGTCCACAATGGACCAGATGCGCCTGACACTGCCGTCTTTGAGGAGGACCGTTGGTCCCTCTATCGAGTCGACGAAGGCGATGGTAGCGGCTTTGCCCGGCATGTCGACCTTGACTTGAGTCCCAGGTACGACTGGATAGTCGAGGAGGGTCGACACAGCTGGATGAATGGCCAACGCTGAAAGACCGGTGTTCATCGACCTACCATACCTGAGCCTGAAACCACCCCTGCTCCTCGGTTTCGAAAGAACTGCCCGCCCGGAGATGACCTCCTCGAAGTGTGTCCCGCCCTGTTCCGTCTCGTTGGTGGTCTGCTGAGTGCCCCCTTTGACGTCGGCGAGCCATTCCCAACCTGAGACGTTGAGCGACGCCAACTTCTTCGCGAGTTTGTGGGCGCGTCCAATTACGCCATCGTTGAGGACCCTAAGCGCCCCTCCCCTCAGCCTGTCGGTGGCGACTCGTTTCAGGTTCCTGTGGACGACGACCTCTATGGGGTCTGTCTCTATGCCGTCTATCTCAACAGGAAGGTTGGATATGGCGTACCTGATGTCGTCATCTGTCACCTTATACTGAAAGCTGCCGACGTCCCTTTCGTAGATTCTCAGCTCTTCCGTGAACCTGTCGACCTCGTCCTTCCTAGCCCTGTAGTTTGACAGCCCTAGCTTCTTTCCGGTGGCATCTGCGATGACAAGGGAGAAGGCCGCCTCGGTGCCCCCAGCCGACCGCATAGGGCCCGCGTATGAGACCGAAACGTAATCGCTGTTGTCGTCGTTCTGTTTTATCAAGACGCTGGAGATTCCCTCGAGTGGGGCGACAGTAACGCCATCGGTCATCACCGCGAGGCCTGCACGAACTCCGTAATTCAGCGCCTCATGTTTGTCGAGAGCGCCGAATTTGCCGAGGGCTATCTCCTGGGAGATGGTCAGGGATGCTCGCTCCTTTGAGGTGGAGTGAAGGAGCTCTCTGAGGCGGTCGACGAGCCCCTCGAATTGGTCTAGGCGGAGCATCTGGTTGACCCTATCGGCAAGGTCGAAGACCGTCTTGTTCTCCACCGTGTCGATTGGGTCGAATCCCATGGATTTGGCCTTGGATGCGGTTAAGTGGGCTGCTTCGTATTGTCTGAGTATGTCCTTGTAATAGGTATCGAGCCTTGCGGGAAATGGCGCGAGTTTGCGAACCCGATTCCATGCGGTTTCGGCGGAGAAGGACATTCGGGTCTTTGGTGCGCGAGTGGGTCTTAAGGACTATCTTCGTTAGATCTTGGATTCTTCAGGCCTATGCGTTTGTGGATTGACCGAGAGGAGTCTGTGCTCGGTGCGTCGGGTCCTTATGCTTGATTGCCGTTGCGATCTGTCGCAACGCCTTCTCGTACCCTGGAGTCTGAAGTAGGTTCCCCACTACGATGATGTTCGCGCCTGCCTTTGCCGCCCGATCAGCAGCTTCGCTTGATGTGATGCCTCCTCCTATGATCAGAATGCCATCGTAGAACTTCCTGACCAACCGGATGGTCTCTGGTGGGATGGGTTCGGTTGCCCCACTGCCGGCTTCGAGGTAGAGCGTCCTCATTCCCAAGTACTTCGCTGCGAGGGCGTAGATGAGAGCAACGTTCGGCTTTGAAGGTGGTAAGCTGTTGACCTGCCCGATGAAGCCGGCCGTGTTATCATCGCCAAAGACCAAGTACCCCATTGGGATGCTTTCAATCCCAGCGTTATAGACCCCCATGGCGCCGAGCGCCTGTGCTCCGATGATGAAGTATGAATTCGTCGAATTCAGAAGGCTGCTAAAGAGAATCGCGTCGGCAAAACGAGAGACCCCTGTGACATTTCCAGGGAAGAGAACAACTGGAACAGGTTGTGATGCGCCTGGTGATGTTGTGACGTCTTTGGTGATCCTTTTGATGGCTTGTACTACCTGGTCGAGTTCACCCTGATCGGAAAGGGTTGATCCCCCGACCAAGATCATGCCAACCCCTGCCTTGATCGCTTTCTCTGCTGTGTCTGCAGCCTGCTTTGGACTGAAGTCCTCTGGATCTATCAAAGCTGCGCAGATTGACGCTCGTTTCGTTCTCTGTAGTAGGTACCTCTCGACAGTGCCGGGACCACTCAACTCAAGCCCCTACGCGCGCAAAGTCGTCCACGAATGTGTTGTAAACGTCGATGTCAGCCCTCTTGGTCGGGTACCTGAGCTCTCGCCTGACCCCGCAGGCTAGGTTGCCACAAGCGACGAGGAAGACCGTATCCTGTGATGTTTCGTCTTCATGTGATGTTATCCTAATTGTGATCATCCCGCACCGTGGACATGCGAAGACCTTCGGCAGAGTTCGCCTGGTGATTCGAAGAGTCTTCTTACGTCTCCTACCCAAATATCCTCACCCGTCCGCTTGGTTCCGGAAGTAAATAAGATAGCAGTCCTGGGTGAAGGCGTACATTCATATAATTATTGATTTCTTTTGTCAGACTATGAAATAATAGTGGTTGTTATTTCGATGAGATGAAATTCTCATACATTGTCAGTAAGAAGGCTTAATACATTTTGATATTAAAGCGGAAGCAAATGATACTGCCAGACGTGTTAATGGAACAGTCGAGCCTAACCGAGAAGCAACTTCAATCTCTCGTGAGTTATGTCAGAGTTGCGACAGGCGAAATCCGTTACAGAGAAGCTGCCACGATGAGGTCTGAGAAGCCAGTTACTATCGGGTCCTATTACCGGACTGTCCAGCAAGGTAGAAACCAAGTAAGAGAGTCCATTGTGACTGTTCTAGTCGCCATTGCAATAGGCTTAGTCAAGGTAGAAGACGTTTGGAGATTGCTCGAACTAGCTAGCAAAGGAAATACGGAAGTCGCCGACGAGGACAGAGAGCGGTTTGTTGTGGTTCTGCAGACTCTGCTCGATAAGATTGTGACGTAGGAGTGATGTTTATCACGTAGCTCTTCGTGACCTTGTGATGTACGCGCTTTGGATGACCTCGTGACGCTTGCTGCATTTGCCTCGTCCGCGTTCTTTGTAGCCCTTTCCTTTGGATTGCTTCTCAGGTACAGGCAGGTTTCACAGAAGGTCAATGCCTCCACTGATCTCGGCAGGGATTTGTGGGAAGCACTTGAGCAACGTTTGAAGAAGCAAGATGAGCGTATCTTGGATATGATGGGTAGATTCGAAGTGATCCAGTCGCGTGTATCAGAGAAGCCTGTGACTCGTGCCCCGCAATCAGTGTTTGCGCCAGTCTCGTTTGAGAATCAGGTTTCTGAGATGGATGCGCGCGTCGCAACTCCTCGACCGGAATCACGGATTGCGTTGGATGGGACGGAATTGTCTGTGATTAGACTCCTTGGTGTCCAGCCCAGGAGCTCCGTCGAAGTCAAGGAACTTATCGGCAGAACTAGGGAACATGCCGCACGTCTGATGAAGGCCCTGTTTGACTCGGGGCTTGTTACTCGGGATACTTCAAAGAAGCCGTTTGTATATCAGCTTACTGAGACTGGCCGTCGCTACCTTTCTGCCAGTTGACTGGTCCTCAGATAGACCCGCCTGTATACCCATGAGTTTCCGAACTTTTCCCTCTTGATGTACTGTCTGTCGGCGAGTCTTGCCAGGTACGTGGAAATTGTGCTGAGTTTGACAGGCTGATTGTATTTCTCTTCGAACCCACGCGCCACATCTGATGACGAGAAGTCTCCGGCCGCGAATTCGGTTTCAAGCAGTGTCATCACCTTTCCGAAGAAAGTGTCTTGGTCTGGAGCTTTGTAGAAATGATCTATTGGTACGTCCATGATTTCCAGCATGTCGACCGCCTTCATGAGTTTGTCGCGAGAAACTCTACCTTCCAGCGCCAGCGTGTATTTGGTTCCTTCCTCGTCTTCCACCTCGATCTTGATTCGCCTTCGCAAGTTGCCCATTTGCTTGGCCGTAGCCGTGTTAAATCATCGAGTAGTGTGAACTTGTGAACTCGGGCCTAAGTTTCTTTGACCGCATGTTGAGAGTTTCAAGTGATTTCACAAAAGTTCACTCCCTTGAAGAATGGAAGGGGTGGCTGTTGGCTCCATTGGAAACAAAGGGGTTGTATTTTGGTCCCTTTGGCCGATGGAGGTAGCATGAGTTGCAGTGGAAACAGTGGGGTGCCAGTTGCGCTAGAATTGTATAGTTCTTCACTGAACTTCACTCCGTGCCCCCGCCCCCAGTACTTCCACTGCAATCCTCCCCCTCTCGGATCTACCTTCATGACTACCGAACACCAAGCCGATGTCTCTTGTAGTTGACCCTAAGGCATATCCCAGTAGGATTGTATACCGAGAACGGACCGTTATACCAACGCAAAAGAACAGCCAATAAACGGACCTCTCCACCGGAAACAATTGAAGAGCTGGGGCGGAGGGCTTATCTAACCAGTGTTTCCACTGATAATCCTTGCCAGGAACCATTGATGAAATCTTTCGCAGGGCTAGAGAAGGCAAAGTTCTATTCACAGATCGCGATGCGCTAAGCCCAGAATACGTTCCAGAAAACCTACCATTCAGAGACGGCCAGACCAAAGCAATCGCCGAGGTCCTTGCTCCAGTTCTCCACGGTTCTAAACCATCCAATCTGCTCCTCTATGGAAAGACGGGCACAGGAAAGACGGCAGTCGCGCGCTATGTCCTAGGAAGGTTGAGAGCCGAAGCAGCCAACCCAAACCTAACCGTGGCATATGTCAACACACGACTCTCGAACACTGAGTACCGGACCTTGGCAGAGTTTGCAAAGTTCGTCGACCTGCCCATGGACAGGCAAATCCCATTCACAGGGTTATCCATCGGCGAAGTCGTCGATAGGATTTTCGAGAGGGTGAAGTCCGGAAAGAAACAGATCATCTTGGTCCTTGACGAGATTGACTACTTGGTGAAAACCTTTGGCGACAGCATCCTCTATGAGTTTACGCGATCGGGTGAAAGACTTTCGCCGGGATTCCTGTCCCTCGTCGGGATATCCAACGACCTGAAGTTCAAGGAGGGCCTCGACCCCAGAGTTCTCAGCAGCCTGAGCGAGGAGGAGTTGGTCTTTCCACCCTACACAGTCGACGAGCTGCGAGAAATCTTGACGGAAAGGGCGAAGATGGCGTTCAGACCAGCAGCAGCATCACCAGCAGCAATTAACCTCTGCGCAGCGATGGCTGGATCGGAACACGGCGACGCAAGACGCGCAATCGACTTGCTAAGGATAGCTGGCGAGGTCGCCGAACGCGAGGGACTTGAGGAAATCGACGACTTATGCATCCGCAGGGCATCGGATAAGATGGAGCACGACAGGGTCGAAGAAGCAATACGCTCCCTTCCTGTGCAAAACAAGGCAATCCTACTCGCAGTTTCGAGGTTCCCGGGCGGGACCAACACCGGCGAACTCTACTTGGCTTACAACAACCTCTGCAAGAAGGCGGGCCTCGAAGCGCTAACACAGAGGCGCGTCAGCGGGATACTCGCGGAACTCGACCTGATGGGGCTGATTGAGGCATCAGTTGTCAGCAAGGGAAGGCGTGGAAGAACCAAACGGATACAACTCCTGATCGGGAACGAGGCGCTTGAGAAGACTCTCTCCGAGGATACTACTTTCGGCAAGACCACCTAGGAAGCAAATCCCTCAGGTTCTGACGCCTTCGTAGGGCCGGTAACCCGCTGCGCTGAAGTTGCGCCTCAGAACTCCCATGGTGGAAAGGTCAATGACTGGTATGACGCTCGGGGTCGGCTCGAGCCCCATGTTCAACTGGAAGTCTGTCTGCCCCTGCCACGTCCCGGAGTTGATGAGCAGCGTCCCCCTGTAATTGAGTTCCCCGAACGTGTGAACGTGCCCTGAATGGAGCACGTCAGGGATTTGATCGATTACCATGAAGTCCCGTAGCTCCGGAGACAACGCGGTCCGCTTGCCATAGGTGGGCGAAAGGTGCCTCGACCGGAGAAGGAGCTTCATCGCTTTGGTCGGATTGTCGTAGGTCAAATCGGGCGTCGTGGCTATGACATCGTCGAGACTCTTTCCGTGGTAGACCAAGAATGCCACGCCATGTAGTTTGATATATGCGGGGTCGCCCACCCACCTGACGTTCTCCATCCCGTAGAGCGATTCGGCAAGGTCAACTGGAACGGCCGGCTGCGGTAGCGCCTGTCTGACGGCGTCGTGATTCCCAGGGGAGATGACAATCTGTATGTGGCCCGGCACCTGCTTGAGGAGCTCCGCGGCCATTTCATACTGCTTCTTCGGGTCCTTCTCAGCGAGCTGGAACTCTTGACCTGGATAGACGCCGACTCCGTCGACGAGGTCCCCAGCGACGACCAGATACTTGATGCGGTTCACAACGTCCTTGTCGCCCAACCCGCCGTTGATCCACTGTAGAAAACGCCTGAAGTCGTCAGCGAGGAACATCCTACTCCCGATGTGCAAGTCGGAGAGGAGGAGAGCATAGACCCTGTGGGAGGATGACGCCAGCCTTCGCCCCGGGACGTCAGGCAGCAGAACCGAATCCGCGTACAGCTGGCCGGTCCTTCCACGCGAGACTTCCACGACAATCATGCTGTCAAGAGGTGCTTCAAGGGCTGCCTTCTCGACGAACTGATCTTGGCAGACTACCCGCATCGTGCCGGTCGGGTCGTCCAGTTTCAGTTCGACGTTCCCCTTCCTATTTGAACGGTCAGAGAGAAGGCCGGCGACCTTGACCTTCCTGTTGGGGGGTAGCTCTTTCGTGGCAGAAACCATGACCATACCCTTCATGTCGAGACGGCTCCGTAGAATCGAATGGAGTCGCTGGTACCTGTCGCGGAAGAGCTTGTTGAAACCGTCGGAGGCTTCCGCAGGTGCAATGGCCATCGTCGGGTCTGATACGACTTCGAGCTCCGCCGACTCGCCGAAGAGAACCCCTGGTTCCTCACCACCTTGACGGGTCATCTCGGGCATCAACTTGACCACGTCTGATTCGGTGATTACCTTCGCCTCCCCCACCGCTCCCGCTTTTTGTTCTAGAAGCCTATCGACGAGCCCCTCCAGGTCGACCTCGGCCGGAATCTGGTTGATCATCTCGAAGGCCTTCGCGTCCAGAAGGTAGCCTGACGCCAGAACCCGCGTTATGGCCTTCGATTCAGGCATGGGTTGCTCGAACCCATCAAGCTATTTAGAAGATTCGATGCACTGGGTCCCCAGCTGGACTAGGACGTCGAGCTGCTGGAGGTCCTTCGACTCGCAGTAGAGTCTTGTCTTCGGCTCGGTCCCCGACGATCTGAACATCACCCAGGAACCATCGGCGAAAACCAACTTGAAGCCATCGAGCATTCGCTCTTCTTGGATCTTGAACTTCCTAAAAGTCTCGCCCGCCTTCTCCATCAAGATCCTCATCTTGACAACCACATCGAAGTTGACCTGCTTGTATCTCCACCTGACCTCTTCCATCACTCGACCCACTGCTCCCCTATCACTCGAAACGACACTCAAGATCATCGCGGCCGTGTTAATCCCGTCCTCCCAGAGGCCCCACCGAGGGTCGACAACCTTACTTGGCTCGGCTGCGAAGACTCCTCCCTCGGCTTCTAGCGAGGCGAACGTCTTCCCGACCCTGCTTCTAGTGACCTGGAGACCCAGCCTCTCGGCCTCCTCGGCTACGGCCGTGGACGTGTTGTCGGAGATTACGACGACCCCACTGGAGGCGTTCACTCCCCTGAGCGCCAGAATCGTAAGGATCGAATCGGGTACCACCCTCCCGAGGGCGTCAAGCATCACCAGCCTGTCCGCGTCCCCGTCATGTGCAAAGGCTAGGTCGACCCCCAGCGCAGGGACCATCTTCGAGAGGTCGATGAGGTTGGAGGCGGTCGGCTCCGGGGGTCTCGCAGGGAATCTCCAAGAGACCTGCGCGTTGATGGGAATCACATGATGACCCAAGAGCTTCAGGACCTGCGGAGTCACAATCCCCCCTGGTCCACTGGCGCAGTCGACCGCTATCCGGAGGGGCTCGCGGGCCTTCTCGTAACGCGAGACGAGCGCCTGCACATACTCGTCCACCGCCTCCTCGTCCGAGACAAGCTGGCCGAACACACCGGAGGGCTTCATGACGTCCACAGCCAACGCCCTCTCGACCTTCTCCTCGTCAGACGCAGGGAGTTCCATCCCTTTGGAGTTGAAGATCTTGACACCGGAGAACTCTGAGGGGTTGTGAGAGGCGGTCACGGAGAAGCCGGCCATACACGCGCGGGACTTGGTCCCAAAAGCCACTACGGGAGTGGGGACGACCCCAAAGGCATACACTTCACTGCCGACCGCATTGACAGCCGAAATCACTGTTCTCGCAAGGAGGGCGGAAGTCTTGCGACCATCCCAGCCGACCCCATACCTACCCCTCCCTGAAGTGAACGCGATGGTCGCGGCGAGCTTGTAGATCTGTTCAGGTGTCTGCGTTCTGTTGAAGACTCCCCTGACCCCGGCCGTCCCGAAGGCCTTGACCAAATGCTACCTCTCTATGATCTTGACCCAGAGCTCAGGTGTCGCTTCGCGGGCAAGATCGTACAGGGAAGTTACGAGTTCTCTGATTTCCCACTGCGCCTGCAGGGCCGTGCGCTGCCAGATTATGTGCATCAGGCTCCTAGCGTTGATCGTCATGACGAGCTTCGTCTTGATGGCGGCAGGCAGAATGTACCTGGCGTCCTCCTTAGGCACGCCGGCCGTGACCATCTTCTCATAGGCAGAGTAGACTGCCTTGAGGGCCTCATCGTAAGCCTTGTTGGCTGCCTCATTGGCTTGGATACTCGGGGGTGTCACGACCCCTTCTTTCGTGGCTGCGGAGAACCTCTGCGACTCTTGGTCGTACGATGCGACCCGGTGGCGGACAAGCTGATGGGTCGTGACCCTGCTGCAATCCTCGATTTCGAACATGTATACAACGTGGTCCAGCAGCGCCTCAGGCTCGAAGGGCACACCCTTCTCGGCTAGGATCTTCTTCAGAATTCCTAGATCCGTGCTATAGAGTAGCTTAACGCGCATAAGCTCTATCACCAAAGACAAGTCCATTGAAGAGCGGACTTACGTGCCTCTTGTCGAGTTCAGCCACGAGGGGCTCGGCGAACGGCTTCCCTTCGCGGTCCCTCCAGAGCTCGACGAGCGTCCTGGCGTTCATCGAGAAGAGCCAATCGGTTTCATTCAGACGGGTCGAGTGTATGTATGGAAACCTGCGAATGAGTCCACTCACTTCGACCTCACCTGCACCCTCAACCAGAAACGACATTGTGAAGTGTTCAAGAACGTCGAGCGACTTGTCCTGTAGGCACTTGGTCAAGAGGAACTTCCAGTACTCGGCACCCTTCTGCTCCAATTCGGTCTCGATATCCTCAATCGCCTTAGTGCTGTAGCACCTTCTCATTGCCACTGCGATGGTCCTTTCAGGCTTCGGGCTGGACCAGACAAGAGTAACATTCATCACGCATTCAGAACCCGCGTGTAGATTCGATTTAAACCTGGGCACGACGAAACCGTTCCTTGGAGAAACACTCGGAAAGCCCTGAGCTTGTGAACTGCATCACATGACCACGCAGTCGAGAGGTTGGGGCGCCCCGCACGAGACCAGCACCCTCAAAGAAATTATAGAGGCTCGGTCAGGCATCAATTCGGCCGGGGTGGCAGAGTGGTTAATGCGCGGGCAACTCGTGAGGCAACGAATCGGGTCCGCAACTCGAGATCAAGTGACCAGTCAGCCCGTGACCTTCGGGTCTCGTGGGTTCGAATCCTACCCCCGGCGTCTCATTCAGAAGAAAGCTTGTCCAGGAGAGTATGAGCTCACGATTGGCTTCACGGCCGTCTCTTGGGTCAATTCCTAATGGACGATGTTATTGCCCGCACAAGAATCGGGCTAGGAGACTAACCTCTGGACTGCTCTGATGACCTCTTGGTAGGGAGGCTCATCGGAGGGCACGTCGGTGACCCACCTGTACCGGAGGATGCTCCGCCCGTCAATCAAGAAGACCGACCTCTTGGCAACTCCCTTGAAGCCGAGGCCGACCCAGGGGTCCTGGAGTACTCCGTAGAGTCTTGTGACCCTCTTGTTGAAATCACTCAGGAGCGGGAATTGCAGGTTGTAGGTCTGTGCGAAAGCATTGAGGGTATAGCTGCTATCGACGCTGATACCTACGAGCTGGGCTCCCAAAGCCTGCAACATCTCGAAGTCGTCCCTGAATGTGCACATCTCTTTGTCACAGGTGCCTGAAAAGGCGAACGGGAAGAACACTAGCATAGTCGTCCCTTGCTTAGTGAACTCACCGAGAGAACGGATTCTCTTATCGGTGTCTGGGAGGGCAAACTCCGGCACCTTCTGTCCCATTCGCGGCGCCAAGACCACGAAAAAGGGCGAGTTCTGATTTAAGGCCTCTGCTGTCTCTGAGAGAGTCTCTCGAGCAGATCGTAGTACTTTGCCATCAGAGACACCAACTGCTCCTGCCTAGCACTATCCTTCTCTTGACCCAGCGAGGAGGCGGTTTCGTTCAGCTTCGAAAGGAGGACTTCCCTCATCCCGGCTAGAACCACATCCATCGACACCATCTCGGCGGCGACCACTGATGAGAGGTCTTCGTGGCCGGTGCAATAGACCCTGCCGTGGTAGCTGACCTTGATTCCGCCGCACTTGGTGCAGGGCTCTCCGAGCATCGTCGCACCCTTCCTCACCAACTCGACCGCCAGTTTCATCTTGTCTTTGCTTGCCCCACTCATTACTCCGAGTGGGAGTCCAGCTCTATAAAAAACGGTGCTCTGATTGCCCCAAAAACACCTTGCGCAGTCGTAGATTAGACGGAATGAGGCTCTCTAGCCTGATTATCGGGCCCCAACAATGCAGTGGAGTCCAGCCGATGCGACGAAAAGCACTTAATCCCACCAAATGATGGACTGCTTTCAATAGGGTTCCTTCAGATGAGTGCAAAATTGAAGAAGCAGGAGGAGAACAACGCAAAGCTCGCAAAGGCCACGGTGAGCCTGAACCAGATTGCTGACTCGAACATAACGCCGCGCAACATTAGAAAGATCGTCAAGGATTCGGTTCTGATGCTCCAAGACCAAAAGCAGAGCATGGCTGTAAGGGCGGCCAACGCAATTAGCTTCCTCGACGATGTCGCTCAGGACCCCAACATGCCCTCCTTCGCCAGGGTCACGCTCTGGTCCGCCGTTTCTGAGCTCGAATCGATCCGCGAGTAGTAAACCTTTAACACGTTCATACACCCCACAGAGGCGTTTGCCAAACTGTCCGAAGTGTGGGAACAAAGAACCTCTGCCAACCAGGACTTTCTCAGTCATCGTCGAGCCCTCGAAGGGCGAGCGGGGGATGACTGAGAGAAGGGTCGGTATGTACACATGCTCAAAATGCGACACAAAGTTCCCCACCGTGATTAGCAGGCAGAGATACCTGATTGTGGCGGAGGAGCAACTGAAGTCAATTCAGGATGAGCTGAACGTGGTGAAGAAGGACAACGACGGTCTCAACACGAAGGTCAAGGGGATGGCCGAACAACAGAAGGAGCTTGAAAGTGCGATGGAACGGACGGCCAAGGAGAACGACGTAAAACGCTTACAGGCAAAGCTGGCTGAACTAGAGAGTTTCGTCGGCTACCTGAGAAAAGAAAAAAGCGAACTCGAGCAGAAGGCCTCTAAGCTTCGGTAGGTCTAGACTCCGGCAGTGCTGGGCGGAAGGTCATATCCCACTTCGGCTTCGTAGGCCGCAGCCTTCTCGTCAAGCACAGCCTTCTCTGTCCGGAGTGCCTCCACTTCGCTTTCCAGCTGTGTGGCGGACTTCTCCAGCTCACAAGTGGCGATCTTCTCCTTCGATGAGGCTATGCCGGCAAGGAGCGAAGCCTTCTCGGCTTCGAGCGACCTGATCTTCTCCTCGAGCTCTGTTCTTTGGTCGGCGTATTCTGTTACAACTTCCATTTGTTGCCGAAGTTACAAGGAATTGCCACTTACTTGTCATACCTGACGAAAAACAGTTGACAAGTTCGTAAAGGGCTGCAACGACTTCGACCTCGGAGCCTTTATCAACCAAGAAGAGCTTGACGGGATTGTTGAACGCAGGTCTCTGGGTCTGGCCCTCCGACGTTGAGGCTCAGCAGGAAGTCCTCCAGAAGGTTGCCGCTTCACCCCACCTTCTCCAGGCGATGACCTCTCTCATGAGTAGCAAGGAAGGACTCAGCAACTCAGAGCTCGACGATGCGATCGCCGACAATTCGAACTGGATGACCATCTGGACCGTGAGGCAGCTGACGTCACTCGGTTTTATCGAGTACAAGGTGGACTTCTTCGGGGGCCCTGCACGGTATCAGCTCACCGAGCTGGGAAGGAACGCATTTGGGATGATTACGGGCCAACCGGTCCAACAGAAACCCCCTGCCCAAGCTCCCCCTGCAGCGCACATTGCGGCGCCTGGCGCGAAGAGTTGACCTGAAGACCACCTAGACCTAGATTTTGCCGACCTCCCTCAGCTTCGTGAAGACGTGTCGGTAAGAGACCACCCCCGCGACAAGCAGCACGAGAGAAGTCAGCACGAGTGAGGGAAGGTTGAACACCGGGCTTGAAGGGGCCCCATTGATGACCGCCCTCAAGGCTTCGGCCCCCTGACTTAGCGGATTCAACTGGATCATGGTCACCAGAGGGGATGGAAAGTAGGAACCGATTACGGAGAGAGGGTATGCTACCGTGCTCATACTGACCATCAACGTCTGGATCCCATCGGCGAAGACGAAGTATCTGTCTCCCGTTCTCGAGAAAAGGTTCAGGACCGCAGCGATTCCGGAGAGGCCCATCGAAAGAACGAACAAGAACGGGATCAGGACCAATGTTGACAGTGAGGCCAGCTGCGGGACGAGGACCGCGGCCATCATCGTAAGCAGTCCCGCGTAGATGGTGCCCCCGAGGCCCGCAGATAGGAGGTGCGCCCAGGCCACCTCATCCAGGCTGACCGGGAGTGTGAGGTAGTATTGCGAGACTCCCTCCGTAAGACCGAGGTGGACTCGCCTCCCGACGTCAAACGATGCGAAGAAGAGCCCAGTGATAATCACGCCTGGAGCGTAGAACTGGAAGTAATTGAGAACGCCCTCAATAGCTGGGGGCATCATCCCCTTGTAGACTATGCCGACGACGAGCATGTCCGTTATGTTCAGGCCGAGCAACGTCCCGACCAACCACTTCGTCCTGAAGAAGTACGACAGGTCGACACGGGTTATCTGGAGCATCCTGTTCAGCTGGCTCATGATGACTTCACTCCTTCCAGTGTTCGGGGCACAATAGCCATGCCGAGGGTAAGCATCGAAACTCCAACGGCGGCAACGATGAAAGCAGAAGATCCCGGGTTGAGCAGCTGGCTGACGTCGACGTTCATTACGTTTCTCAGCAAGTCTGCCCCATAGGTGAGCGGGTTGAACCTGGCGACCGACGCGTAGGCGTTGGGCATGAAAGAGAGCGGGTACAGAATCGTGCTGAACCTGAGCAGGATGGCGCTCGTGCTGGCTACTATCGCACTGTAGATGTCAAACGACTTGAACGCTACGAACGAAAGCGAGATCATTATCCCCATCACACCCACGCTCATGGACAGCAGCACAGCCAGGGACGTTAACAGCACGATTGGAGGCATCCCATTGAGCCAGAGAACGAGGACGAGTGGGGGGCCGATTCTGACAATGTTTGCTATGAGACCCAGCATCAATTGCTCCAAGAAGAGCTCTCCACGCCTAATCGGAAGGGACAGGATGTACCTCAGCCTTCCTTCATGGGCGCCCTCGACGAACCGCCTTCCTGACCACGACGCCACATTGAATGTCATTATAATCAGGAGGCCCGTGCCGTAGTAAACGTAGTAGTTGGGCAGATGGCTCCCGACAAGCCTAGACACCAGCTGGCCGTAGACGAAGTACTGGAACGCGAAGAAGAACCAGAAGTAGACCGTCCAAGGGATGGAATCGAAGGTCTCTTTGAGCTCGTAACCTAAGAGGACGAGGAGCTCACGCATGGGCACTCGCGACCTCTTTGCCCGTATAGTGGAGGAAGACGTCGTCGAGTGAAGGTTCCGAGACCCTGATGGATGTGATTCTGACGTCGAGCGACTGTACAGATGACATCATCTGCGGCAGCCAGTCTTCCGACCTGTTGACGAAGGCGTTGAGGGTGTCTTCGGTGGCCTGTGTGACCCTGACCGTGCCAGGGACCTCCGAAATGACCTTCAGCGCTCCGCTGGTGATGGCGGGGGACATGCGGACTTCTACCACGTCTCCACCGGTAATGCTGTCCTTGAGCGTCCTGAGGTCTTCGGTGACGACATCCTTCCCTCCCTTCATTATGCTTATCCTGTCAGCCAGATACTCCGCTTCCCTCACTTCGTTCGTGGCGACCACCACCGTCAATCCCTGTTCGCGAAGACTCCTTATCCTGTCCCAGATCATCCTCTTCCCGTCCAAGTCGACCATGGCGGTCGGCTCGTCGAAGAGGGCCACCTCCGGGCGGTGTACGAAGAGCTTCGCGACTTCGAGCCTCTTCCCCTGCCCTCCTGAGAGCTCCATGAACTTCTTGTTCCTCGAAGGCCAGAGGTCGAAGTCCTTGAGAGTCTGGTCGACCACCTCGGACCTCTCTTTCCCACGAAGGCCGTAGATTGCCGCGTGGAACGCCAGGATTTGGTAGGGCTTGTGCCTCCAGAACCCTCGGGCCTCCTGAAAGGAGATGCCTATGGTCTCTCTGACCTTCAGGGGCTGCTTGACTATATCGTACCCCATCACGGTCGCCGTCCCGGCGGTGGGCCTCAATACCGTCGAAAGTAGGAGCAGGAGGGTGGACTTGCCTGAGCCGTTGGGGCCGAGGAGGACGAGGATTTCGCCCTTTCTCACTTTGACGCTCAGGCTGTCGAGAGCCTTCACCGCGCCATAGGACTTGGTCAGGCCAAAGGTCTCTACGGCGCTATCCAATCACGCTCACATCAAACGGTCCTCCAGCTGCCCAGAAACAGGTTTCGGTTTCCGAGGGAGTTGCCGTGACCGAGAGAGGGCGTTAGAAGTGTGTGCCGCAATACACATTGGATTTGGTGGCGGGTAGAGCTGCAGCACAATCTACTACAAAGAAGACAGCGCATTATGACTAGTCTTGGAGAGACCCTTGAACGCGATGAGAAGTGCGGGGGGTGGGATTCGAACCCACGAACCCCTGAGGGACGAGGTCCTGAGCCTCGCGCCGTTGACCAGGCTGGGCGACCCCCGCGTTGTCTCGTCGAGCCAATCCTTTGGGTTAATAATCTTGATAGACCTGTATCACATGAACAGCTGTTCTATCTACGATAGTATTTTCCTGGTCTCCGTTGTCAGGCGCATTCATTGGGTTGTAACGAAATCAGTTTCGTATTATTGCTTTTGTCTCTTTGAAAGGATTCTGTCCATGTTCGAGTGATTCCTAAAGCCTCAAGAGAGCGCACCCGTTTTCCTTCGCCGGCTGAGCCCGATAGTGAGTCTAGACGTCTAGTCAGAAGTATCTGGTCATCCTGCTGCTGGTGGTGGCGGTGCTCTTCGGCGTTCTTTTGGTAAGGGCATACCTATCGTCCGAGACTTGCGGTGATTGCGTAATGATTTCTGACGTCCAAGTCAGTCAGTATCATGGCACCATGTGTAATGGGAATCCTGTGTCTTGCACAGTGACTCTTCAGAATACTGGAAGCCTCGATGGGCGAGTTGTTTCGTGTGTGTTTAAGGTAAATGGCACGGACCAGGACTGCAATGTGCCTGAGACTACAATCCCTGCAGAGAGTCAGTCAGTGGTTGTCGTCTGCACTGGATCCGGCTTCACTGAGCGGTCTGGCACATATGTCATCGGCCTCATCGTTCTTGATACCGGACGTGACCTTCCTTTTGACGCAATAGCGCAGTAGATTAGGAACTTCCAATTCCTGTTGATTGTTCTCTTATCATTCCATGTCATTTGGAATTATGCGCCCGTTGGCCGTCGCCTGTCGGACGGCGAGGCTCTTGGTAAGGGTTTGGGGGAAACCGTCAGGTGTCCCCCGCCGCGCGGAGCGCGGCGGGCGAGGCAATCTGGCGAGTCCTTCTAGAATGAGACCGTTTTGGTAGATAGGCGTATTAGTACTCTGGCAAAGAATGAGCTCATGAGACGCACCTCGAAGGCCATAATCGTGGTCGTTGTGGTCGGGTTGGTCGCGTTCTTCTTCTTCGCTCCTGTAACGACCGAAATATGGACGAAAGATACCGTGCACGGCCCATTCACACTATACACCGCTCATGCCTCGTCATCATTCCATCTTCTTGGATTCGGCATGTTGTACAACTACACTGAAATCGTGAACGGTACGCCCTACCGTCAGGCTTCGTACATGTGGGCGTCCAAATGCCAAGGCTTTCCGCACTGTCAATGACGGGCGTCACCCGCGATGAGACAACGAGTGAAATCACCCATAGATTGGACAGAACTTTCAGCGTGGTCCTTCTAGTTGCTAGCTGGGAGTGGTTAGCTCCCCGTCTTGGCTGTCAAGTTATCCGTCAGTAGCTTTGTGAGCTTGAGGAGTTGCTCTTTTAGTTCTGCGTTCTCTCGTCTGAGTTGTTCTGTCTGGTTTGGTTGTGCCTTTGTCTCTCCCGTTAGGGCGAGTCTTGGTCTTAGGTGTGCCTCGTATTCTTGAATCAGCTCCGTGTTTGAGAGGAGCGAGTATATGTCGGGCATGTGTCCTAGGGTCGGTTTGCTCCCCATCAGGATGATCCAATGGTTTGGGTTCATGTCTGTGGATGGGATTCGCTCTGCTAGTGTCTCGAACCTCTTTCTCATGTAGTGTGAAGTTAGGAGCACGTTGTGTTTTCGCCTTGCGAGTCTTGTTATTTGGTGCCACAGACTGTCATAGTTTGGGTTCAGGACATTGTATCCTAGCCTTTGCGCTCTCTCCAGTAGTCTCTCTGCGAGTTCCTTGGGGATGATGCAGGGGTGTCTTGTTGCTGTCTTTGAGACGTTTGCTGGAACGTCGATTATTGCGCTCTCTGTTTCGTCTACTAGGTGGACGTTCTCGATTGGCGTCATGCTGATCGCTTGTCGCCTTTCTCCTGAGAAGGCCATCAGGTCCATCTCGTCCTTGTGTTGCTCTGAGAGTTGTTCGTCCTGTCTGATGGCTCTCAGGATTGGTTCTCTGATTGGGATTGTCTTGTTTCCGGTGCCTTCGACGTGGATTGTCAGGTTGAGTCGGGCGTAGTTCCTTCGGAACACTCCGAGTATCATGGCTATGTACACTTGGGTGCTTGTCGAGTTGGCTTCTGCCTTCCATAGCTTGAGGTCTTGCTCGATCGTCGTGTCTTTGGGATTGTCTCGTTTGAATTGGACGAGTTCTTGCATTGCTGACTCAGTTATCGGCCTCTTTGTTTGTTCTAGGAATTTTCGACATGCTAGGAGGGTGGCCTTCTTCGAGTTCTCGCTTGTCGGTTTGCCTGTCTTTGACAGGTCGGCAAGGTATGTTCTCACGGCGAGGTCTTTGGATATCTTCTCGTATTCGTCCTTGAAGTTGCTTCGGCGGTGGCGGTTGTAAAAGCGCCTTCCGCTTTCCGCAGCACAGCTTACCACACTATCTTGATAATCGAATCCATCACCTCAACACTTTCGACCGTCTCTCTCGCGCCCAAATTCACTCACGTGACTTCTTGCATTAAATTCCGGGAAAACTTCCTGCTCCTATCACAATGGCTAGGCTCCACTATCTGTACGAACAAGAGAGAAGCGGCAAGGAACGCTTCGTCTACTACTGTTCCAACTGCAACTGTGTCCTGCGGGTCAGGCGGGGCCTCGGGCCGACTGGCGAAACCATCGACTCACTGAGCGGCCGTTGTATCGGATGCGGGCGCGGGCTCGAGAACAACATCGAGTGCAGGCTAGCCCCTGTGCCCGATGATTGGTCGGACATCCGCCTGACGGACACCGTCGCTGTCCAAAGGAGGGCCTTGTCATTCCGTTCGGCTTCGTCGTTTCCACACTTCTCTCTAGGCTTCCCGCGCTTGGACTCGTTGCTGAGGCCTTACTCTCCCCAGCACCTAATCGTACTCAGCGGCGGCGCGGCATCTGTAGTGGCCGAGTTTATGGCGTTCAGGGCCCAACTCCCGCTGGAGGCAAGTGGCCTCGATTCGGCCGTGCTCTTCATCGACGGAGGGAATCAGTCAGACCCATACCTCTTCTCTTCATTCGCGAAGCAGCGCGGTTTCAAGCCGGCGGTCGCGATGAGAAGGGTGGCCACCTGTCGCGTCTTCACGATTTACCAACTCGCCGACCTCATCTCAGAGCACCTAGTCAGGGCCGCAGAGGACTACGCGGCCAAATTGGTCGTCGTCTCTGACCTGCTTGGCACCTTCAACGAGCCTGAGCTGGAGGAGAGGGAGGCAAGGAGGCTCCTGAGCGCCGTTGAGGGCGGAATAAAACGGGTGAAGAAGAACTCATTCGTCCTTGCGACCCTGGCCTCGCCCAACAAGTACGATGGCATGATCATGGAATGGGCCGATACCGCGGTCTCCCTGTCGTCGTCCGGAGACAGGGTGCAGGCAGAGCTCGTCAAGCACCCGACCAAGCCTCCGACAACCTCCAGTTTCATGATGAACCAGCTCCTGAGACCTTCCAAGGTTAGGGTGGCCCGCTAATGGGGAGGACGATTCCATCGTTCAGGATGGCAGAGGCCCAGGAGACAGCAGAGTGGAGGGCATTCAGGAAGGCCCTCTCGAAGCGTGACAGGTTTGCTTTCGACGATATGCTCAGCTCGGCCATGCTCTACACGTCGGCCTCATCGGCGGCCGTCAGGACCTCCCGGTTCGAGGGGGTGACCATGGCACTGGTCTTCCACCATTACAGGAAACTGGCGCGTGCGCTGGGGATAATCTCAGAAATCAAACGGAAGGAGGATGGCAGATGACCCTCACCGACGCCGAGATCATCAAGGAGCTGGACAGCTGGGAACGCTTCGCATATGCCCTGAGGGCCGAAGATCGGGAGCTGTTCAAGGAGATGCTAAGGCTCTGTTACGAATACTTCCCGGCGATGCAGGCGAGGGAATCGCCCTTCCCGAGCGAAGCGCTCTTCATGAGCCTCCTGCTGATGCAGCACAAGACCATCATGTGGCTGGCGGGCGAGGTGGAGAAGATGAAGGCCGAGAGGGATGCGAGGCTGGATACTTGACCTCTATCCGGGGAACCCCGGGGAGATGGTCGTCTGGTTCAAACACGAGGATGGCCAGGCCGCAAGGCTGGTAGACCACTGGTCCCCGTCGATATTCATCGCGACCAGCAGCATGGCTGACCTTGAGGATTCGCTGAAAACAATGGATTCCGAATTCGTCTGGACCAAGCCTGCTCAGAAGTTCGAGAAGGTCGTCGACACAGAGAGGTCCGACATCGTGGAAGCCAAGGTCATGGATGCCAGGAAGATCCAGCAGGTGGCCGGAAGGATAGAGCGGCTCGGCCCGTTCGGCGCCTACAAGCTCTACAACGTCGACGTCCCACCCAACCAGAGCTACCTGTACGAGCACGACCTCTTCCCGCTCGCATACTGCGAAGTGACGCAGGTCAGGGACACGCTGCAATGGGACCTCCACGACGATGTCTGGGCGTATGACTACGCCGTCCCCAACCTGAGGAATGTGAAAGTAGACGTCGGCATCATGAAAGCGGGGAGGATAGCGCACTTCACCGACCGAATCGGGACAATCAGTCTTGAGAGCGACGCCGGAAAGGTCGTGATCGACTGCGGGAGCGAAGCTGACAAGCTACTCGAGCTGGTGAAGGCCATCAGAGAAGCCGATCCCGACTTCGTCCTCTCGACCGACGGGGACACCTTCCTCTTCCCCTACCTGATTAGGCGCGCAGAAGCCAACAACGTCGCCGACAGGCTGACGCTCGACAGGGACGGGACCATCCTGAAACTCCCTGCGAAGGGTGGAACCTCATATTTCAGCTACGGCAGAATCCACTACAAACCTTCGGCGATGAAGCTCTGCGGCAGGATACACATCGACGTCAACACATCCTTCGCTTACTCCGAGGCAGGCTTCGAGGGGCTCTTCGAGCTGAGTAGGGTGTGCCGTATGCCCCTTCAGACATCCAGCAGGGCGAGCATAGGGAAGGCCCTCTCGAGCCTCCAGTTCTACCACGCCTCCAGAATTGACCTGCTCGTCCCCTGGAAACCGACGCTGGTCGAGCGTTTCAAGGACAGGAACGAGTTACTCGTGGCCGACAGGGGCGGTCTAATCTTTGAGCCGAAGATGGGCGTCCACGAGGGGGTATGCGAGCTCGACTTTCATGCCCTTTATCCTAACATCATGTTCAGGAAGAATATCTCAGCTGAGACGGTGAGATGCCCGTGCTGTCCTGATTCGAAGAACAGGGTACCCGAGCTGGGTTGGAACGTCTGCGAAAAGAGGAAAGGCATAGTCCCCCGGGCGATAGAAATCATCGTAGAGAAGCGGCTCCACTACAAGGAGCTGAAGAAGGACTCGAAGGGGACCGACTATGACAGGTACAACGCACGCCAAGCCGCCCTGAAGTGGCTTGGGGTCACCACCTTCGGCTATCTGGGTTTCAACAACGCGAAGTTCGGCCGGATCGACGCCCACATCGCAGTGTGTGCTTGGGACAGGAAGGTGATGCTCGACGCAGCGAGGGTAGCCGAGAGGAGGGGTTTCGACCTGGTCCACGGAATCGTGGATTCGCTCTGGGTGAAGAAGGAAAGGGCGGGACGGGAGGGCTACCTCGAGCTCAAGTCCGAAATCGAGTCGGAGACCGGCTTTGTCATGTCCTTCGAAGGGATCTACAAGTGGGTGGCCTTCCTTCCTTCCAAGGCTGATTCGAAGATACCTGTACTCAACAGGTACTTCGGTGTCTATCAGGACGGCGAGCTCAAAGTCAGGGGGATGGAAGCGCGACGCCACGACACGCCGCCGGCATTCGCAGAATGCCAGATGGCAATCCTGAGGGTAATGGCGAAGGCCGACTCTGTGAAGGAAGTAAGGACCACGTTCCCCGAATGCGTGGAGATCTTCCTCAGATACGCGGAAGCGCTGGAGCGCCACGAGATTCGCGCATCCGAACTGGCTTTCACAACTAACCTATCGAAGGGGCCAGAGGAGTACACCAGCATGACAGTCCAGCACGCCGCTGTGAAGCGACTTGTCGGCGAGGGTGTCAAACTGCACGCTGGTGAAGGGATACGTTACGTCATTACAGACTACGAGGGCCGAGACTCGAAGAGGGCCACACCTGTCGACGTAATGGGGGACGAGACCATGTACGACTCGAAGCGCTACATCGAGCTTCTCGCAGAAACCTGTTCATCCGTCCTCGAGCCGTTCGACCCACGATGTTCGGCGGTCGGGCTACTGTCTATGTACGAAGCGCGCAGGCGGGTGCCGCTGACCTGACCGGCGCCTCCCTACCACATGATGACCTTGGTCGGCCTAATCTTCAGTATCGGAGACTCGCCTTCACCCCATGGGTTCCTCCTGTAGAAGACGAACCTATCAAAGAGAATCCGCAGCAGGCGCAGGTACTCATTACCACGCTCAAGAATCTCGCAATCTCCTTCTATCATTAGTCCTCGGTTGGGGCGATACTCATCCACAACCAGGGCCACCTTCGGGTTCTCCCTCAAGTTTTTCAGTTTCTTCGTCTTATAGTCTACTGCTATGACGATGTCTTCCCCATCGAGGGCGTAGACTACGGGTACCACGTGGGGCTTGCCACCCTTTGAAGCAGTGGCGAGCCTGCACAACTCATGTGCTTGGAGGAATTTCACTTCACGAGTCTTCAACGTCGCCATCATTATTGGACTCATCGCACTCTGGGAAAAGGCTTGTTCACTGGAGCCGCGGGTGGGATTCGGACTCACGACCTTTGCCTTACCAAGGCAACGCTCTAACCGACTGAGCTACCGCGGCTCGACCGAGACCAACCGGATGCCGTTTTTAATCGTTGAAGAGAATCTCAGGGCCCATATCTTCGGCTCAACCGACGCCGTGATTCTTTTAATCTCCGTCGGAAGGCGTCTGAGTGGATGCCGGGGTAGCACAGCTTGGCCTATTGCGCCGGGCACGCTCTCGTGGGCGTAACTCATAATCCAAGCTCGGATGCGAAATCCGGAGACCGCGGGCTCGAATCGGCTGACGAGAGTCCCGCCCCCGGCACCTAACTCAGTGATACTGAATCTGTCGCAAGGCCGCCTATCTCCCCACCAGAATCTGGCGAACGAGGCATCGCTTTGCATGGCGAAATACGGGGTCAGCTTTGCGAAGGAGTGGGGAAGAATCACAATCAACAGGACGCCGAGGGCTGACCAGAAGAGAAATCGGACTTCGAGCTGAACGGGTACATGGACCATCTTTAGGACTGCAGCAACCCGTCTTCAGCAGAGCGGGCATGAGACGGGTTAAGCCTCTCGCGTCCCCAGCAACGCTTATTATGAGACACCGGCGTGCGATTAAGCAGTTGCACCTACCATTCCTGACCATTACCAGCTACTACAACTTCCTGAGCACCACCATGATAGTGCTCTTCATTGTCGCACTGGTGGTAATATTCGTCTACGAGTACGAGGCCCTGAGGCGCACGAAGACCTAACCGCGTTCCCGCAACCTTTCGATTACCGTAAGGTTCGACATCTGAAGCACTCGCGCTCCGAGCTTGTTGATCTTGGGCGTCACCCCCACAATCCTGAGTCTCTCGCCGGGCTGGATTCCTAGGACCTTCCCGGAAAGCTCCCTCCATCCCACGAGCCTCATCTCACCGGTGTCATCGCCAATCGTGAGCTCTCCCCTTTTTACCATTGCACCATCCTTCAGGTTGACGTCTTCAGAGCTACCCTGAGACAACGCGATAACTTCGACCATAATCTGGGACGAGTCGTCCTTGGCGTCCCGCAGCTTCGTCGCTATGGCGTCCAAGCCTGGTAACGAGCTCTCCTTCACCACACTCACTGAGCCCATTGTCCTACAGTACAGCCTGCCATCGTTCTCCATGTCAGGCGTCACGATTACGGCTTCGCCAATCGCTGGCTCTTTCGCTTCTCTCTCCTTCTCTACGGTCCAGACCTTCCCGTTCTTGTCCACCACCAACAGGATCGTCCCTGATGAGCTCGCGCTTGTAGCGGCAACCCTAAGCTCCATCGGCGGAGCCCTCTGTGCTAGAAAGATTGCACTTCCAGCATCTCCATGAAGTTCGTACTCGCCGTTCGGCGAGCGCTTGGTCTTCGCGTTGGTAATCAGTATCTTCTGGCCCTTTTTCAGCTCCGGCCTAGCGGAGGGGCTCCAGACGACTACTCTTGTTTCTGTTTTGCCTCCCTCGCCAGTCACACCGAACTGAAAGAGAGAGCCCGACGAACCATCGGACCGGACGAATTCACTGTACTTCGGCTCCGTATTGACCACGCACTCGACCGCCATGAACTGCTGTTCCTGAGAGATCTTGGTCAGCTTGTCGGTCACAGCAGACATCGGGACGAGCTTCGCCGCGACCTTCTCGTCAACTATGACCTCGACCCTGCCTCTCTTCCCGAGATTCAGGTTGGGCTTCCCGTCCAGCCCCTGTTTCACGTATCCATTTACTATCCTTACGGGCACACCAACCGCGACTCCTGACTTGACTATCTCCTCGGCCGTCTCGTCCCACACGGTCAACTTCACAGAATGATGATCATCGAAAAGCACCAACCTCCTGTACTTGCCAGTTCCGCCGTCCTTCTTGTTGTAGGTCGAAACGGGGTAGACAGCGAGTACTCTCGCCACCACAGTGACGTCGTTGGCACCTATGTAGAGGTCCTTGATTGTCATGTCGGAAGACGCTTCAGCTTTTCTTAGTGACACGCCAAGCTCTCCAGCCACCAGGAACAGCGCCCCCTGGTCGGTGAGGTATCCTGCCCCTATCGTCTGCTTCTTCTGTTCAATCCGCCGCATCAGCTCTTCCCTGTTCAGCTCTGGGCGGTTCTGGAGTAGTTCGCCTACTAGGACTTCGAAGTCATACATGGCCTAACGTCTGGCGATTGTCGAGTTGACCTCGGCGATCCCTTCTTGGAGTATGTCTAGTCCTTCGGTGAGCTCATCCTCAGAGATGTTCAGCGGAGGTATGACCCTGAGCGTGTTCCGGCCCGCCATGATTACCAGGGCTCCGTGCCTGAAGCAGTAATCCATTATCTTCTTGGCCTCCTCCTCACCCCTGGCCTTGCTCCGCTTGTCCTTGACTATCTCGATCCCGATGAAGAGGCCGAGTCCTCTCACGTCGCCCACGATTTCGTACTTCTCCTTCCATTCGAGCAGTCTCTTCACCGCCTTCTCTCCTAGCCTCCTTGCATTCTCCATCAGGCGCTCCGAGTTGATGATCTCCAACGTCGCCAGGGCCGACTCGACTGCGACGGGGTTGGCGCCGAAGGTCGACGCGTGCTGCCCAGGCTTCCAACTCTTCATCACTTCCGATTTCGCGACCGTCGCGCTCAGCGGCAGGCCGGAGGCGATGCCCTTAGCGATCGTGACCACGTCCGGAATCACGCCGAAGTTCTGAATACCGAGGAACTTTCCCGTCCTCCCTACACCCGTCTGGATCTCATCTGACACGAACAGCACGCCTTCCTTCTTCAGGAACTCCATCTTGTGGAAGTAGTCCGGAGGCGGCACTATGTATCCTCCCTCTCCCTGGATTGATTCGAAGAAGTATGCTGCCACTTCATCGACCGGAACGAACTTCTCTAGATATTGCTCCTTGAAGTAGTCCACACAATAATAGCCACACTCCGGGAAGGTCTGCTTCCAAGGGCACCTGTAACAATAAGGGAACGGGAAGTGAACCGTTTCGGGCACAAGAGGGAACGAACCCTTTCTCTGGATTGGCTTGCTGGCTGTAAGACTCAGTGCGCCCATCGTCCTACCATGGAACGAACCAGAATGCGCTAGGAAGATTGGCCGCTTCGTGTAGTTGCGCGTCAGCTTCATCGCGGCCTCTATCGCTTCAGCGCCGCTGTTTCCGTAGTAGATCATCTTCGGGAAGCTACCAGGCACCAACGAGACGAGCTTCTCCGACAGTTCCACTACGTTCTCGTAGTAAAAGTCAGTGTACGAGTAATGGACGAACTTCTCGGACTGCCTCCTGATCGCCTCCACAACCTTTGGGTGGGTCGAACCCGTGCTGAGAACGGCGATTCCCGATGCGAAATCGATGAATTGGTTACCGTCGACGTCCTTGACAAGGGATCCATGAGCGGATTCTACCACGAGTGGATAGAAGCGAGAGATTGAAGGGGACAGGTAATCTGCAGTCTTCCTGACCACCTCTGCGCCCTTCTTGCCAGGTAGCGTTGGACTGACCTTCGCGAATCGCTTGAATTTCATGAAGTATCTTGTCCCTCGCCACAATCGTCGTGCTAAAATACTTACTGGGGAATCGAGAGCTCTATCTCGAGGACGGGGAGGTTCAGCTGCCTTCCGTCTCTTGAGGTGACGTTCTCACCGTCGATCACAATGTTCGAGATTTCGACGTTGCTCATGAAGCGCTTCTTGAGCACTTGGTAGACCTCAACTGACACGTTGATTGCCTCGCCTCTTGCTCTGAGCACGACGTGCCGCGCACCGCCGTTGAACATGGTGATGCAGGCAGTGACGTAGTTCAGGATTGGCTTCGACTGGCCGACGATGACCGTCTTTCTCTCTTCAGACATTGAATACGAAAGTCCTTGTGCTCATGCTTTAAAGGCTCCTCCCATGAATCTAAAACCGAATCGTATTTTTGTCCGCTTTCCTAGGGGGCTTTGGCAATGGTCAACAAGCCCAGACGCAGGAAGCAGGGGGGTCACGGTCGGACCTATCTCATCTTGGGTTTGATTGTGGTCTTGATAGTGGCTGGCGTATCATATACATATACAGCGGGCCTCTGGCCGTTTAACAAAGCATCTGTTCTCTACGCCAGAATCAGCACATCTCAGGGATCCTTTGAGGTCGAGCTCTTCAGCTCCTCAGCGCCCAAGACCGTTGCCAACTTTGTAAGTCTTGCAAAGAGCGGATTCTACAACAACCTTGTCTGGCACCGCATAATCAAGGGGTTTGTGATACAGACGGGGGACCCGAACACACGGGGAGGGATTAACAGCACCAGGTCGACGTGGGGAGAAGGAACCTCGGGGACCAGCGTCCCATTTGAGTATGATTCGAACCTGCACAACGACAGAGGGTACATCGCCATGGCCAGCACGGAAGCGGGCTCAGGCGGAACATCGCAGTTCTACATCAACCTCAATGACACGAATGCTGCCAGCTTGGACGGCAACTACGCGGTATTCGGGAGGGTCTTGAATGACAGCGGGATGGCAGTCGTCGACGCCATAGCGAACGTGCCAGTCTATACCTATTTGCAGGTCGGCTGCGCGAGTCTCCAAACCTGCACAAGTCCCCTTCTCAATCAGCCCATAACGCCTGTGTTCTTAGTAAGCGTAACGATTCTGAGTGGCCCATGACAGAAGGACTCACTTTGGCGTGCAATCAGTTTCACCGCGCGCTAATCACTAGCCGGACGCCCTAGGTCAGCTCTCGAATGCTCAGGTCGACCTCCTCGAGGAGCTAGTCTGCATCCATCATCTTGCCGAGGTCGTCTTCGATATTCAATGGGTGCTCTAGTACCCACTATTCAACAAACCCGCATAGTCGAAGACCATCACTCCGTCGCTGTTCTGCAGCGCGTACTGAAACTGGGACTCATAGTCAGCCTGACTGGATGTGGCGACGACCTCCACGCTGCCGATTATGCCAGGCTTGATGAATGGCTTCGTATCAGTAGCATAGGTTTCTTTCACGAGCAGGTCAGGCTTCAGCGTGGAGTACATGTTATCCGTAGTCATGGCTGTCTCTCCACTGAAATTGGCCTTCAGCGAGGCCAGTAGAGACTGCTGGGATGAGAGACTCAAGTTCAACATGTCCAGACTAACCCCATCTTCCCCCAATCCGTAGATTGACGACGGTATCTGCTGGGAGGGATTGGTCATGTACAACGAGAAGAAGATCTTGAGGTCTTTCAGATGAGCCTGAGTGACGAAGGTTTGGAGGTCCTGCTGGTTGAATAGGAGGACACCCTTCCTGTAGATTTGAAAGAACACAGTATTGAATCCGGACCGATTCGCGTAGCCTGCCATAGCGTCGAAGTTGGTCCTATTGACGACCCCATTCCCTTGGTTCACGTACAGGATCACGGGCTTAGCTTCTGGACTTGAATGAGGCAGTAGGTATGCGTAGCAGGCGACAGCACCCACGGCAAGCACAAGCAGACCGGCAGCAAGATAGTACCTGCCAGCTCCACCGGTCTTCCTGCGGCGGGGTTTCCCTCCGGGTGCCAAACTCCAGCGATTTTCCCGTGATAGGATATAAGACGAGCCCCACGGAGCCGCGGAGCAGGGGTCGTCGGCTAGACCTCGAGGCTGGGGCAGGTCCCCCGGCTTCTGGGGCAAGTCTGGTCTAGGCTTTCAGCCTCGGGCGCTGAAGATCGCTGGTTCAAATCCGGCCGACCCCACCATCAAAAACACCTTAAATCGAACACAGAGGCCTTCCGCATTCTTGACCAGAGTCATAGGCCACATCGACTTGGACTACTTTTATGCCCAGGTCGAAGAAGTGGAGAATCCTTCGATCAAGGACAGACCAGTCGTGGTCTGCGTCTTCTCGGGCAGAACCGAGGACAGCGGCGTGGTTAGCACTTCGAACTACAAGGCGAGGGCGCTGAGCGTGAAGTCGGGGATGCCAATCGTCACAGCCAAGAAGAAACTCGAGGGCCACGACCCCGTGATAATCAAGATGGAGCACGAGAAGTACGAAACAGTTTCTGGCAGGGTAATGGACTTGGTCAGCGAACGCGTAGACGTCTTCGAGAAGGCAGGAATTGACGAGGCGTTCTTCGACGTGACGACATCCTCCGGCGGGGACTACTCGGCCGCGGCGAAGATTGCCCAGGGAATCAAGGATGCAATCCTCCGGGATGAGGGGTTGACCTGCTCGGTGGGCCTCGGCAGGAGCAGGGTCGTGGCGAAACTGGGTTCTGATTCGGCCAAGCCAGGCGGTCTAATGACGGTGCTCCCTGAGTCGACAGAGGCCTTCCTCGGACCTCTCCTTGTGACCAAGCTCTATGGTGTGGGTCCACGGACCGCGGCTGTCCTTGATCAGATTGGTGTTAAGACCGTGGAAGAGCTCTCCCGGACTGACCCGGCCCTCCTCGGGAGGCGTTTCGGCAGGAAGCTCGGTTCGTACCTGCTGGCGGCGGCCAGTGGAACCGACGTCGATCCCGTCTTGGCAAATCTGGAACCAACTCAATTCAGCCGCATCGTTACTCTCAAGCGTGACACAAGGGATGTCAAGGAGGCTTTGGGACAGCTCGCAGAGGGGATGACCTCCCTTCAGGCCAAGCTGGTCGAATCGGGGAAATCGTTCAGAACGATATCCGCCATAGGCATCCTGACCGACCTCTCGACCAGGACCAAGAACAAGACTTTCGACACTCCGATCAAAGACCCTGCCTTGATCAAGGAGAACGCCCTCGCCCTGTTCAATGACCTTGTAGGGTCGACAGACAAGGACCTAAGAAGGGTCGGGGTCCGCGTTTCAGAGCTCAGTAACAGTATGGACCAGAGGTCTCTCTCTGAGTTCCTCCAGCCGGGCCGGTGAGCCTATGGAGGAGGAAAGACTGGCGCTCAAGAGGAAGGTAGCGGAACTTGCGAGACACGGGCGCAAGTTCGAGAAGGCAATCGACACGGTCATCGCAGGCGGTGTCAAGGAGTGCCGCTTCCTCCCAAGCGGAAGGAAGGTTCTCAGCGTGGTCGGCACGCTGGGAGACGAGTTCATCGACCCGGAGAGGCCGTATTGCTCCTGCAGCAACTTCTTCTTCGGCGTTATGGACGGAAGAGAAGAGCTCTGCTACCACCTCTTGAGCTACAGGATTGCCGTCAGGACGGGCCGGGTCGCTGTCTTGGACTTCAGCGACGACGAATACGGGGACTACTTGAGCGCCACTGTCAAGGACGTCTTCGAGGTCCTTACGAAGAGCGGCTGAGCACGCGGATAAAGGAGATAAGCAGACTCTTGGGCGCCAGCGTCAGGCCACGGTAGCTCAGCCTGGTAGAGCACCTGCCTTGTAAGCAGGTGGTCGTGGGCTCAAATCCCACCCGTGGCTCTTCACACTGCTCTGCACGGAGCGGGTAAGAGCATAAAGCAAGCCCAATTCATAATCGGACGAGCATGGAATTCCGCCAGCTCGGCAGGACAGACGAAAGGGTCTCGACTATCGGTATGGGGACTTGGAGAATCGGGGTCTACACGAGTCTTGCCGAGAGGGCGAAGCAGGTTCAGGCCCTCAGGAGAGGAATCGAGCTGGGATGCAATCTGATCGACACTGCAGAGACGTATGCCGACGGCAAGTCGGAAGAAGTAGTAGCCGAGGCCGTCAGGGGTGTCCGCAAGGACGTCTTCATCGCGTCCAAGGTCTCGCCGGGGAACCTGCACCACGACGACGTCATCGAAGCCTGCATGCGAAGCCTGAAGAGGCTGGGGACCTCTTGCATCGACCTCTACCAGGTCCACTGGCCCAACTCCAAGGTGCCGATAAGAGAGACAATGGCAGCCATGGAAAAGTTGGTCCGCGACGGGAGAATCAGATACATCGGCGTGAGCAACTTCAGCGTCGAACAAACGAACGAAGCACGAGACGCCCTCTCGAAGAACGAATTGGTTTCCAACCAGGTCGAGTACTCCCTCAGCAGCCGTGCGGTCGAAGCTGACATCCTGCCTTATTGCAAGAGGGAGAAGCTCACCTTGATTGCCTACACTCCGCTCGCAAGAGGAAGCGTGCCCGAAAAGATGATTCCACTGGCCATCTGTGAGAAGTACGGAATGACGCGCATCCAGGTGATGCTCAACTGGGTGACCAGAGGCGAATGCGTCGTTGCGATCCCAAAGTCGGCCGACGCCAAGCACATGGAGGAGAACGCATCCTCGGTCTCGGCCAGGTTCTCGGAGGGAGAGTATCGGATAATCGGGAATGGCTAGACTCAAGTCTTCCCTCGATGGGCCAATGTGGGCTAGACAACTTCGTCAGTTGTCGCATTCCTATATCCGAAGCCTATGGCTGACCCTTTTCCAGAATTACTTTGTCAGGTGGTGCATGCGCACCAGGTCCTCCTCGAAGTGCGCTAGGCAGGCGGGAATCCTGACGTTGATCGGGTCCTTGAGTGCAAGCCCCTTGTCTTTCTTCGTCTTCCAGACCTGGGCGTTGAACTCCAGGATACTCTGCCCCACCCTCTCGCTGACGTCGAACCTCACTGGCTTGGGCATCTTCATCAGGTGGATGCTCTGCGCCCCGTACAACTTCCTCCAGACGCAGTCGCTGATGTATGGGGTAATTGGTGCCAGCAGGAGCAACAGGCTCTTCACGACTTCGTGCAGAGTGTACCAGGCCGCCTCCTGCTCTCCCTTGGTCGCGCTGTCTCCGTAGGCCCTTCCCTTTGCCATCTCCAAGTAGTTCGAAGCGAAAACATTCCACAAGAACTCCCTCACCTTCGTAGACACAGTAAAGACATCGTAGTTCTTGTACGCCTTCGTGCACTCCTCTATCAGCTTCCCGAGCTCGTTGAGCATCCACTTGTCAGTCCAAGTCAGCTCGGCCGTCTCTGGTTGCGGGAATGAGCTGATGAACCTGCAGGTGTTCCAGAACTTCGTCAGGAACTTGCCCGCGCCGGCGATCCTCTCCTCGCTGAAGCGGAAGTCGTACCCGAGGCTGGCCTCAGAGGCCCCCCAAAACCTGAACGCGTCGGCGCCAAACCTAGCCAGCACAGGCTCCGGGTCCACGAAATTGCCGAGGCTCTTGCGCATCGCCCTTCCCTGCGAGTCCTGTCCCATCCCACCGATCCAGGCCTGCTTGAACGGGGGCCTGCCCGTCAGCTGGTAGCACTTGAGCAGGGTATAGTACAGCCACGTCCTCACGATCTCCTTGCCTTGGACTCTCACAGTCGCGGGGTAGGTGAGGTTGAAGAACTTGCGGTCCTTCAGGTACTTTGTAATGTAGAGTGGGGAGAGGCTCGAGTCCATCCAGGTGTCGAATGTCCTCGTCTCGCCGACGAACTTCGTGTTGCCGCACTTGTCGCACTTCTTGAACGGCGCCTCGTCCCTCCAAGGCCTGTAGTACCTGCCCGGCTTGGGCAGGTGGGGTGTGTTACACTTGCTGCAGTACCAGACCGGGATTTCTGTCGAGTAGTACCTGCGCCGTGAGATTGGATAATCGGTCGTCAGCACGTTGATCCAGTCCAGCAGGATTTGGCGGTGCATATGGGGATAGAAGTCGATCTTCTTCGCTAGCCTCTTCAGGGCCGGCTTGAAGTCCAGCTGCTTGAGATAGTACTCCTCCATCGGTATGATTTCAATTGGAGTCCGGCTCCGCTCGCAGAGAGGTGTCCTGTGCTGAATCTGTTCGACCTTCGACGCGATTCCCATCTCCTGAAGGTCTTGAATCATCTGTGACCTGGCGTCCTTCACTGCCACTCCAGCGTACTTTCCTGCGACCGCAGTCAGCTTTCCGTCGATGTCTATCGCTACGACCTCCTTCAGCTTGAACTCTCTGAACATGAGGACGTCGTTGTAGTCCCCGTAGCTACAGACCATCATCACGCCGCTGCCGAACTTCGGGTCAACGCTCTTGTGGGCCTTGATTGGCACCTCCTTGTCGTAGATGGGGACCATGGCAGTCTTCCCGATCAGCTTCCTGTACCTCGCATCTTTCGGGTTGACCATCACCATCTGGCATGCCGCCAGCAGTTCGGGCCTGGTCGTAGCGACCAGCAGCTCCTGCTTGGTCTCCTTCACCATGAACCGGTTTGTGACCAAGTAAGTGGGAATCTCTTCATATTCAATCTCCGCATCAGCTATCGTCGTGTTGCAGTCCACACAGTAGTTGTTGGGCCTATTCGCGAGATAGACGAGCCCCTTCTTCCAGAGCTCTATGAAGGACCACTGGGTGAGCTTCCTGTACTCCTCAGAATCCGTCCTGTACTTGTTCTGGAAGTCGCTCGAAATCCCCAGTGTTTTCATGAGCCCTACCATGTAGACCTCGAGGTCGTCTAGGGCGTGCTTGCAGAGGTTGATGAACTCCTCACGCGGGGTCTTTCTCATCTGAACCCTGTACTTTCTTTCCGCGAAGATCTCGACCGGTAACCCATTCCTGTCGATTCCCACAGGGTAGAGGACCTGCAGGCCCCTCATCCTCGCGGCCCTCGCTATCATGTCGATCTGAGAGTACTGGGTGAGCGCACCGGGGTGCCAGGGCTTCCCAGAGCAATAGGGCGGAGGAGTGTCCATGACGAAATTCAAGTTCTTGTTGTTTTTCGGACTGAATTCAAAAATTCTTTCTGTTTCCCAGACCTGTCTTAGCTCGGCTTCCAACTTGGGGTCCCAAGAAGTGGCCTCAAGCTTGGCCGAGAACTGTGACTGCAATTGCCTGCGGAGCCCCACCCCGACCTATTTGAAGTTAAGATGGGTTTTCGCGAGTTTCGAAGGTTTTGGCGACGCCCGACCTTTCCACTGCTCTAAGCAGGGGATAACCAATGATGCCTATGGGAAGCACCTCACCCCCTAAGAAGAGCAACCAGCCCGCCCATAGCGGAACGCCCGCTGGCGTTGTGATGACCACTACGTAGCTCCCCACGATAACGGCCACGGTGGCGATTTGGACCAGGACTGCGGTAATCCAGGCTCCCTTGAAACCACGTCTACCAATAAACCAGGCCAGAGTAGCCGCGACAAAGTTTGCAATTGTACCCCCGACCACGTCTATTGCGCCAAGCGAATAGGGACTGAGGAAGTTGCCCACGAAGACTCCGATTGTAAGGCCCGCTACGGCCGGAAAACCGAACAGGACTGAAAGAGGTAACAGCGCGTCGACAATCCTGAACTGGAGAACGGCAAAGCTTGCAAACCCGAACAGGATGACGTACGCAGCATAGGTGGCAGCCAGCATCGCCGCGAGTGCTAGGCCCCTTGAATTCCACGCTCTCTTCTTGTGTTCCAATCCCTCCCACTCCGTGATTTCTATGGCGGATCGGGTGGAGGTCACTCACCCGCCTTGACTAGCATCCGGCGACTGTCGATTTAAGCGATTAGCGGAATCTCGATTCGAAGTCTGCGGTGTTCTCGACTGACAACTCCCAGTTGCTTGTGCTAGCGTTTTCCGTGACAAGGCCCAATTGTGAAGCCCTCAGAAATGGGGAGGAAGTTCGGTCTCCCCAGCGGTCACCTGAGTGACCCGCTGCTGGGCTTGCGCACGAAGAGCAGAGAGATTCGACTCTTCTGAACTGGCTTACATCGGGCTGCTTCGGCGCGGTCTAGGATGAACTCTTCGTCTTCGACCCGGATTCGGCGGTCAGGACCTCCTTTGGGAGAAGCGCGTAGATGTCAGGATGCTCGGTCTTCAGCGTTGAGAAAGTCGGAGGCATGAGCCCGTTCCGGCGGGCCCTGTGCACGTTGTATTCCACGAACCTCTTCAGGCCGCTTGTCTCTCCGGCAACCGCGACGAATGCTCTGATCTTCTCGATCGCTTCACCATCCTCGACCTTCTTCACGTTTACGAGATACGGGGCGAGCACCAGCCAGACGAGCCTGTGCCTTCCATCAGAAACCGGATGCTTCAACAAGTCCTCGACGTACAGGTAGCTCCTCCCGGTCTTGGCTCTCTGGACGGGCACATATTGCATGACTCTGCTCTTGGTTCCCTGGAGCTGTTTCGGGAACGAGGCCCTCCTGAGGTTCCTGACGCCTTCGGAGATGGCCATCTCGGCGCAATCTCCGAAGAAGTCGTTGAACAGGTTGCTGCTCATGTGAACCGTCCCGCCTTCCAACGCCTGCCTTGTCAGTTTCCATTTCGGTGACTTTGCCAGCTCGTATCTGGAGACCAACAACAGGTAGCTCTCAAAAGGAAGGGCGTATCGAGGCTGACTCTCGTCGCCATCCGTCTGCCGTACCGGCACTCCGAAGCACTCTGACATAGCGACGACTTTGTCCTCTGGCGCCTCCTTGATGAAAAACTGCTTCGCCCTCTCGGCCTCTTTCTTTGAGAACCTCGAAGTCAGGACGGGGTCCTGGCTTGCAACCAGCGCCGCGGCGAAGAAGCTCGAAAACTCGATGAGCCTGGAGATATGGGGTTCGTACTTCGTTCGGCCTAGGGCGCTCAGCAGTCTGCTCTCCGTCTGTGCTACTACTTCGCGGCTGGCCAGCCCCTCCTCAACGGGTATGGATTCGAAGAATCTCCTTGATTTCGGCGCGAACGGATACCTAAGCTCCAGGTCCGACAGCAACGGTCCTCCATAGGGCAACTTTCTATTCGAAAGCAGCCCTCCTCCACCTTAAGGCTCTTGCTAACTTCGTTTCGCAGTCGAAACTATCGAAAGCACGTCCCTGTCTCTCAGGACATAGTTCGTCGGGAGGTGGAGTCCTGTCCTGACGTCCAATGCGTAAACCAGCCCCTTGAGGAGGTCTGAGTGGACTGCCCTCGCCAGCTCTTCGACCGTGGATCCCGTGGGCATCAGATAGACGTCGGGGAGGACGCGGCCATTTGTGTCGGTCATCTTCTCGGCGTCCGCTACTGGGTATATCGCGTTCATCTTCAGGAGCTTAAAGACCACAATATTCAGAGCAAACTGAACGCCCGTTCTCAAGTATTCTCCAAAGACCTTCCTCCTGATGTAGGCGAGGGCGCTCTTCTGCGCGTCATTCAGATCCTGGGGCTTCAAGATTTCAAACCTCTCTTCCCCTGGCACGTACTTGATCAGCCTCTTTCCCTCGGCTCTCCTCAGGGTCAACTCCGCCTCACCGCTAGTTGGGACCACGATCAGACCCTTGTACTTCTCCCTCAGTTTCTGGAAGTTCTCTGCAGCGAAGGGGAGGTCCATCTTGTTGGCGATGATGAGGGTCGGTTTCGAGAACTCCCGCAGAGACCAGCAAAAGCTCTGTATCTCCTTCTCACTCCAGGAATCGAATGGCTTGTCTCCAAGCAGGGCCTCGTTCATCGCCGCCACAACGTGCTCCTTCCTCACACCGATGCCCTGCATCACCTCCTCGACCGCGCTGGGCACTCCGTAGCCGGGGGTCTTCGAGAGTTTGGATATCTTCGGGAGGTTCTGCGTGAACAGCTTCGTGTACCAAAGTACGAGCTCAAGCTCAACGTCGGCGAAGTCCGCGATGGGGTCCCCGGTCCCAGGGTCAGAAATCTTACCATCCTTGTCGACGCTCCCCGACGCGTCGATGACGTGGAGCAGAGCGTCCGATTGGGCGGCAACACTTAGGAATTGGTTGCCGAGCCCCTTGCCCATCCAAGCTCCCCTAATCAGACCCGGCAGGTCTGTCACCTCTACTGGGATGAACCTCCATCCATCTTCACACTTTGAGTTCTCCGGATTGTCAGTGACGCCGAACTCCTTGTGGACACAGAGTGTCACGACGCTCGCGATGCCGGTCTCGGGCGTCTTCGTCGTGAAGGGGTAGTTGGAGACGTCACCCGAGAGGAGCGTCATTGAGTTGAACAGGGTCGTCTTCCCTGCATTCGTCTTTCCGATGAGGCCTATCCTGATCATCGGCTATCTCTCATGCAGAAACACGTCCTACTTATAGTTGAAAGTCTGGCTCTGCCGTTTCTGGAGCGCCCGTCAAGGTGACGGCGCTGACCGCCACGCCCTCATCGCCTCGTACCAGAATGCAAGGGCGGAGAGAATGAGGGCTCCCGAGAACCATTCGAGGATCGGCAGAGATTGGAAGGACGGGTATGCGATGAAGCTCAGGTAAGCGGCGAAGACGCTGATGAATACAGCGTAGAAGATAAACCACGGGACAATCAACGTCCCCACTCTGAGGAAGTTCCTCATCACATCTACCTTCACCTCATTGGAGACCTCATACTCTCCATTATCTTCCGAAACCAGGCCCAGATCCTTCAGTTTGTTGAGGTGGTACTGTGCAAGCGACGGGTTTGACATGAGAAGTGCCCGCTAGACCTCCCTCACTCCGACTTTCCTCTTCTTCAGAGCATAGACATAGACTCGGAGGGTGTTCCCCTTCAGCTCGGCATCGACCGTCCCTTGGGTCGGTCTGTCGGCTAGAACAGGTCTGGAATCGCTCAAGTGCAGCAATCTATCGCTTCACGATTCACGTTCAAAAACATTGATTCAGATTCGCGGGGGCGGTTACGCATTACACGGACCTCCTTACTATGGGGGCTGCCTATTACTTACGGTACGCACGCAGGGGCTCTCTGCAGTCAGTGCGACGTCTTTTGGTCAGCCGGACCTGTATCTGAGAATCGCGGCGATGCCGCCGAAGCTCTTGAGCATGCTCCCTTCTTCGGTGCCCGACGAGATGACCTCGACCTTCGAGCTGATTTGGAAGGCCATCTCTTCGAGTATGTCCACTATGTCCCTCTCGACCACATCGTAGTCCATCCCTCCACACTTCGCGCAACCTGTCGATATCATCTCCTGTTTCTCTTGGACCTTGGCAGAGGCCAGCGTCACTTCGGACTTCGATGTCCCACACTTCCTACACTTCGCCTCCAGCTTGATTGTGTCTAGGTCGTCGGATACTAGGATGACCTCCACATTGGCCTTCTGGATTGCATCGAGAATCCTTGGCAGACCGTAGATGGCCAGCCCGCCGGGCTTGTTGACTTCCCCCAGGAACCTCTGGACCAGCTTCTTCTCCTCTACCAGCCTGACGTCAGCGAGAGTGTCAGACGCCTTCTCCACGAGCTCCCTCACGCCCTCCCTCCCTGAGTATGATGTGTCCAGGACGACCAGCACCTTCTTCTGGAGCTCGTAGTGCAGATACTCACCCTTCAGGAACTCCTCCTTCGTCGGGCCAGGGCCGCCTACAATCATGCCCGTGACCTTTCCGCTGTCGATGAAGACCCGTGTCGCGTGCTCGCTGACCCTGTGGTAGTAGTACGTCAACTCCATTTCCCTCCCTCTCTCGTACCTCCTGGCCGATTGACCCCCCTTCCTCGTCTTTCCTGACACCCCCGAAGTCAATAGGTCGGCGATTTCAAGTCTGTCTCCACTCAGGATGCCGAGACCTGCCTCACTGGCGTCGATTGATAGGATGCCGTAGACTTTCTCCTCACGCAGCATATCCTTGAGCCACTCTAGATGGAAGTGGTCGTCGCACTGGTAAAGGTACGCGGTCACTGGCTTCGGCGGGGCTATCTCGTAGAGATTGATTACCTCGCTGCCTGGTCCGTTGGTCGGAAGTGCCCCACAGAAGATGACGAGTCCGGTCTCCGGAGGGGTCTTGTAGAGCTTGAGTCTCTGCATTGCCCTCGTTAGTGCATCCTGAACATGGTTCCTCGTAGTGTCAGACTTGATGTTTCCAGCAGTCCCCCATTCATCGCGGAGGTTTGAGATGACTTCGTGAATCGGCTTCTTTGGGGGAACGTACAATGTGACCAGCTCCGTTCCTCTTCCTTCCTTGCTCGCGAGCTCTGAGATGAGTTTCCTGACCTTGTATAGTTTGACCGAATCGGTTTTTGTCGACAATGCGGAGCTACCCCTAAGTCAGGCGGAAGAACCTGATGCGGAACCGGAGTAGGCCCTCATTGGGACGGGGCGATTGTCCCTCACCCATTTATAAAACCTGTCGCACGAAGAAGCAGATGATGCGAGGCTGTTCCCAATGAGGGCTGTCTTAAGAATCGGCGGTTCGGTGCTCGGTTCCCCTCCTTCGGCCAAGGTTGTCGACGCCTACGCGACGGTCGTCTCTGACCTGAACTACGAAGGGCACTCCATCGGGGTCGTTGTCGGGGGTGGCGCGGTCTCTAGGGACTACATCAGGTCTGCCGAGCAGATGGGCCTCTCTCCGTATCAGCAAGACACGATCGCAATCCACGCGTCAAGGCTCAACGCCCGCTTGGTAGCCATGAAGCTGGGCGGCGTCAGCTCTGTCCCCACCTCGATTGACGGAATGCTCCAGAGGCTCTCGAGGAACAGGGTGGCAGTTATGGGCGGACTCAGACCAGGAATCACGACCGACACCGTGGCTGCGATAGTCGCGCAGAAGTGGAGGGCCGATCTGCTCGTCAAGGCTTCGGACAGGGATGGGATATACACGGCCGACCCAAGACTCGACAAGAAGGCGAGGAAGCTGGACCGGATCTCCTACGAGAAGATGAAGCAGATCCTCGGTGGTGAGCACAGGCCTGGGATCCACAGCATAGTCGATCCAGTCGCAGTCGACCAACTTGTCGCATCAAGGATCAGGTTAGTCGTGTTGAACGGAGCCGAACCCCGGGGCGTCGCAAAGGCGGTTCACGGCGAGAAGATCGGAACGCTTGTCACCTGAAAGCGACAGGAAACAGGAGAGACTCTTGGCTGCGTCCGCCGGGCAAAGCCGGTCCTAACCTGCTTCAGCAGGTTCTTGACGTTACGGGCTATCAGGTCCACGGCTTCCTCAATTCTTCTCTTCCGAGTCTCAGGTGTCCTCGCGCTGGTCAGCCACATGAGGCATCGCTTCCTGTAGCTGGGGGCGAATCTGTCGAAGTTCCTACGGGCATTCTCGTTCCTCTCCAACGCGGCCAAGAAGTCCCTTGGCACCGGAGGTTCGTCGACCTTGAATCGCTCCGCGAGCGACACTTTGTCGGTCCTCCGCTCGAAAGCCGCTATTCCCTGCTTGGTCATTCTGCCTTCGCGAAGCAGCTTCTCCACCCTGGCGATGTTGAGCGCCGACCAGATGCTCCCTGGCCTGCGTGGCGTGAGCCTCAACCTGTACCTATGGTCATCGATTCTCCTGACCATTCCGTCAATCCAGCCGAACGCCAGCGCTTCTTCGACGGCGTCTTCGTACGAGATACACGCCTTATCGGCGTGTTTCTTGTAGAACTGAAGCCAGATAGCCTTCTTTGTCTCATGATTCGCCTCCAACCACCTTCGCCATGCCCTCCTTTCAGAGACACGCAGGGTGTCCAAATTCGGATGGCGAGGCTGAAGCATCAGGCTCTATAGTGTTTGACAATCCATGAGAAGTCCAGGGCGAGGGGCGACCTGTTTCAGGTCTGTACCGCATTTCGGACAGAACACCTTCTAGGGGGGGACACCTTGCAGCGGGGAAAGGCCTACAGCATTATTATCATCATTAGCAATCGTGTCGGGTGCTTAAATGACTCTGCTCTCGGCTCGTACCTCATTGCAGATGGAAACCTGGAATGATGTGATGGCCGATCTGGGCGCGTGAGACAGAAGAGAAGGAATGTATGCAAACCATCAAGGCAGGAACCCATTTCTGGTCCGGGAATGAAGCATGTGTTGAAGGCGCAGTAGTCGCCGGTTGCCGGTTCTTTGCAGGCTATCCGATCTCACCAGCTAACGAGATTCCTGAAGAGCTTTCGGAGCGTTTGCCCATAGTGGGAGGGATCTTTATGCAGATGGAGGACGAACTCGCCAGCATCGGCGCTGTCATGGGAGCCAGTTGGGCAGGCAAGAAAGCGATGACCGCGACTTCGGGCCCGGGTTTCAGTCTGATGCAGGAGACCATAGGCTGGGGATTCATGACTGAGACACCCTGTGTCGTCGTCGACGTTCAGAGAGTCGGGCCAGGCACCGGGCAGGCAACCAAGGGTGCGCAGGGAGACGTGATGCAGGCGCGATGGGGAACCCATGGTGACTACGCTGCCATTGCTCTATCCCCAAATTCAGTTCAAGAGATGTTTGAGCTCACGATAAGGGCGTTCAACCTGTCGGAGAAGTACCGGACGCCTGTGGTCCTGCTAGCTGACGAGACGATAGGCCACGTCAGAGAGCAGATCGTGGTCCCGTCACAGGACGGCATCGGAATCGTCAACCGCAAGAAACCCAAGGCCGGGGAGACGAAGTTCTTCGGGCTCAAAGAAGTAGCGCCAATGCCGTCGGTTGGGGAGGGCTTCAACGTCGCGGCGACGGCTTCGACGCATGACGAGGAGGGAGTGCGGTTCACCCAGGACGCGGCGGTGCACAGGAGAATGGTGGAGGCGTTGGTCGCGAAGATATACGATCATACTGAGGACGTCGTTGAAACAGAATGCCACAACGTTGACGACTGTGACATTGGACTGGTCTCCTTCGGTTGCACGTCGCGGGCCGCGTACGAAGCAGTCGAACGTGCGGAGGTGTCCGGGATAAAGGTCGGTCACGTTCGGCTCAAGACGGTCTGGCCATTTCCAGATGGCGCGGTCGCACGGCTGGCCAGGAGCGCCCGCAGGATAGTCGTCCCAGAGATGAACATGGGACAGGTTGCGGGAGAGGTTCAGAGGGTCGCTGGCGCCATGAAGGTTGCGAAGCTAAACAGGATAGGCGGAGGCGAACTCATCACGCCAGAAGAGATTCTTGAAGTGATCTCCGAGGAAATGAAGCGAATTGGCTGAGGCATTCCTCTCACGCAGGTACATGAGGGACCTGAAGCTTCCCTTCTGCCCGGGCTGCGGGCTTTTCTCTGTGAGTGATACATTCTTGCGCGCCGTACACGAACTGGGCCACGAGGACCTGAGCGGGTTCTGTTTTGCAAGTGGAATCGGTTGCACCTCTTGGATTCCATCGCCGTATTTCCTGGCCGACTCGGTTCACACCTTGCACGGAAGGAGTATTCCTGTGGCCACGGGCATCAAGCTATCGCGTCCGGACCTGAACGTTGTGGTCTTCGGGGGAGACGGCGATATAGTGGGCATCGGCCTGAGCCACTTCGTGCACGCTGCCAGGCGGAACACGGACATCCTAGTCATAATGGGCAACAACATGGTGTACGGAATGACTGGCGGCCAGGTCGCACCGACGACGCCGTTCGGGACCATCACGGCGACCACGCCCTACGGCAGCTTCGAGCACCCGTTGGACGCCGCGAAGCTCGCCGTTGCTGCCGGTGCGTCCTACTCCGCCCGCTGGACGACGGGACACCTCAAGGAGCTGAAGGAGTCGATGAAGACGGCGCTCCAGCTCAAGGGTTTCAAATTCATCGAAGTCCTGACCCAGTGTCCGACGGCCTACGGAAGGAGAGCCGGCTTCAAGGGCGTGGCTGAAATGCTGAAGCACTTCAGAGAGAACGCCGTTTCGCCGGAGGAGGCCGGGAAACTGAGTGAAGAAGAGCTTGAAGGAAGGATCGTGGTGGGTGAGTTAGGTCGGAGGGAGCGCCCGACGCTGGTGGAGACTGTGCATGAAATGATGAGGGAAGCGAAGGGCGATGGCGGGCAGGATTGAGATAAGGTTCGGCGGCAGCGGTGGTCAGGGCGTGGTGCTGGCCGCGCGGATACTCGGGGAGGCAGCCGTCCTAGACGGAAGGAACGTCCTGCAGACCCAGGCCTACGGTGCTGAGGCAAGAGGCAGCCTGACCAAGAGCGAAGTGATAATTTCGGACGGCAAGATTGGATTCCCTGCCGTCAGGGAGCTCGACCTATTGGTTACTATGAGCCAGGAGGCGGCCAATTCGCTTGTGAAGGGTCTGAAGGAAACCGGAACGCTAATTGTAGACAGCTCGAACGTGACCAATGTGCCTGAAACCAAGGCGGTTATCCACAGGCTCCCCATCACAGAGACAGCGAAGAAGGAGCTAGGGGAGGGGTTCTATGCCAACATGGTAATGCTCGGAGCACTCACGGGGATTACTGGCGTCGTCACCAACGAATCTGTCGAGAAGGCCATCCGTGAGAGTCTTGCGGAAAAGCACACAGAGATCAACGTCCAGGCTTTCAGGGAAGGTCTGCGGCTTCGGCCGCAGTCATAGTCCGCGTACGAGTTCATTGCGCCTCCGCATGACGGAAAGAGCATGACACGCAAGAACGTGCAAGAGAACCCGTTGAGTCCACCTATCCTAATCCATGATTCATTGGTTCTTACACGAAGTTTGGTGCGGGGGGTGGGATTCGAACCCACGAACCCCTGAGGGACAGGATGCCCCATCCGAAGCGCTGCCGGATCTTGAGTCCTGCACGTTTAACCAGGCTTCGTTACCCCCGCATCAACCCTTAGCTCCGCATCTTACGATAAAGAACCTATCCGCCATCTGTCGCGCCTTCCCTTTCGAACTCTCCCAGGTTGCCCGTCGAATTCACCTTCGATGCTCCGCAACATTCGCATTGCCGCCGAGGGGCATTTATTCGATTCAATTGAATATAGGAGAATCTCCTGTATTCTGCCAGTAAACCAAGATTAACTTCGGTCCTAGGGAAACTCTCAATTGAAGAGGCTGAGGTATCAGCTGGGAGCGGCTCCGCCGCCTCAGAGGAATCTCGTAGCGACTACTCAGATAAGGCGGCCGATCACAACCGGCGTTGCAAAACCAGTATCACGAATCTACGTTATCCCTGAACGCTGCAAGGAGTGCAACTTCTGCTGGACCTTCTGTCCCAACGAGGTCCTCGAGCTTTCAACCGAGACCAATGCGAATGGTTACCGACATCCTCAGGTGAAACCCGGCAAGGAAAACGATTGTGTCGACTGCCGGATGTGTACCTGGATCTGCCCCGAGTTCGCAATCTACACCGTCGAGGTGCTTCCGTGACCGTGAGCAACGCTCCTGGAATCCTTGCTCCTGGGACATACTTCATGATGGGAAACTTCGCCTGCGTGGAGGCGGCGCTGATTGCTGGCTGCAGGTTCTACGCCGGTTACCCGATAACGCCGTCCTCTGAGATCTTCGAGAGGGCCTGCACGAGGTTCCCGCAGCTGGGAGGGTATGCCATCGAGATGGAGGACGAGCTCGGAAGCATGGCCGCGCTCATCGGGGCATCCTATGCCGGCGCGAAGGTGATGACCGCGACCTCAGGGCCCGGTTTCAGCCTGATGATGGAGAACATCGGCCTCGCGTTTATTCTCGAGACCCCCAGCGTCCTCGTGAACGTCCAGAGGGGCGGCCCCAGCACTGGCATCCCCACACTCGTTGGGCAGGGCGACATGATGCAGTCAAGGTGGGGGTCCCACGGGGACCTTGAGACGATAGCATACTGTCCAAGTAGCGTCCAGGAGTTCTTTGACCTCACAATTCAGGCCTTCAATACGGCCGAGCGGTTCCGGACTCCCGTATTCGTCATGGCCGACCAGGTCGTCGGGATGATGTCTGAGAGATTGCGGATTCCGCCACTGGAGGATGTGGAAATCGTAGAGAGGCGGGTCGCCGACCCAGGTCGGTCCGCGGCCCTCCACGACCTTCCGTTCGACTACTCCAAGGACTTCCTCCCGATGCAGATCACGGGCACGGGCTGCCGAGTCAACATCGAGAGCCTCACCCACGACTCCAAGGGATACCCCAGCACCGACTATTCCGTCTCACAGAAGATGATCGACCACCTGCTCGGCAAGATCAGGAATCACGCAAGCGAGATCTGGAAGTGGGAAGAGACGTTCCTCGACGACGCCGAAGTAGCGGTCGTTGCCTACGGGTCGACCGCCAGGTCTGCCCTTTCCGCTGTCAAGAAGGCCCGGTCGAAGGGCATCAAGGCGGGGTTACTCAGGTTAATCACCGTGTGGCCCTTCCCCTACGACGCCATCGAGAACGTTAGCCGGAAGGTAAACGCCCTCGTCGTTCCCGAGGTCAACTACGGCCAGGTGGTACACCCAGTAAGGGAGAGCGCAAAGTGCCCGGTGTCGAGCGTCAACTGCGCGCCGGGAACGCTCGTCGACCCCAGAAGCATTGTAGACGCGCTGGAGCTGGTGACCTGATGGCCACCAAGGGAGCGCCGGTCGGCGGACCAGCAATCAAGGTAGAGCGCCACGCGAGAGACGCAATCCTGCGAACCGAACGCCTCCCCCACATCTGGTGCCCGGGCTGCGGCATCGGGATAGTTCTCGATGCTTACACGCGCGCCCTTGAGAAGTCAGGCATCCCCCAGGACAAGCACGCCGTCGTTTCCGGCATAGGCTGCACCGGCCGGTTCTCAGGGTACCTCGACCTCGATTCCTATCACACCACCCACGGCAGGGCGATAGCCTTCGCTACGGGAATCGCTGTGGTCAAGCCCGACCTCGAGGTGACCGTCATCGCCGGCGACGGCGACATCAGCACAATCGGCGGGAACCACTTGATTCACGCGGCCAGGCGGAACGTCGACCTGAACGTCATCATGGTCAACAACTTCAATTACGGAATGACGGGCGGCCAGCACGGCGCCACGACGCCTACAGGCGCCAAGACCCGCACTTCCCCCTACGGGAACGTCGAGGCCCCCTTCAACGTACCGTACCTAATGGCGGCGGCGGGAGCATCGTTCGTTGCCCGGTGGACGTCCCTGCACGTGACCCAGGTCTACAAAGCAATCAGGCGCATGATGGAGGTGGAGGGGTTCACCTTCTTGGAGGTCATCTCTCCCTGCCCCCCAACATTCGGCGAGCTCAACGGCTTCCCTGAGGCGCTTGACGAGATGAAGTACTTCAGGGAAAGGTCGGTCGTCGACCACGACGCCGACCTGAGGGAGGTCGGAATCTCCATGCGCCCGGACGACCGTCTGGTCCTGGGCAACTTCATCGACAAGAGGAGGGAGTCCTACCAGGAGCTACTCAGCGAGCTGAAGGTCAAGGCAGCAGGAGGCGCCCGGAAGTGAGGTGGGAGTTCCGCATCACCGGAATCGGCGGACAGGGGGCGATTAGCATCGCGCACATAATCGGCAGGGCCGCAGTCATGTACGACTCGAGAGAGGCCGTTGTCACCGAGGGTTACAGCCCCTACATCACAGGCGGTTGGTCGAGGGGAGACGTCATAGTCTCCGACGACCAGGTCGACTTCCCATTCGTCTCCAGGCTCGACGTACTCCTGACGATGTACCAGGAGGGCCTCGACCTGAACCTCAAACTCATGAAGCCCGACGGCATCATCCTGACCGAGAAGAGGCTCGTCCACCCCAGAAGCGCTGGGCCGGTCAGGCGGGTCGTCGAAATCCCGGCAATGGAGGCGGCCGAGAAGATGGGCAAGAAGATCCTCACAAACGTGGTCATGCTGGGAGGCCTCTCCGCGGTCTCCCCGGCGGTCTCGCCGGAGGCGCTGAAGAAGGCACTCGCTGACAGGTTCCCAAAGGCCAAGGACTTGAACGCGCAGGCTCTTGACACCGGCTTCGAGCTGGCCAAGCGCGCAGAGGAGGCACACCGAGTTGTCTGAGCAGGACACGATCGTCATCATAGGAGGCGGAATCGCCGGAATACAGGCCGCCCTCGACGCCGCCAATGCCGGCGCGAAGGTGGTCCTCGTCGAGAAGGGGCCGACGATCGGAGGGAAGATGTCCGTACTCGACAAGAACTTCCCTACACTGGACTGCTCGATCTGCATCGAGTCCCCGAAGATGAGCGACGTCGGGCTCCATCCCAACATCGAGCTCCTCACCTGCTCTGAGGTACAGGGCTTGAAGGGCGAGGCCGGAGACTTCACCGTCAGAATCAGGGAGAACCCGAGGTACGTGACCGACGCCTGCACGAGGTGCGCCGAATGCGTCCCTGTCTGCCCCATCGGCCTCGAGAATGAGTTCGACGTGGGCATGTCTGCGAGAAAGGCAATCTACATCCCAATCGAGCAGTCGGTCCCCGGGGCGTACGTGATAGACGCCGAGCACTGCCTGAACAGGCCCCCGAACTACCTGCCCTGCAGCCGCTGCACGGACGCCTGTGGACCCGACGCGATCGACTTCAACATGATGCCGAAGACGCACGAAGTGAAGGCGGCCGCCGTGGTCGTGGCGACCGGCTTCGACCTGCTCAACCCCGAACTCCTGACCGAGTTCAGCTATGGGAAGCACCCGGACATCCTAACCTCGATGGAGCTCGAGAGGCTCCTGCAGGCCTCGGGGCCGAGCCTGGGAGAGATAGTCCGGCCCTCCGACGGTAAGCATCCCAGGAACGTCCTCTTCGTCCTCTGCGCCGGCTCCAGAGACCAGAGGTTCGTGAAGTACTGCTCCAGGATCTGCTGCATGTACACGATCAAGGAATCGTACCAACTCAAGGACCACGGGATCGAGAACGTCGACGTAGCCTACATGGATATCCGTGCCTTCGGGAAGGGCTTCGACGAGTTCTACGACAGGGCCCGCGACAGCGGCGTGAACTTCACCAGGGGGAGGCCGGCCAGAGTCAGACCCTCGGGAGCGACACTGAAGGTCTCCTTCGAGAATACGGAGACTGGCGAGCTGAACGCCGAGAAGGAGTACGACATGGTGGTGCTCGCCACAGCGGCTGTGCCCTCGAGGAGCTCCGCTGCCCTCGCCTCGGCCTTGGGCATTGATGTGGCGGACGACGGCTTCTTTGAGTCTATGGAGGAGTCGGGCGAGTACGTCACCAGCACGAGGGAGGGTGTCTACCTCGCGGGCTGCAGCACGGGGCCGAAGGACATACCCGATAGCGTTCTCGAGGGAGGCGCAGCGGTCGCAAAGGCTCTCACCCACCTGAAGACGAGGTCCTGGCCCGAGCCACTGAATGTCGTTCCGCTCAGCTCCGAGGGCGAGCCCCGAATCGGGGTCTTCGCGTGCCACTGCGGTTCGAACATAGCCGGCGTCGTCGACCTGCCGGAACTGGTGAGCTATGCAAGAACGCTGCCGAACGTCGTCCACTCGCAGGACCAGACCTACTCCTGCGCCGCCAACACGCTGAACGACATCAGCGGAGTCATCAGGGACAAGGGAATCAACAGGGTCGTGGTCGCGGCCTGCTCTCCCAAGACCCACTACTCAACCTTCCAGGGCTCCCTCGACCGGGCCGGCCTGAACAAGTACCTCCTAGAGATGGCGAACGTAAGAAACATGGATTCCTGGGTCCACAAGGAAGACCGGGACGGGGCGCTCCGGAAGGCCAAGGACATGGTGAAGATGGCCGTCCTGAAGGCGTCGAAGATGAAGCCTCTCACTCCGATGAAGTTTCCGGTCACACAGAAGGCCCTGGTAGTGGGCGGAGGCGTCGCAGGAATCACCGCGGCGGCGAACCTCGCTGAACAAGGGTTCGAGACGCACCTCGTCGAGAGGGGCGACAGGCTGGGAGGCCTGCTGCTCGAACTGGGAGAAGTCGCGCCCAGCGGGGTGAGTGCCAACCTGCTCCTCGGGTTCGAACTGGACAGGCTCCGCAGGAGCGGGGCTTCCGTCCACACCTCGACGCGAGTCGAAAGCATCACAGGCTTCGTGGGGAACTACCACGCCCACCTAACGGACGGTTCCGACCTGGACGTGGGAACCGTAGTGCTTGCCACAGGCGCCCGGCCGTACACCCCCACCGAGTTCGACTACTCAAGGAACCCATCGGTGGTGACCAGTCTGGAGCTCGAGAAGTCCATCGAAAGCGTCGGGCCACAGAAGAACGTCTCGATCATCTCTTGCGTCGGCTCGAGGAACGGCGAGATGGGTTGCTCCCGATACTGCTGCCAGACCATGATCAACCAGGCGATACGTCTGAAGGACATGGGCAACAACGTCAACGTGTTCTACAAGGACATCAGGACTTTTGCCAGGTTCGGGGAGGAGGAGTACGAGGTTGCGTCCCGCAAGGGCGTCTCGTTCCTCCAGTACCCGCAGGACCTCTGCCCCCAGGACTCGATCAAGTTCGAAGGCGGGAACTTGATCATGAAGGACGAACTCCTCGGCACGGAAGCCGACTTCCCCACAGACCTCGTCGTCCTGAACGTCGGGATGGCACCCGTGAACGAAGAGGAGGGGGTGATGCACCAGCTCAAGGTCCCCACGGACCAGCAGGGCTTCGCCCTGGAGAGCCACCCGAAGCTCGGTCCGGCGGAATCGGTTGTGCAGGGCGTGATGCTGGCAGGCACGTGCCAGTACCCGAAGAGCGTCAAGGAGTCCTCGATTCAGGCCCTTGCGGCCGCGGCCAAGGCGTCGACGATACTCTCCAAGAAGGAGATCGAACGGGAACCCTTCATCGCGGTCGTCGACCCTGCGAGGTGCACGAAGTGCGGGCGGTGCATCCCCGTCTGCCCCTACAACGCGATAAGGGGAGAGCAGGGCAAGAGCATTGAGTTCATCACCGCGATGTGCGCGGGTTGCGGGACCTGCGTGGCGGAGTGCTCGGTGGAGGGCGCCCTCAGGCAGGAGGACTTCACCGACGGCCAGATCATGTCACAGATAGACGCCGCCCTCGAGGAAGGGCCTCAGAGCAAGGTCCTGATCTTCGCTTGCAACTGGTGCTCCTACGCTGGGGCCGACCTGGCCGGAATAATGAAGATCCAGTATCCATCCAACTCGCGGGTCGTCAGGACCATGTGCTCCGGGAGAGTCTCTCAGAGGCTCGTCCTCTACGCCTTCTCGAAGGGTGCTGGAGCCGTCCTCGTGACAGGATGCCATCCCGGAGACTGCCACTACATCAACGCGAACTCTCAGACTGAGAAGAGGGTCGCCAGGTGGAAGGTCATGCTCAAGGCGCGGGGCGTCGACCCAGAAAGACTCCAGCTCTGGTGGGTAAGCGCCGCAGAGCCGAAGCGCTTCGCTGACAAGGTCAAGGAGATGGATCGCATAATCAGGGCCCTCCCGCCAGAGGAACTCTCGTCCACAACTACCAAGATCAGGATGACGGTGAGGTCCCAATGAAACTGGAACCATCCTTCACCCAGAGAGTCGAGAGTGCGTCGGACGATAAGCTCTCGCTCTGCTACCAATGTGGGACCTGCACGGCAGTCTGCCCGGCAGGCGTTCCCATCAGGAGCCTAATCCGCGGCTCGCAGCTCGGCGTGAGGGAATCCGTCATCGGCGACCATCGGCTCTGGTACTGCGCCACCTGCAAGCTCTGCGAGGTGGGGTGCCCTCGTGGCGTGAAGATCACCGACACCATCCATGCACTCAGGGTCGCCGCGTACGAAGGCAAGAAGGTCCCGCAGAAGCTGGAGAGTGCGCTCTGGGGCGTGTACGAGGATGCGAACCCCTGGGGCGGGAAGAAGGCTGACAGAGGCAAGTGGGCCGAGGGGCTGAGTATCAACACTGACAAGCCGGCGAAATACCTCCTCTACGTCGGCTGCGCCTCCTCATTCGACCCGAGGCTGCAGCACGTGACCCGTTCGTTAGCCTCAATCCTCGGCAAGGTCGGCGTCGACTTCTCTGTCCTCGGCGGTGAGAGCTGCTGCGGAGACGTCGTCTACCAGATGGGCGAGGAGGCCTTCCTCGAAGAGTTGGTGCAGGCGAACATCCAGAGCTTCGCAAAGTCTGGTGCGGAGGCCATCATCGCCGTTTCTCCTCACTGCTTCAACATGTTCAGGTCGGTCTATCCGAAGTACGGCAGCATACCGACCGCCCTCCACTACACAGAGTTCCTGGCTGGGCTCCTCGACAAAGGGTCGCTCAGCCCAGGCCGGCTGGACGGTGGTGCCGCAGTCACCTACCACGACCCCTGTTATCTCGGCCGGTACCACGGGGTCTACGAGGAACCGAGGAAGCTTCTGGAGAGCATCCCAGGGGTAGAACTCTCTGAGATGGGCGACAGCAAGGCGAACGCGCTGTGTTGCGGAGGCGGAGGAGGGGGGATGTGGGTCGACCAGGAGGGCGAGCGGCCCAGCATGCACAGGGTGAAGCAGGCAGCGGATACGGGCGCATCGCAGATAGTGACGTCGTGCCCGTACTGCATACAGAACTTCGAGGACAGCGCCAAGACGGCCGGTGTCAGTCTGGGGGTGATGGACGTATCGGAAGTGATCGCCCGGGCACTGGGGCTAGACGCGGGCGGAGTGTAGGTTGGCAGCCCAGGCGCAGCAGCGCGAAAAGGGAAAGGACATTCTAGTCTTCTTGGAACAGACCGACGGCGTGCTGGAAGGGGTCTCGCTGGAAGTCCTGGGCAAGGCGAGGGAGATTGCTGACAGGCTCGGAGTCTCTGTTGTCGCTCTCCTGCTAGGACACGATGTGTCAGGAATCGCCGACGAGGCCACCAAGCGGGGCGCCGACGTCATTCTTCTAGCAGATTCGCCCCTGCTCAAGGATTGCACCGTCGAGGCCTACCTGAAGGTGTTGCTCCCGCTCGTCATCGAAAGGAACCCAGCGATCGTCCTCATCGGGGGGACCCACAACGGCACCAGCCTTGCCGCGAGCCTCGCTGTGCGTCTTGGAGCCGGTCTGATGGCCCACGTGGTGGACCTGGACGTCGACAAGGAGACAGGGACCCTCTTCGGTTCCGTCCCTGGCTTTGGAGGAAGCATCGTCGCGGTCTGCAAGTGCAAGAAGTGGCCTCAGATGGCCACGGTCAGACCAGGGGTGTTCAAGCCACTCCCTCCCAGAGACTCGGGCATCGGCAGAGTGGAGCCGGTCGAGGTCAACATCACGGAGGCCGATGTAAAATGCCGGGTTCTCGAGAGGTCGATCACAAAGACCGAGGACATCAGCCGGGCCGAACGGATTGTCATCGCAGGGCTGGGGACGAAAGGGGATCTTGTCCTGCCGCAGAAGCTCGCGCAGGCCCTCGGAGCCAGCCTTGGAGTCTCAAGGCCCCTGGCCGACAAGCGATTGGCACCGCGGGAGAGGGTCGTCGGCGCCACAGGCTATGGGGTGAACGCCGAACTCGCCATCGTGGCAGGAGTCAGCGGGGCGGCTCACTTCGTTTCGGGGATAAGGGACGCCAAGACTGTAATCGCGATCAACTCCGACCCGAACGCCCAGATCTTCAAACACGCGGACTACTGCGTGACGGGCAACCTATTCGAAATCGTGCCTGAACTGATCTCAGCGCTTCAAGCATCGAAGGGGATGGATGGATGAAATACGTAGTCTGCCTGAAGGTCACGCCCAAGGTTGAGCAGATCAGGTTCGACGAGGTGACGAAGGCCGTAGCCAGGGAGGGGGTCGAGAACGAGATCAACGACGCTGACAAGAACGCGCTCGAGGCCGCGCTCCTCCTGAAGGACAAGCACGGAGGCTCCGTGACTGCCATGACGATGGGGCCCCCCTCGTTCGACCCGTTCCTGAAGCTCGCCGTCGCAATGGGAGCGGACGATGCAATCCTCTTGAGCGACAGGGGCTTCGCCATGGCCGACACCTATGCAACCTCCCGTGTCCTCGCTGCCGCGCTGAAGAAACTCCAGGAGTATGACCTCGTCCTGTGTGGCGAGGCATCGTCCGACGGCAGCACCGAACAGGTCCCTGCGAGCATCGCCGAATGGCTCGGCATCCCCCGAGTGACCTACGCAATCGAAGTCGAGGTCAAAGACTCGAAACTCGTCGCGAAGAGGAGCATCGAAGGGGGCTACGAGGTCGTTGAGACTGAGCTGCCCGCGCTGGTCAGCGTCGAGCTGGGGTGCAACGCCCCCAGGTTCCCCGACTTCCGGCGAAAGAGGTGGGCCGAGAAGGAGTACAAATCCACGGTCTGGGGCATGACTGAACTCGGGTTCAGCCCGGACGAGGTCGGCCTGAAGGGGTCGCTGACCTCGGTGGAGGAGCTGAGGAAGATGGCTTCGCCGGCGAGGAAGGCCGAGGCCGTGACAGGAACCTCCCGTGAGGTAGCGGCCAAGCTCGTCCAGATCATCAACGCCTCACGGCACTGAGCCACTATTCGACTTATTCGAATAATCAATGAGGGGTAATCCCTATATGTGGACGGTCCGTTTTTGTTGCCATGCAACGCCGGGCCCTCCGGTGTTCATTGGCCCTTCTCGGGTCCTTCTCGCCGGACCAGTGGAGCGAGGACGCCTACATCAGGACGCCTCCATTCGTCACTGAGGGCGTCGACGGCACGGTCATGATCATTCCCACTTCCCTCGAGGCCGAGCGCGTCCTCGACCTGGTCAGCCCCGCACTGGGCCTGAAGAAGACGAGGAACGGCCAGCTCTGCTACCTGACCAGCAGGGCGGAGACGATCAGGGCCCTCCGGATGTTCAATTGGTTCGTCAGGAGGAGTTGGCGCAGCAAGGAACTCGCCATCCTGTGGGCCCTCGCCTACGCCCTCGGTGACCTGGACCGGGCCCACCCCCCTGTTTCCGTTCAGTCAATCACCATCATGACCAGCTGCGGCCCGAAGCTCGTCTCCGAGGTCATGAATGGCCTGCGCGACACGGGCGACGCTCCGTCGCGGGGAGGGGCCTTCGGGGAGTATACGGTGGACGGCGCGGCCCTGAAGGAGAGACTCGAAAGCCACCTCGAGGAGACCCCGACGCAGACCGAGGAGCTCGTGATGGAGTCGCTCTGCTCTGGTACGGGCTCGTCGGTGAACGACATCTACAACCGGGCATTCCCGCGCGAACTGACCGTAGGCGCCGTGTACAAGGTCTCGGAGGAACTCAAGCGCGATGGCTACGTCCAAGCTCTCAGGCACTTCCGGGTGAACGAGAGGGGACCGATGAGGGAGCTGCTTGGTTCCGACTGCCGCAACTGCTTCTACGGCTACTCGAGCGCGGAGAAGTGCTTTGCCGACGCCTCCAGGAATCTCGAACAGACGCTCAAGCGCTACTACCAAAAGGAACTCACCGAAGAGGAGCGGACCAGCACCTACAACACGATCAAGTCGGCACCGTTCGGCCCCAAGGTGATCAGGAAAGTCCTCGAAGCGTTGACTCTGATTCATCACATGGACATCATGATGAGCGAGAAGAACGTGGTGAACGTCCTTCGGAAGCTCGAGGACTGGTACGACATCGAGTTCCCTGTCCACTGGGGGCCGGGCGAAGTTGCTTCGAATATTGGCCTCGGGCGACAATAGCGAACCTTCAATAGCAACTCGTCACCTTCAGATTCTGTGCAGCGCTTCGGCGTGAGACGTTGCTCCGACTGCCTACACTGGCGGCCATATCCTCAGCTAAACCGTCTCGGCACGTGCGATTATCCTGGTGGCAGATATCACAACAGGGGGGTACCGGCCTCCAGTGAGCCCTGCGAAGCGTTCGCCAGAGATTTCCAGGTAGAGAGGATCTGCAGCAACTGCCAAGGCTGGTACCCCCTCGACGTGCAGCCCCACCTGGGGGAGTGCCACACCTCGGGGAGCCTCAACTACGGCAGGCCCATCTTCTACGATAGGATTTCTGGCGACTGCTTCGAGCAGAGGTCTCTCGTCAACGCCGAATTCGTCTTCTGCGAGACGTGCAGGCTGACCGTGCCAAGGAGCGACCTGGCAGGTCACAGGTCGCATGAGCTCTTCGCCGGAGCGGCGCAGTTTCCGGTAGAGGAGATGCTGGAATTCACCACCGCTGCCGACTGATCCGCATCACACCCTACCTCTGGATCGTCGCCACTTTGCTGCTCTTTCTCAGGAGCCTGTGCGACGCTATCTCGATTATGGTGTTGCAATAGCGCGCCAGCTGTGCGAACTGGGACGCAAGGACCCTGGCGTACCCGTGTTCGCCCGACTCGAGCATCTCGTGGGTGACCTCCTTCTCCATCTTCAGCGTCTCGGCGACCAGGGCGGCAGAACCCTCTATCAGCTTGAGGTCAGAGGTGAGCAGGCCCTCGACCGTCGTGTTGAACGCCTCGCCCGCCTTGGCGCCGAGCCTCCTGATGTCTTCGACCACCCGCGG